>NYTV01000077.1 GCA_002683685.1 Paracoccaceae bacterium
CATAGCAGGATGCGAGCGGCTCTGCCTCTTGTGCCAGTCAGGGTCGGATCGCTTTGCAGCAGCATACGCGCATCTTGATGCGCCGTGGCCATCAATGCGCTTTGCTGTTCCAAGTCGGCAACCTTGAAACGCGGCAGGCCCGATTGCGCATTGCCAATCACATCACCCGCCCCTCGCATCTTCAGATCTTCCTCGGCAATGAGGAATCCATCCTCCGTATCTCGCATGATCCCAAGCCGCCGCTCGGCAGATTTGCTCAAAGGGGCTTGGTACATCAACAAGCATGTCGAAGCAGCATCGCCGCGCCCGACCCGCCCGCGCAACTGATGCATCTGTGCCAATCCAAAATTTTCCGCACGCTCAATCACCATGATCGTCGCATTGGGCACATCTACCCCCACCTCAATCACCGTCGTGGCGACCAAGACCTTTGTCTCACCTGCCACAAAATCTGCCATCGCGGCATCCTTCTGTGCGGGTGCCAATTGCCCATGGACCAAACCGACGTTGCCCTCACCAAGAGCCGCGCGCAAAATTTTGAACCGCTCTTCTGCCGCGGTCAAATCCATAGTCTCACTCTCTTCAACCAATGGGCAAACCCAATAGGCTTGGCGACCCGAAGCGATCGCGGCCTTTAATTTGGAAATCACATCCGCCAGACGCGACAGGGGCACCGCGGCGGTGGCAATGGGTTTGCGCCCCGGCGGCTTTTCATACAGTGTGGAGACATCCATATCGCCATATTGCGCCAATTCCAAAGAGCGCGGGATCGGTGTGGCGCTCATCACGAGGACATCCACCTTGGTGCCCTTGGTGCCCAAAGCCAGGCGTTGCTGAACGCCAAACCGGTGCTGCTCATCAATGATCGACAGGCGAAGATCTTTAAAGGTCACCGCGTCTTGAAAGACCGCATGCGTGCCCACGAGAATGTCAATCGCGCCATTTGCCAAATCCTCCAGCTTTTGACGACGCGCGGCGCTTTTATCCCGGCCGGTGAGCATATCGACTCGCACCCCGGCACGATCGGCCAAAGGCCGCAGACCCTCCAAATGCTGGCGGGCCAAAATTTCCGTGGGAGCCATCAAAACGCCCTGCCCGCCGCTCTCGACCGCCTGCAACAGAGCCATAAAGCCCACCAATGTTTTTCCAGCCCCGACATCTCCTTGCAGCAGCCTATTCATGCGCCGAGGGCTGGCCATATCCGCCCCAATCTCAGAAATTGCCTGGCGCTGCGCTCCTGTGAGCGCATAGGGCAGTTGCTCCAAAACTTTTTGTTGCAAATGACCCGTGCCTGCGGTGATCCGGCCTGTGCGAATCCGCGCTTGCGCCCGCGCAATCGCCTTGGTCAACTGGTGAGCCAGAAATTCGTCATAGGCCAAGCGCACCGGCGCCGGGCTATGGGCCGCCACATCAGCCATACCTTTGGGCGCATGTGCGTCACGAATGGCCGTGGTAAAATCTGGCCAGCCATTATCGCACAGCACAGAGGGCTCGATCCACTCCTGCAAATCTGGCACTTTGTCCAGGGCCGCACGCACGGCCTTGGACATGAGCTTTCCCGAAACCCCGGCCGTAAGCGGGTAGATGGGTTCAAATTGCGGCAGCTCGTCGCTTGCCTCCAGCCTCAGAATATATTCGGGATGCACCATTTGCGCGCGGTGATCAAACACCTCGAGCTTGCCAGAAATCAATCGTTCCTCACCCAGTGGCAAGATGCGCTCGAGATAGTCACCACGCGCATGGAAAAAGATTAATTCAATGGTGCTTTGCGCATCCTCCACGATGATGCGGTATGGCTTGCCACGGCCTCGGGCCGGAACGTGTTTAACCACGCGCACGCGCACGCTAAGGGTTTGCGGCGCCGCTAAGCCTTGTACGCTTTGCACCACCCGGCGATCGACCACCGAATGTGGCAGGGTAAAGATCAAGTCACGCGGCTTGGTGATTTTGAGCCCGGCGAAGGCCTTGGCACTTTTGTCGCCCACACCGCTTAACGTGTTAAGTTCGGCGAACAGCGGGAAAAGAATTTCAGGGCGCGTGCTCATAGGCCTTCAATCAACGCGATCCAGCCCTCTTCATCAAGGGTCTCTATTCCCAATTGTGTCGCTTTTTTTGCTTTTGAACCGGCACCGGCACCGGCCACCAGAATATCTGTCTTGGCACTGACGGAACCGGAAACTTTTGCACCCAATGTCTCGGCCCTGGCCTTGGCCTCTGCCCGTGTCATCTGTGTCAAGGTTCCGGTAAAAACGACGGTTTTGCCCGCCACTGGGCTACTTGAGCTGTCAATCTGTGGCGCGGGGCTCACCTGCAACTGTGCGAGCAAGAGCTGCAAGGCTGCAAATCGCTCTGGATCTTGAAAACGTTCAACCACCGATTGGGCCATAACCTCGCCGACCCCTTCAATTTCAACCAAGGCCGCCGCCGCCGCACTTCCTGGCACAGCGCTCCGCATCGCCTCGCTCAAAGCCTCCCATGTGACGAAGCGATTGGCCAAAAGTTTAGCCGCACCTTCGCCCACATGCCGAATCCCAAGAGCAAAAATCAGACGGTGCAATTCGATGCTGCGCTTCGCATCGATCCCGTCAAAGAGTTTTTGCGCAGATTTTTCGCCCCAGCCATCGAGATTGCAAAGTTGCTGCAATTGTCCCGGGCCAAAGCGGGACTTCAGGGTAAAAATATCCACCGGTGTTCGGATCCAACCGCGATGGTAGAATTGTTCGATCTGCTTCGCGCCGAGACCTTCGATATCGAAAGCTTGGCGCGAGACAAAATGTTTCAAGGCCTCAATGGCCAAATCCGCTAAAGGTTCATCACCACAATAGCGCCACACCGCATCGCCCGGCGCGCGTTTACCCTCAATTCCCTCTTGTTTGAGCTTTTCTGCGAAATCAAACGGGGCGCTATCGACCGGTCGGCGCGACAGATCCACATCGGCGATTTTTGGAATGACATCTCCGGCGCGGTAAATTTGCACCCAATCGCCAACACGAATATCCTTGCCGCCACGGATGCTGTCGCCTTTGCTATCCCGACCAGCAATATAATCTTCATTGTGCAATGTGGCATTGGAGACAACCACGCCGCCAACAGTCACCGGATTGAGGCGCGCCACAGGGCTTAACGCCCCTGTGCGCCCAACTTGAATGTCAATGCCGAGCAATTCAGTCCAAGCCAATTCCGCAGGAAATTTATGAGCTATGGCCCAGCGGGGGGTGGTGGCTCTGAACCCGAGCCGCGCTTGCAACCCGAGATCATCCACCTTGTAGACCATGCCATCTATGTCATAGCCCAGATCAGAGCGGGCCAATTCAATCGCGCGATAATGGCTGATCAACTCTGCGGGAGTGTCACAGGTTATAAACAGCGGATTGGTGGAAAACCCCAAAGCTTGCAGCCGCGCCACTGCCTCGGACTGGCTGGGAGCTAAGGGTTCGGATAGATCGCCCCAGGCATAGGCGAAAAATAACAATGGGCGCGCCTTGGTAACCTGAGCGTCCAATTGACGAAGAGAACCGGCGGCGGCATTGCGTGGGTTCGAAAAGGGTTTTTGTCCGGCCTGCTCTTGTGTGGCGTTGAGGGCCGCAAAATCAGCGTGGGTCATATAGACTTCGCCGCGCACCTCGAGAACATCGGGCGCGCCGCTCAATGTTTTGGGAATATCGGCGATGGTGAGGGCATTGGCGGTAACCTCTTCGCCGGTTTCACCATCCCCGCGGGTCACCGCGTGAATGAGCTGCCCCTTCTCATAGCGTATTGACAGCGAAAGGCCGTCGATTTTGGGTTCAGCCGTCATGCGCATGTGCGACTGGGGCGCAAGGTTCAAGAATTTTTTAAGCCGGGCGACGAAATCCTCCACCTCTTGCACTTCGAAGGCATTTGCCAAGGATAGCATCGGTTGGCGATGACGAATTTTGCCAAAGCCCTCTTTTGGCTTTGCGCCGACTTGATCGCTCGGGCTATCGCTTCGCTTCAGATGCGGAAATCTTTGTTCAATCTGCGCGTTGCGCCGCTTGAGCTGATCATAGCTAGCGTCATCTATCGATGGGCTGTCATCACGATGATAGGCCTGATTGGCTTGTGACAAAACCAGAGCCAAGCGCTGTAACTCAAGAGCTGCTTGATCGTCTGTCAGGTCTGATATTAGTGGATCTTGCGCCATTCCGCCCCCCGGATTCTTCGGGCTAAACTACGGATTGGATCCGATCCCGTCCAGAGGTCTTGCGCTATGATCTCTGCCGGCTTTTGTCAGAGCTCATCACTGTCTGCTGCCAATTATGACAACCGCTGATGGCGTGCCCGGCGCGCGAAGTTGTGTCGGTGTTTCGCGGTGCCAAGTGGCATCCGCAGATCTCAAGTTGCCCAGCCCCCAAGTTGCCCGGCCCAAGGACCCAAGGCATAGAATGGCAAGGGCCCAGGCAAATTTTGACCCTTAGGCTGAAATCGCCATATCCTGCGCCGAAGTGTCCGGTTTGGGATCACGCAGCACATATCCCCGCCCCCAAACAGTTTCGATATGATTTTCGCGGCCAGCGGCTTCGCTCAGTTTCTTGCGCAACTTACAGATAAATACATCAATAATTTTCAGCTCAGGTTCATCCATACCGCCATAGAGATGATTTAAGAACATTTCTTTAGTAAGTGTTGTGCCTTTGCGCAGGCTCAGCAGCTCAAGCATTTGATATTCTTTACCAGTCAAATGCACCGCATTTCCGCGCACTTCCACGGTTTTTCCGTCCAAATTCACCTCGATATCACCGGTCTTGATGATAGATTGCGAATGGCCTTTTGAGCGCCGAATGATGGCGTGAATGCGTGCGATCAATTCCTCGCGGTGAAACGGTTTGGTCAGATAATCATCAGCGCCAGACCCAAATCCGCGCATTTTATTCTCCGTGTCGGTCTCGCCGGAAAGGATTAAAATCGGCGTATCAATACGAGCGACACGCAATTGGCGCAGAACATCATGCCCGTTGATATCAGGCAGAACTAAGTCGAGTAAAATCAGGTCGTAATCATAGGGTTTGCTAAATCAATGCCTTCTTCCCCTAGGTCCGTCGTATAGACGTTAAAGTTTGCATGCCCCAACATAAGTGCAATACTTCTAGACGTAACAGGATCATCTTCAATCAAAAGTATACGCATAAAAACCCCCAATATCAGCTAAAAACATCCTGAAATAAACTGGTTAATTTAACGTTACTCATAAACTCGATTTCTGTAAACTATTGATCAAATTAACGATACTTTTTCAAGGCCGTCGCACGCAGCGCCGACTCGCCGTAGCGGGCAACCGCTGTTTGCCAGCTGCAATATTCATCTTGCGTCAAATCATAGAGACTACAGGCCTCTTCCAATGAGATGAGCCCAAAACGTACGGCTTTCACGACCACCGCCTTGCGAGAGGCGACCCAGCGCTTTGTGGTGGGCGGCGGCAGGTCACCACGGCTCAAAAATCCCCCATCGGGCAGCTGAACCGTGCGAGGACCGGGAACCTTACGAATATGCATGCTGCGAGCTCCTTTCTCGCCGCCAATTGACCGCAAAGCACTAAATGTGTTGTGAAATGTATTGTGGAGCGCGGGAATTTTGTTATTATAATTTTGCTAAATTCTGCAGGACTGAGCACCTCCCATGCGCCACGAGCCCCCTTTAAATTCCCTTGGTTTTGCCAAGGCACCCGCCGACACGCGGGTGGTTGTAGCCATGTCAGGCGGGGTTGATAGTTCGGTTGTTGCGGCGGAATTAGCGGCACAAGGCTATGATGTTGTTGGCATTACCCTGCAACTGTACGATCACGGAGCCGCACTCGCAAAAAAGGGCGCCTGCTGTGCTGGCCGTGACATACATGATGCGCGCCGCGTGGCCGAAGAGCTCAAATTTCCGCATTATGTATTGGACTATGAGAACACGTTTCGCGAAGCGGTTATCGACGATTTCACTGAAAGCTACCTTGCTGGGGCCACGCCCGTGCCTTGCATTCGCTGCAATGAGCGGGTGAAATTCAAAGACTTGCTGCAAACGGCCAAAGATCTTGATGCAGATTGCATGGCCACAGGCCATTACATCCAGCGCAAAACCGGTACGAATGGTGCGCAATTGCATATGGCTGCAGATCATAATCGCGATCAAAGTTACTTTTTGTTCTCGACCACCGCTGAGCAACTCGACTACCTGAGATTTCCCTTGGGGCATTTGACATCCAAGGCAGAAACGCGCGCTCTGGCGAGCAAATACGGGCTTGGCGTGGCCGATAAACCCGACAGCCAAGATATTTGTTTCGTGCCAGATGGTAATTACGCCGCGGTGATCGAAAAACTGCATCCGGGCTCTGCAAAGCCGGGTGACATTGTCGATCAGAGCGGCAAGGTCTTGGGAACCCATAACGGCATTATCCACTATACAATTGGCCAGAGGCGCGGACTTGGCATTGGCGGGTTGACCGATCCAATCTATGTGATCCGTTTGGATATTGAGAACCGACAGGTGGTTGTCGGACCGAAAGAGATGCTGGCGACGCGGCAAGTGCGACTTAAGGAGGTCAATTGGCTTGGGGATGAGCCTTTGACGGCCCAGGCTGAATGGAGCATCGCTGCCAAAGTCCGATCCACGCGCCCGCCGCGCGACGCTGTTCTGCGCCCGCTGTCCGAGACCGAAGCGATGGTTGAGCTCATGGTCGCCGAGGAGGGTGTTGCTCAGGGGCAGGCATGCGTTTTCTATGATCCCGATGGTAGTCGGGTTTTGGGCGGTGGGTGGATCACACGCGGCTAAAGCTACTCACGACCTCTCAGCACCGCGCGCGCCGCGCGATAGGGCAACTCCGGATCCCCCCTGCCAAGGCGTGTCATCGTCGTCTTTATGGCTTTCGTCTGAGCAGCCGGTGCATCCAAAATTTGCTGTAAGGCAGGTGTAATTCGCTCGGCTTTGCAACCCTTTCCAATAAATTCTGGCACAGCGCGAGTTTCTGACACCAAATTGACCAAAGTAACCGTGTCAATTCTGAGCATAGCACCGATCACCCACCGCGAGATAAAACCCATGTCATAGGCAATCACCATCGGCGTGCCTGCCGCAGCCAGCTCGAGCGATACGGTGCCAGAGGCCGCCAATGCCGCTGTCGCAGCGCCATAGGCAACAAGACGCTGTTCAGCCGCGTCCGCCGCACTCAGCCCGGCACCTGTGACCAAGACTTTATCTTGCGCAAGAACGTCAATTTCAGCCCGCAAGAGAGGCTCCAAATGCGGCAAGGTCGGAAAAATAAATTGAAATTCTGCAAAACACGGCTGTGCCACGACCTTGCAAAAAATGGGCAATAGGCGCTTTATTTCTGAGGCTCGGGATCCGGGCAAAACCACCAAAGATCTACGCGCTGGATCTAAGCCGAAATCGGCCTGAAACTGGGCAATATGTTTCGATGTGACCGATGCCTGCGCCGCAACCGGGTGACCTACGAAATCGCATGCCATACCCTCCGCCTCCATATAGGGCGGCTCAAACGGCAATAGCGCCAGCACATGGTCGATATAGCCTGCCATTTTCTTTGCCCGCCCGGGGCGCCAAGCCCAAACGGACGGCGCCACATAGTGGCAGGTTCCAATCGACGGGTCAGCCGCTCGCACAGCCCTTGCCACCCGCAAGCAAAAATCGGGACTGTCGATGGTGACCAAAATATCTGGCTTCCACGCCAGCACCTCCCGAACGGTCTGATCCAAGCGACGCTTAAGAGCGAAATATTTTGGCAAAACCTCCGCCAGACCCATGACGGAGAGCTCCGCCATATCGAACAAACTGTCCAGGCCTTCACTCTGCATCTCCGGACCGGCGATACCGCGAAAGCTCACATCTGGTTTAAGATGACGCAGACCGCGCATAAGCTCCGCCCCAAGCCGATCGCCGGAGGCCTCACCGGCCAGGAGGAACAGTTTCACAGCTCTTCCTCACACACCCAAAAAAAAAGCCCCAAACGATCCGCCTCTGCGATGATATGGGGTAAATCCAGCGTAACCACGACGCCGTGCAAAATGGCAACGCCCGCCAAGCCTGCCCGCGCGGCCTGCGCCATCGTTTCCGGACCAATGGCCGGCAGGTCAACTCGCCGCTCTTGGCCAACCTTCGGAGCCTTGTAGAGCAAACCGCCCTCGGGCCAATCCGCGGGGCGAGGTTCCGATAGGCTGGACAACATCCACTGGGTGCCCCCAAAAGCTTCGACAGCCAGAACATGGCCAGACGCCACAACGCAGCCCTGCCCCATATCCAAAGGCGAGAGCCCTTCAACCACCTGTTGAGCCCGTGTCATATCTGTTCGATTTTGCGCGTCTGGGTGGCGGATGCTCAACACCCCTCCAGGCGGTAGGAGCGATGGGACAAGCTGAGTGAAGCCAACCACTTCAAACCCAGCCTGTTCGAAAATATCAATCACACTGCGCAAGGCGGCATCATCACCGCCAGCAAGCGCCGCAGCAATCTTCGTCACAAGGGGCTGCGTCGCCGCATCAATGCGCTCCGGATCAACCTTGGGCCGCCTAATCGCGCCTGCAAAACAAACCTGCGCCACCCCGCGCGCTTTTAACAGGTTTAAGAATGTTCCCAGTGTTTCCAGACGGAACGTTATGTCCACGTCTAGCCCCTCGGGCCTAAATTGTTCCAGAGCCGCGATCACCGGCGCGTGAGAGCTGTTGCGAACGATCAGCCCAGGCAAGGCGCCCTGCCCGCATATAAGCGCCAACATCCGTTCAACCCGGTGTCAAAAAGGAGCGACCGCTGTCGCCCAGAATAAAATCGACAATCTCCTGCACATAGGCACTGTCGGTTTCCTCACCCAGTCGTTTCGCCCGATCTTGAAACGCACCTTCCCCTTGGGCCAGCATCTGAAACGCAGCGCGCAGAGCCGTGATGTCCTTACGATCCACGCCCCGGCGCTTGAGCCCAACCAAATTTAGGCCGTCCAACTCGCCCCGTGACGCCTGCACCAAACCGAAGGGAATTACATCATTGGTCACCATGGTCACAGCGCCAATAATCGCACCCCTTCCCAGGCGCACGAATTGATGCACGCCGCAAAGGCCGCCAACAATCACCTCGTCTTCGATGATCACATGGCCGGCAATGGCGGCAGAATTTACAATGATGACCCGATTTCCCAGACGCGCGTCATGGGCAATATGGCAGCCCGCCATCAGCAAACAATCATCGCCAATCGAGGTTACGCCGCCGCCCCCTTGAGTGCCTAGATTGATGGTAACATGCTCTCGGATAGTGTTGCCTTTGCCGATCTTCAGTTGTGAGACTTCGCCTTTAAACTTCAAATCCTGTGGAATTTCTCCAATCACTGCAAATGAGAAAATCCGAGTGTCAGAGCCAACTTTGGTTTGCCCGCGAATAACCACATGCGAGCTGCAAACCACATTTTCGGCGAGCTCCACATACGGCCCGATCCAACAAAACGGACCAATTTCACAGCACGCCCCGATGCGGGCCCCTGGCTCGACAACCGCTGACGGATGAATCTGTGCGGTGCTGTCTATGCTCACTTGCCGGTCTCCGGCAAATCCATCATGGCGGTAAATTCGGCTTCTGCTGCCATCTCACCGTTGACCAAGCCACGGCCTTTAAATTTCCAGATTTTGGACCCGCCGCGGAGAGTCTCCACATGCAATTCCAAAACATCGCCGGGCACAACTTTACGGCGGAATTTGCATTTATCTATGGCCATAAAATAGATCAACATATTCGTATCTGCCAAGTTATGTGTCACCCCGACCATAACCGCCGCAGTTTGCGCCAGAGCTTCGACGATTGTGACACCCGGCATGATGGGCGTGCCGGGAAAATGGCCTTGAAAATGTGGTTCATTCATCGTGACGTTCTTGATCCCGCGCGCCGATTTCACCCCGTCGATATCTTCGACACGATCTACCAAAAGGAAGGGATAGCGATGGGGGAGGATAGCTTGAATCAGTTGGATGTCAGCGCTTGCGAGTTCAATCATGTATATAATCCTTAATTTTAGTAAAGCTATCAAACCCCGGCGTGCCGTGCAACATTTGCCACAGCTGGCTTTCCAGCCCATACTTCTGCGCGTAGGGGTCAACGAAGGTTTAATTTTCGGCCAGATAGGCCTCATCAACCCGCTCAACCAAAAGCTCTGTAATGTCGATGCCCTCAATGCTGCGCAAAATTGAGCTTTTCTCCAAAATCACCGTCGCATTGAATTGCCGCATAATCAGGTCAAAAAAGGGCTCAATACGTTTGAAAAACTGCGGCTTCAACCCCTTAAATTGCTCGTCCACCTGTCGAATTTTTTCAAGCCTTGCGCTGCGAATTTTCTGCACTTTCGCGTCAAATGCAGCGGCAGCCGCAGCGAATTCTTCAGCAGATAAAGTCGCACGATTCTCTGTCAGCTGCAGCTCTTCATCTTTTAAAGCATTCAGAATGAGCGTATTTTCCGCGGCCACGTCTTGGTTGTCTTTGCGAAACTGCTCGCGCATCGATTTGCCATAGATGGAAATTTCATAGGCACGATCAAGATCTACCACCAATATAGATGTCTCCTGCGCCGCCAAAGGCGCTCCGAGGAGTGTCCAAAACAAGATGAGCCGAAGCACAGAAAGCCGGACTGACCCGGCGCAGGCAGCCATCAAAAAGACGTCGAAACGGTGAGATCAAAATTCTGCTCAACGTCATGTTCTGCCGTCTTAACCGCATCCGTGAAGTTGAAGCGCAGCGGACCAATCGGGGTGTTCCAGAAGATCGACACACCAGCCACCGCGCGCAGGGTGAAATCATCGTAGAAAATTGTATTGGCCTGTGCTTGGCCGGTCCCCGAGCCCACATAAGCTGAGTTTAAGCCCCATACGGAGCCCGCATCTAAGAACGCGCCAAACTCAATGCCGTATTCTTCTGGCAGACCGATTGGAAATTGCGTTTCAAATCGCGCAACGGCGTAGTATTCACCCCCAAGCGCGTCATCAATTGAGTTGCTGCTGTCCACTTCGCGCGGGCCGAGACCGCCGGGCGCGAAGCCACGAAACAGGCCAGCTCCGAGGAAAAAGCGATCCGTGATCCGGCTTGAACTGCCACTCGCATAATTGAGCGCGCCACCTTCGAGCGTCGCTGTGACTTTAAAGTCTTCATTGCGCAGATAGGTTTCGCCACCCAATTTCACATTCGTGCGGACAAATCGCGCATCCCCGGCCAGACCAAAATCTTGGGACAAACGTAAAAACATACCGGCTTTCGGATTTAAACCTGTTCGGCGGTTGTCAAAAGAGTAACGATAGCCCAAGCCGAGGTTTTTGCGGTCGTCCTCCGCCGCTTCGCCGGTAATAATAGCTGAACTTGTGGTCACATTTGTCAGCTCTTCCGTTTCATAGAAGAATTTTGGTGTCAAAAATCCAGATTCGCTGACCGGAAAGCCCAAAGCTGCGTCAAATGCGAAGGCACCGGTATTATACCGGGCGTTGTTCGTGCTTGTGCCTTGGTAATCGAGCCCAAAACTCAAGCTCAAATCGCGGTTGTATAGCGACGGTTCTTTGAAGCCAAAATTAAAATTGCGGGTGCTTGAGGTGGTGTTGACGCCGAAACTGGTAGCTTGGCCCCGTCCCAAGAAATTTGCTTCGCGAAAACTGGCCACCAACCCGACCCCATTGGCGGAGTTATAATTGGCACCGAATTTCAAGCTGCCGGTGGGCTTCTCAGTCACCTCAACTTTGACGATCCGTTGATTGGGCGCAGACCCCTCATGGGCGGTTACATTAGACCGCGCAAAGAACCCCAAAGCCCTAATCCGTTCTGCGCTGGCGCGAATTTCGCGCGGGTTCAGCGCATCGCCCTCAACGATTTTGAACTGTCGTCGGATCACCCGATCCAGCGTGGTCGTATTGCCAGCAATATCAATCCGCTCAACAAAAACGCTCGGGCCTCTAGATAGGATAAAATTAATATCCAAAGCCAAGCTTTCATTATTACGGCTCACGCGCGGCTCAACACGCGCGAAATCAAGCCCCAGCTCCAAAGCGCGGCGTTCCATACGGGCAATGGTGCTTTCGACCAGGGCCGGAGAGTAAATATCCCCCTGCTCGACTTTGATCGCATTTTCGAAGTTGGCCACATCTACATCTTCGAGACTTGATGTCGTTGTAATCTTGCCGAAGGAGAATTGCTGCCCCTCTTGAACGCGGAAGGTTATAAAGAAAGAATCGCGCGTTTTGGAAAGCTCTGAGGTCACAGATTGGACTTGAAAATCGATGTAACCGCGTGTTTTATAAAAATCAGTCATAACTTGTTTATCGAGTTCAACCCGGTCCTCGATATAGGTGTCGCTCTGAATGAATGCCCGCAGAAGGCCGGCTTGCTTGGTGTTTAAAACACGGCGCAAACGCCGGTCGGAGAATTTTCGGTTGCCTACAAAAGAAAGCCGCTCGATCTCTACAACACCACCCTCAACAATCTCAAAAACAACATCAACCCGGTTGTCCGATCGCCGAATGATACGCGGTCCAACGGAAGCGGATATACGGCCTTGATTTGCATAAGCCTCGGCAATTGCATTGGCATCCTCACGCACTTGGCTCACCGAATAGACCCGTCTTGATTGCGAGCGCACCAAAGCACTTAGCTGTTTGCTGCTGAGCCGGTCATTGCCTTCAAATGCCACTTCATTGACCGTCGGAAATTCAACAACAGTGACCTTGAGACGGTTGCCCTGCACCTCGGCGGATACGCTTTCAAACAGATTTGTAGCGCGCACGCGCTGCACTGCATCATTGACCGCACCTGTGGTCAAAACCGCGGGAATTTCAATCTCTGTATAGCTGCGAATTGTTGCCGTCTCGATCCGCTGGTTGCCATCCACGATTATTTCATTGATTTTAAAATCATTTGCTTGCGCCGCCTGCACCAACCAGACGCAAGAGATCATCACGACACCAAAGGCGCGTACCAAAATATTCACCCTTGCCGTATGAGCTCCAAAAAGTTTCATCACAATTGTCCCTGTTGATGACCTGGTTAATGTTTCGTCAACTTATCTCCTCGCCGGCAGGGTGTCAAAACCAACTGCGCGCCAATTGCCGAATTTTGCGAGGCTTTCAGCCATTGGGCCGAGTTACGGGCAGATGAAATTCATTACTACTGCGAAGGCCGTCAGCGATAAAACCAAAAACAGTCCAATCATCATCAAAACCTGCAAAGCGGAATCACTTGGTTTGCGCCCCGTGATTGCTTCATAGGCGCAAAACAGCAAATGTCCGCCATCTAGGACCGGAATGGGAAAGAGGTTCATCAAACCAACCGCGGCCGACAGCCCCGCAATCAGCGCAACAAAGGGTATCGCCCCTTGACGCGCCATCTGCCCAGCCGTCTCCGCAATCGCCACAGGACCAGAAATATTACAAGCGCTGATCGAGCCCAGAAACATCTGCTTCAAACCTGCCAGCGACAGGGTAATAATCGACCAAGTACGCTCCGCCGCCGCAAGCACCGCCACGCTAAAGGGCAACGGAGCCGTGCCTGGCTCAAAGAAAGTACCACCAGAAATGCCCACCAATCGCCGGTTCACAAAATCGCCGTTGGCGCTGGGTATCGCCACCGATTTAGCACTCAGGCGCACATCAAACTCTGTGCCCGCCCGCCAGACCGAAAACTCCATTTCATCCCCATCCGCCTTAGCGACGGCCTGTTGCAGCTGGGAAAACCCATCAATCGGCAGCCCATCAATCCGCAAAATTACGTCTCCAGCCTGCAACCCCGCCTCAATCGCAGCAGAGCGCGGCTGGACCTGCGCCACCAAAGCCGGGAAAGGTACGGGCCCAACCACTGAGCGACGATTCCCATCGCGCAACACTGTATAGCGCACGGGTGCCTCAAGTGCCTGACCGATCGTCGCAAAGTCTTCGTAACTGCGCACCTCCTGACCCTCAACGGCTAGGATTTCATCTCCAATCTGGAGGCCCATCGCCCCAGGCACGGGAGTTAATTGGTCGATTTTCAAACTGCTATCATATTGGCCATGCCACATAAAAAGACCGCAATATAGAATAATTGACAGGATAAAATTGAACACAGGCCCGGCGGCCGACGTCGCAGCCCGCGCCCAGATTGGCGCCCCATGCATGGTTTTGCGCCGCTCTTGGGCACTCAGCTTCGGCAAAAGCGCCGCATCAGGCGCGCTGGCAGCACTGGCGTCACCTTTAAAACGTACAAATCCGCCAAACGGCAGCGCAGCAAATTGCCACCGCGTGCCATGTTTGTCGACGCGCGACAAAAGCACGGTGCCAAACCCCACCGAGAAAACCTCCGCATGTATGCCGCACCAACGCCCAACGATGTAATGACCATATTCATGCACCGCCACAATGACCGACAGGGCGACGATAAAAAAGAAGATCATCCAGATGAATCCGCCAAATGAGCCAGAGAGAGCCGCCATATCAAACATCAATTGTCCGGGCCCTTTCGCGCGTGGCTTGATCGGCTTGCAAAACATCGGTTAAGTCACGCGGCACGGTGCTCAACAGCCCCGCGCCATCCATATCACCTAAAGCCTGTTCGACCAAAATAGCCATATCCAAAAATCCAATATTCCCAGCTGTGAAACGATCTAAAGCCACTTCTTTTGCCGCGTTAAATGCCGCCCCCCAAAGGTTGCCCTGCTGCATAACCAAGCGCGCCAATCGCAAAGCCGGGTAGCGCGCCTCATCGGCCTCATAGAAGCGAAACTGGCCAATCTGCGTCAGATCCAAACGCGCAACATCCAGCGGGCGGCGCTCGGGATAGTGAAGCGCAAAGCCAATGGCATGGCGCATATCCGGCGGTCCAACATGGGCCATCATCCCGCCGTCTTGAAACCCAACCATTGCATGGATCAAACTTTCGGGGTGAATAATGGTCTCAATTCGCGCCTCAGGAATTCCAAAAAATTCTTTTGTTTCAATTAACTCCATAGCCTTGTTAAACAAAGAGGCGCTGTCAATGGTAATCCTTTGGCCCATGG
>NYTV01000052.1 GCA_002683685.1 Paracoccaceae bacterium
CTGCCCCATTTGGCGATGGCCGACGCGCCAGCCGAGCCGCGCTACAGCCGCATTGCCGCCATCGACTGGGGGCTGGCGGAAACCCTGCTCGGCATTGGCGTTACCCCTATCGCTGTTGGTGGCCTAGAGAATTATCGCCGCTGGGTGGGTGAGCCAGTCATGCCGGATTCAGTACAGGATCTGGGCCTGCGCACCGAGCCCAATCTGGAGTTGCTCACGCAACTCAAGCCCGATCTGATCCTGATCACGCCGCAGTTCGAGGCCGCGCGGCCCTGGCTGGAGAAGATCGCGCCGGTCAAAAGCCTGGCCATTTACCGCCCTGACAGTAACCCGCTGCTCACCGCCGCCGAGGTGACTCGCGAGTTGGGTCGCCTGACCGGGCACGAGGCCGAGGCCGAGCGGCTGATCAGCGAGTTGGACCAGCACATTGCTGCCGTGCGTGCGCAGTTGTCCGGGCGCACGCTGCCACCCTTTTATCTGGTCAGCTTTATTGATGACCGCCACGTTCGCGTATTTGGCGACAGCAGCCTGTTTCATTCGGTGCTGGTGCGTGTCGGGCTGCGTAATGCCTGGACCGGCGAAGACAATTACTGGGGCTTCAACCAGGCGGGTATCGAGCAACTCACCGAGACGCCCGATGCCGCCCTTATCTACTTTGCTCCCATGCCATTAAACGCCGAGCGCACCCTGGCGCGCAGCATGCTCTGGCAGAACATGCCCTTTGTGCGGGCGCAGCGGGTGTACGCCTTCCCGCCCGCGTGGCAGTTTGGCGGCTTGATGTCGGCAGAACACTTTCTGCGTTTGCTGCAGGAGGCGCTGCCGCATGACTAATTCGAGCGCAGCGTCACCCCGCCGTTGGGGCCTGACTATCTGCCTGTTGAGCCTGGCCATGGCGCTCTGGGTTCTGCAGCGCCAGCTGCCGCTGGCAGACCTGCCCGCCGCACTTTGGCAGCCGGATCTGTCTGACCTGGCTCAACTTAAGGTGCACTACAGCTGGTTGCCGCGCTTCTGTGTTGCCTTGCTCTGCGGCGCGGCGCTAGGGCTCGCTGGCCTGTTGATGCAGCAGGTGCTGCGCAACCCGCTGGCTTCGCCTACCACCCTGGGGGTCGCTAGTGGCGCGCAGTTGGCGCTGGCCCTCGCCACCCTCTATGCTCCCGGCCTGCTGATCGCGGGCGAGTGGGTTGCGCTGGCCGGCGGTGGTTTGGCCACCCTGCTGGTATTCGCATTGGCGCGGCGGCGCGGCCTGTCACCGCTGAGTCTGATCCTGGCCGGCCTGGTGATCAGCCTGCTGCTCGGTGCCCTCAACGTGATGTTGATGCTGCTGCAGCCCATGGGGCTGTCGGCGATGTTCATCTGGAGCGCGGGCTCACTCAGCCAGAACAACTGGGATGCGGTGCTCTTTCTGCTGCCACGCCTCGGTCTGGCGTTGGTACTGATCACCCTGCTGGTACGACCGCTGAGCCTGCTCGAACTGGATGACAGCGGCGCGCGCAGTCTGGGCTTGTCGCTGGACCGGTTGCGCGTGGTGGCGCTGGCGCTGGCCGTATTCATGACCGCCTGTGTGGTCAGCAGCGTGGGCGTTATTGGCTTTATCGGTCTGGCCGCGCCCACCATCGCTCGGTTGATGGGCGCGCGCACCCTGCGCCAGCGACTGGTCTGGACGCCGCTGCTGGGCGCCGCACTGCTGCTATTGACCGATCAGTTGGTGCAGGGCTTCGCCGGTCGCTTGAGCGAGCTGCTACCTACCGGCGGCGTCACCGCGCTGTTGGGTGCGCCCTTGCTGCTGTGGCTGATCCCGCGTCTGCGCTTGTCTACAGCCAGACCGCAAGCCAGCGCGCAGCGCACACGATCCCTGCCGTTGGGCGGTCAGCGGCTATTGCCACTGCTGTTGCTGGGGCTGCTACTGCTCGCTGTGGTGGCGCTGTTGCTCGGGCAAGGGCCGCAAGGCTGGAGTTGGAGCCTAAACCCTGAGTTATTGCAGTGGCGCCTGCCGCGCCTGTTTGCGGCCCTGGGCGCGGGCTTGTTGCTGGGGTTGGCCGGCTGTCTGTTGCAGCGCCTGACCGGCAACCCGATGGCCAGCCCCGAGCTAATGGGCATCAGCGCCGGTGCCGCCCTCGGCTTGATGCTCACCCTCTTCGTCTGGATCGGCGCGCCCTTCTGGGCGCGGCTGATCATGGGCTTTGCCGGTGCCCTGCTAGTGTTGCTGGTGATCGTCGGCTTTGCGCGCCGCCAGGCCTACGCCCCCGAGCGTCTGCTGCTGGTGGGTATCGCTATCAGCGCGCTCTTTGATGCGGTCAAGATGCTGGTGTTGTCGCTGAACGATCCACGTGGCCAGTCGGTACTCAGCTGGTTGTCTGGCTCGACCTATTTCGTCGAGCTGCCGACCGGCATCATGGCGCTGCTTGCTGGTGTGATCCTGCTGCTGGCGAGCCTGCCCTTGAGTCGCTGGCTGACCTTGCTGCCGCTGGGTGAGAGCACTCCGCGCAGTCTCGGGGTGCCGATGCGGGGAGCGCGCTTGAGTATTATGCTACTGGCCGCACTGATGACCGCCATCGCTACCCTGTTGGTGGGGCCGCTGAGCTTTGTTGGCTTGATGGCACCGCATATGGCGCGGGTGCTGGGTCTACAGCAGGCACGCGCACAATTGCTTGGCTCGGCGCTGCTCGGCGCCTTGTTGATGGTGCTAGCCGATTGGCTGGGCCGCAACCTGATGTTCCCCGAGCAGATACCGGCTGGGTTGCTGGCTGCGCTGTTGGGGGGTGGTTATCTGATTTGGGGGCTGAGTCGCAGGCGCTGAGGCTGTTGCTCGACAGGTCGCAGGGCATGAACACTGGTTGCTCCGGTAACCCCACGCGATTGTGATTGGGGGCGCTGTGGTTTACTCGCAAGGCCAAAAAACTGCACGGACTAACAAGTCCCATCTGAGCGGGCGAGTAGCGCAGAGCTGCCGGGGAAAAGATGCTCGCGGTGTCTGAGCGTAGCGAGTTTGCGAGTATCCCCGGCAGATCGAGCAACGCAGCGAACCCGCAGGGCCGCACAGTTGGGTGCCCCAGGGGATCGCTAAGGGGGGATGGGCAAGCATTCCCCCTTGGCTCGCCTAGAGGCGAAAAACGGAAAGGAGCTCAGCATAGAACTGACCGCTACAGGTCGCAGCTAGTCATCACACGTCAGCTGCGAAGTCACGTTTGATCGTTCCCATGCTCCAGCGTGGGAATGCAGCCTTCGAGGCTCTTCGGCCATAACGCTCCTTGCGCTACCGGTGCCTTCGCACGCACGCACTCGCTCGACCTCGCAGAGGGTTGATCTGGTCAGCCTTTCGCCCTGATGGCGAGTCAGGGGAAATGCTTGGCCATTTCCCCCGACACCCCCTAGGCCACCCCAACTGCGCGGCCCTGCGGGTTCGCTGCGTTGCTCGGTCTGGCGGGGACGCTTGCAAACTCGGCGCTGCGCACCTCAGACACCGCAAGCGTCTTTTTCCCGCCAGCCCTGCGCTACTCGCCCGCGCAGACGGGGGATTTTCAGTCCGTGCATGGAGCGGGTATGTGGGATACAACTCCGTAACCCCGTAACCCCGTAACCCCGTAACCCCGCGCAGACTTGGCCTACTACAACCCCTGACAAAACGCGGCCATCTCGGCCGCCAGCTGCCTCAGCGCCGGATTCAGCCGCCGCCGATTGATCACCAGTAACATCAACGGCGATGGTTCGCCGATTACGTCGGGTAATAGCCGCACCAGTTCTCCGCTGGCCAGATGCTGGGCGATGTCCAGGTACGATTTGTAAGCGATGCCCTGCCCGCGCAGGGCCCAGCGGCGCACGGTGTCGCCGTCGTCGCTGCTGCGATTACCGCGCACACGCAGAGTGATGGGCTCGGGCGCCTCGAAGTGCCAGCGGTCGTGCAGGCTTTCGCCCAAGCGAAAACACAGGCAGTTGTGCTGGCTCAGATCCTGAACGGACTGCGGTTCGCCGTGGCGGCTCAGGTACTCGGGTGACGCACACAGCACGCGGCGGTTGTCGGGTGCCAAGGGCAGGGCAACGAAGCTGGAGTCTTCGGGGATGCCGTAGCGCACAGCCAGATCAATGGGCTGCTGATACAGATCGGCGACGCGGTCGCTCACCTGCAGCTCCATGCGGATGCCGGGCTGGCGGGCCAGGTAGTCTTCCAGCCAGTCGAGCAGGTGGCTACGCGCCAGGTTCGAGGGCAGCGTCAGGCGCAGGGTGCCGGTCAGGGTGTTGGCGTCGGCCTCCAGCGCCTGCTCGGCGTCGCGCAGTGCGTGAAAGGCTGCGCGGGCGTGCGGCAGGTAACGCTCACCCGCTTCGCTCAGGCGCAGCCGCCGGGTGGTGCGTTCAAACAACCGCATGCCTAGCTGTTCTTCCAGGCGCTTGACGCTGGCGCTGGCGACTGCGGGTGCCAGGTTCAGCTGGCGTGCGGCGGCAGAGAAGCTGCCGGCCTCCACCGTATGTAGAAACACGGCCAGATCGTCGATGCGCTGTATTTTCATGATTTCCAATAAAGTGATTCGCTTTAATGCATATTTTTCTTCTTCAGCAATCAAGTCAAGCTGTATGCAAGATCGTTCACATCACGGATCACCGGAGCAACACTATGAAAGCCGTCGCCTATACCGAAGCTGGAACCCTGCGCGCCGATGCGCTGGTCGATATTGAACTGGATAAGCCCACGCCCGGCCCGCAGGATCTGCTGGTCAAGGTGGCGGCGATCTCGGTCAACCCGGTGGATGCCAAGATCCGTAGCAAGCGCCCGGCCACGGTCGATGAGCCGCAGGTGATTGGCTGGGATGCGGTCGGTGAGGTGGTTGCCGTGGGCGCCAAGGTTCAGGATTTCGCGGTCGGTGATCGGGTGTTCTACGCCGGTGCCCTCGACCGTCCCGGCAGCAACGCCGAGTATCAACTGGTGGATGCACGCATCGTCGGACACGCCCCTGAGTCATTGAGCGATGCCGAAGCGGCGGCGCTGCCGCTGACCGCGATCACCGCCTGGGAGCTGCTGTTTGATCGTCTCGGTGTGGCCGAAGGTGGTGGTGCCGGGCAGACCTTACTGGTGATTGGCGCCGCCGGTGGCGTCGGTTCGATTCTGGTTCAGCTGGCACGCCAACTGACCGAGTTGACCGTTGTAGGCACGGCTGCCCGCGAAGAAAGTGCCGAGTGGGCCAAGGAGTTGGGCGCGCATCATGTAATTGATCACGGCAAGCCAATGCTGGCGCAGTTGCAGGCTCTGGGTATTGAGAGCGTGGAGCTGATTGCCTCGCTGACGCACACCAAAGACCACTACGCGCAGTACATCGAGTGCATCGCGCCCCAGGGCAAACTGGGTGTGATTGATGACTTCGACAGCATTGATATCACGCAATTGAAGAGCAAGAGCGCTTCCTTCCACTGGGAGTTCATGTTTGCCCGCAGTCTGTATCAGACCGCCGATATGGCCGAGCAGGGCGTGCTGCTGAACCGCGTGGCTGAGTTGCTCGACGCCAGTGCGTTGCGTACCACCTTGGGTGAGCATTATGGGGTGATTAATGCGGCCAATTTGATGCGGGCGCATGGGTTGTTGGAGAGTGGAAAGGCGCGGGGTAAATTGGTGCTTGAAGGCTTCTAACTCGGACCTGATCGTTCCCATGCTCCAGCGTGGGAACGCAGCCCCGGACGCTCCGCGTCCATACCCACAACCTGCACCGTCAGCACCAGATCGTTCCCATGCTCCCGCGTGGGAACCTAGCCCCGGACGCTCCGCGTCCGTATCGCACCGCTGTGGCGTGTTCACGTCAGCCTTTCGCCCTGATGGCGAGTCAGGGGAAATGCATGGCCATTTCCCCCGACACCCCCCTAGGCCACCCCAACTGCACGGCCCTTCGGGTTCGCTGCGTTGCTCGGTCTGCCGGGGATGCGCGCAAACTCGGCGCTTCGCACCTCAGACACCGCGCACATCTTCTTCCCGGCAGCCCTGCGCTACTCGCCCGCGCAGACGGGGACTTGGGTTCCGTGCATCCGCCACCTATGCTGCGCTGGCTCGGGAGGGCCGAGTTCCAACTCGGCCATGGTGTTGCACGCTAGTCAGCAGGTCGAGCAGGAGCTCGACCCTCCCGGGTTGCCCATGCACCAACACGGTGCTAATCTCACCGAGTCGTCAAACGACGCCTTTTTGTTTTTACCTGTCCCGAGTGACCGCATGTCCACTGCCCAGACCACCGCTGTTGTAAACCGCCCCGCGCTCGCCGGTGTGGTTGCGCGCGTGCAGGCTGCCGTGGCCTGTCTGCCGGTCACCCCTCCCGGCGTAGCCATCGTGGCTGCCGTGGCTTCACCGCCACCAGCGCACTGATTCCGTTACCCCTTTTCTGATTTCTGTTCTCCCTGACTGGCGTCACGCCGTAGGGCGAACCTGTGTCCTGACAGGTGACATATGTTTATTCAACGTTTGAACTGGGCCGCCATTGGCCCGACTGCGCTGTTCGTATTGCTCTGGAGCGCGGGCGCGATCTTCTCCAAATGGGGGCTGGAACACGCCTCCGCCTTTGCCTTTCTGCTGCTGCGCTTTGTACTGGCCTGCGCAGCCCTCGGGCTGCTGGCGCTCACCCGGCGGCGCTGGCTGCCGGCGCGCGGTACCCGCAAGCAGGTAGCACTGGTCGGGGTACTGCTGACCGGCGGCTACACCATCTTCTACCTGCTCTCGCTGGACGCC
>NYTV01000078.1 GCA_002683685.1 Paracoccaceae bacterium
AAATGAGGAGTGTTTGGTCAATAGACAAAACTAAAAAGTCGCCTTGCCGGTCTCAACTAGTTTAGTCTGATAGTGCCCAAGTTTAGTAAACGGCCATACTAGTTTTAATGATTAGTTCCTACAGTCCATCTGGCGTCACACGAAAAGCATCATCAGGGGGATAGTTGGTCGCCATCCAACCACCTCCGTCCTGGGCCATCCAGGTTGCGGCAGCTAAAGGAGCAGCCGCCCGCATAATGGAAAAATCAGCTAAGCTTAGCGTACCGCGCGCTCTTCCAGCCAGCACGATCTGCCCTACGAATTGCCCCTGCCAGATCATAGGTGCATAGATGGCGGAGCCCATCCGAGCAGTCTTAAGATATTGCTTGAAACTCCCCGGTTCTGCCTCAGTATCGGGCAAATGCGATGGTAATCCACTGGAGCGGACCCGACCCGGATGCCCGCCATCAATAGGGATCATCAGGCGATGTTGCTCAGGAGGGAACCCGATGTTACCGACTAACATGTGCCATCCCGCTTTTGGAGTGACGATAAAAGCTCCAGCAACAAAAAATTGCGAAACACCATTGGGCAGATCGAATGCGCCGTCCCGTCGACCGAGTTCAGTATGAAGTGGGGTCAGAAGCGCCCGCAACGCGCACTCTGGATCAGTGGCTTCAGCTGCTGCTAACCCTGCTCGCTCAATAATATCTATTGCCGTCATCTTTCACCACCAAAATCTGGGGCGCGCTTTTCAAGGAAAGCACGAAAGCCTTCGCGAAACTCCGCACCAGAAAAAGTGCCTTCAAAGGCGGCTTGCAAATCAGGCCGATTTGAGAGCTCGCTCAACCCGTTAGTGATCGCCTTAATAGCTTTCAGCGCCGCGGGGGCAAGGCCAGCGAAATGGTCACCCAGCGCAGTAGAAGCCACAGCAACATCCTCCTCCAGCCGGTCAATCAAGCCGATGGTCAGCGCCTCCTCTGCGTTGACCGAGCGCCCTGTCATCAGGAGGTCTTTAGCGCGAGAAATTCCTACTTTTTCAATCAGTTGCCAAGTGTCAGCTGGACTATAGGCAAGGCCAAGCCGTGCTGGCGTGATCGCAAATGACGCACCAAGATCAGCAATGCGGAAATCACATGCCAGCGCCAACCCACAGCCTCCACCATAGCAGACTCCGCTTATTTCGGCGATTGTGGGTAAGGGTATATCCCGTAGTCTAGCCTGTGCGGCACGAACGTTTCTGTTGTAAGCCGCAGTCGCCTCCGGCGTTCCATAAACCGCCTCAAATTCTGAGATGTCAGCGCCTGCGCTAAACGCCTCATCACCGGTGCCATTGACAATCAATGCCTTTGTACCGTCCGATGTCAGAATATCGCAGATTTCTGGAACGGCCGCCCACATTGCAGCAGTCATTGCGTTGCGCCGCGCCGGTCGATTTAAAGTAAGCTGAGCAACTGAGCCACATTCCAAGCGAAGGCCACTTTCAGCAAATTCAATAGTCATTGGACTGCTCCTTCCTTTATTGCGGTTCCGTGCATCATATAGCAGCGGCTTTCTTGAGCGCCACGCGACCGAGGATCATATCAGCTGCCTTTTCGGCGATCATCATAGTAGGCGCGCTGGTATTGCCACCGACTATGCTCGGCATGATGGAGGCGTCCACGACACGCAGCGCCTTGATCCCACGCACCTTCAATTCAGCGTCGACGACCGATAATATATCTGCACCCATGCAACAAGTCCCAACAGGGTGAAAGATTGTGTTGGCCCCCGCCTGAACCCAGGCGTCAATACTGGAGTCATTGGCGAGATCATCAAGATTAGGAGATATGTCTTTTGCCTTACGCTGGACGAGTGGAACGGTTTCTCCAATCTGACGTGCCAGCCGCGTTCCGTCACGCATACAGCGCCTATCTGCTTCCGCAGAAAGGTAGTTCGGGTCAATAAGAGGTGCAGCGTCAGGATCACTAGATGCGAGCGTAATGCTCCCTCGACTTTCTGGCCGCAGAGGATAAAAATTGATCAAATAACCATGTTGTCCCTGCCCTTGGCGGGAGGTTTCAAGGTTCAAACCCGGAACGAATGTAATATGGATATCAGGAATATCTAAATCCTTTCGTGTCTTGAGGAATCCGCCGGCCTCTAGAGGCACTGCACTTGCTGGACCTGTTCCAAATAAATAGGCGCGAGCGAAGGCGATAGCAGCGCGATCAGGTCGAAAAAGACGATAGAGCGACACCGGGTCCCTGCATGAATAGGTCAAGTAAACACCCAAATGGTCTTGGAGGTTTCGCCCAACATTCGGTATGTCTTTGATCACCTCAATCCCGTGTTTAGTAAGCTCAGCGCCAGCACCGATGCCTGATAGCATCAAAAGCTGCGGCGAATTGATCACACCTGCCGACAGAATAACTTCGCGCCGCGCCCCTACCTCGATATTTTGACCTGCCCGTCGTAAGCTAAGGCCCATAGCGCGCTCATCTTTTATGCGTACAAGGTTAACCTTGGTCTTCGTCATGACCCTCAAGTTTCTTCTCGTTAATGCGGGGCGCAAAAAGGCGGTGGCGCTACTCTCGCGCCGCCCTTCCCGGGTGTTGAAATCGTAGAACCCTAGGCCCTCTTGAACGGCACCATTGAAATCATCATTAGGCGGAGCCCCCCACGCTGCGCCAGATGCAAGAAAATCGGCGTAGAGCGGGTTTTTGCCACTTGCTTTTTTGACCCGAAGTGGGCCATCGTTGCCATGAAAAAAGTCATCGACGCGTTCAGGGGCGCACTCTGACCTGCGAAAGTATGGTAACACGTCATCGTACGCCCAACCAGTCAAACCAGTTTGGCACCATTTGTCATAATCGGCTGCATTGCCGCGCATATACATCATGCCGTTGATGGTCGAAGATCCGCCAAGGATTTTTCCACGTGGCCATTTGATTTGCCGTCCATCTAAATGGACTTGTGGAGTAGTCATGTAATTCCAATTCGAACGTTTGTTCCAATATGCAACACCCGCCAAAAGCGGAATAGAGAAGAGTGGGTTGCGGTCTTTGCCGCCAGCCTCAACCAATAGAACCGTGTTGTTAGGGTCTTCAGTCAGCCTGTTGGCAAGCACACAGCCCGCAGACCCAGCACCAACTATTATATAATCGAATTGATCCACACGACCTCCTTTAAAAAGGGAATTCTGCACCGTTCATAGCGATGGCCTGC
The DNA here is from genome assembly GCA_002683685.1 of Paracoccaceae bacterium. Classification (GTDB taxonomy): domain Bacteria; phylum Pseudomonadota; class Alphaproteobacteria; order Rhodobacterales; family Rhodobacteraceae; genus Planktomarina. The sequence continues at coordinate 3,187 of NYTV01000078.1, forward strand.
CCACTGACATATTCTGCATCAGATGAGGCAAGCCAAGACACAGCAGCAGCCACATCACCAGCCGTACCAAAACGGCCCCAAGGAACAGTCTGCTGAAAACCTGCGATTACGGCTTCTGGCGTCTGGCCGGTAATCTTGGCAAATCCTTCAGCGATGCCACCCCAGAATGGGGTTTCAATATGGCCAGGGACATAACAGTTGGCACGGATTTTATGAGGTGCTAGCTCAATTGCAAGCGACTGTGTCAGCATGAGGATCGCCGCCTTAGACGCACAGTAGTGCGACAGGTTCGGTACACCACGCCGTCCTGCACCGCTCGACGCGTTGACAATCACCCCACCACGGCCTTGAGAAATCATAACACGCGCCGCAGCGCGGCTGCCAAGAAAGACTGAGTTTACATTTATGTCCACCACCCGCCTCCACTCGGTAAAGTCCATATCGACGACTGGCTGCACCGCGATAACGCCTGCATTGCAAACCATCACATCTAGGCCACCCTGCTCTCTAACGACTTTGTCCACCACCGCTTGCACCTCAGCCTCATCTGTTGCGTCACCGGTGATAGAGAGAGCGCCATCAGTTTTTGTTGCATTTAAGTCAAATCCCGCAACCTGTGCGCCTTCAGCAAGAAACCGCTGAACAATCCCTTGACCGATTCCACTGGCCGAGCCTGTGACAAGAACGGATTTGCCACGATGGCGGTTGAGTTCAGGCATTGTCAGTCTCCGGTGTTGAACGATATAGCTGGGAACGAGCTGCAGGGATAGAGAGAAATTTAGGGTCAAAAGGCGCTACTTGGTGGCCTGCGGGTTGTGGTGGATGAGCAGTATGGCCTGTTAATCTTTGGATAATGATAGCGACCTTTGGATTCGTATAATAAAGGCTATAAACCCCAACAATTAATCTGTTAAAAATCGATGGATGCTTTTGTTCGATTTGAATAAGTGCCTTGGATCTTTCTTCTTGCGACAGCAAGGCAAAACCTTTTGGAAGTAGCGATGTGACTTTTGAATATGGCTCTGCAAAGCGAACATGCATAAGAAGTGCATCATGTAGCCCAACTGCTCCAGGCGTTGGGAAATCCGCATCTCCCGGGATCAGAGTATTAAGGAGGGCGCTCATGATGCCACCTGCATATTGGAGCGATCGCGGGTCAGCGCATCCGCTGCCCGAAGAGCCAGTGCTTGAATCGTCGAGGTCGGGTTTAAAGCCGCCGCCGTTGTAAATACCGAACCATCAAGAATTAATAGATTGGGAACACTATGTGTACGGCTGTTCAAATCGGTTACGCTGGTAGCTTGATCAGACCCCATACAGGCCGTTCCGAGTAAATGAAAACCCGCATCAGCGACCAGTGATTGCGTGGCGATATCAGCCGCTCCAGCAACGTTGAACGCCTCTGTCGCGCGGTCAATGCCATGGGTAATCATCTTTTTGGTATTATCGTCCAAGCTATAGATCATCTTTGGCGCAGGTATACCGTCCCCATCTGTCAGGTGTGTCGACAAAATAACACGGTTTTCCATCCGCGGCAGATCCTCTGTGGTTACAGTAAGGCTTGCTGTATGTCCGAACACATCACGGAACCGGGCGTGATGGCCTTGACCCCATGGAACACGCGGCAAATAGCCGCCCACTGCCGTACCCACTGGCCCGTCGGATCGGAGCAGTTGCATCTGATAACCGCGCACAAAGTCACGTGTGATATCAGTCTCATAAAACTGCTGCGATAAGATCGATACCGCAAAGGGTCCAGCCCAACCATCCATTTCGTCTAAAAACCGACCAGTTACCATGCCTGTCGGATGATGCATGAGGCGACGCCCCACAAGATCAGTGTCATTAGCTAGCCCGTTTGGAAACCGCTTCGAGGTAGAGAGCAGCATTAGTCGCGCGGTGCCAAGACCATTCGAAGCAAGCGCGACAACACCCGCCCGCGTGCGCTGCACCTGCCCCTGCCGGTCATACCAGACAACGCCAGAGGCCTTGCCTTGTGCATCGATCTCAACCTCGAAAACCCGCGCACCGGTTATGAGTTGAACCCCGGCCGCGATTGCCTGCGGCCAATAGCTCACATCAGTGGCGCTACGGGCACCATGCGGACACCCCAGATCGCAAGGACCACAGTTGTTACATGCGCCACGCCCTTCACCGTAGGGCTCAGTGTTGATAGCAACGTCGGCCGGCCACCAATGCCAACCCAACTGGTCAAAGGCCCCTGCCATTCGCTCACCAGCACGGCCCATTGGAACAGGTGGCATCTGACGTTTATCACGAGGTGGGTTTCCCGGATCACCTGCCAATCCAGAAACGCCCATCATCCGATCGTTCTCTTCGTAGTAAGGTGCGAGGTCTTCGTATGATATTGGCCAATCGTCGCCCACGCCATCAAGTGTTTTCGTTCGGAAATCAGATGGTCGAAAGCGTGGAAAATGCGCGCCCCACAGAATTGTTGACCCGCCGACTGCGTTATATAGAAAAGGCTTGATTGCAGCTTCAGTGTCATCGACCGGATAGTCCTGCGGCGCTGCGCGTACATTTGGATTAGGGTGATGTGTAGTCTGGCGCGCAATCTCCCAGTCGGGGCGCAGCGAGGGGGTCGCGTCAGGATCTATCCAACCACCCTGCTCAAGACACGTGACCTTAAAACCCGCCCGGGCCAGTCGCCATGCCGCAGCTCCGCCACTTGCACCCGCGCCAACGATGACAACATCAGTCATGCGCAACCTCATTTTCATTTGTTATTTCTTTGTTCACAACTCGTTCACAGCGCACCGCGCGATCATCACCAAGGTCCGTCAATATCTGAGAATTTGTGCGACACTTATCGACCACATGTGAACAGCGGCTGGCAAGATAACAGCCCTTAGGCACGTCAATGGGGGACGGTATCTCACCCTGGAGCGCAGCAAGTGCGGGGTTGTCCACACGTCGGCGCGTCGGATCCGGCATCAGATGCGCTGATAAAAGCGCCTTCGAATAGGGATGCTGGGGCGCGGTAAAGACCTGTTCCACACTACCTTCCTCCACGATTTGGCCAAGGTACATCACCGCTACCCGCTGGCACAAGTAGCGCACAGTCGTCAGGTCATGACTGATAAACAAATAGCTGATTCCCAACTCTTTTTGGAGCCGTGCCAATAGCGCAATTAAGCTATTTCGCGCACGCGGGGCAAGGACACTTGTTGGCTCGTCCAGAACGACGAAATCTGGATTACAGATTAGCGCACGCGCAATGTTGATCCTTTGCAGGGTCGA
>NYTV01000079.1 GCA_002683685.1 Paracoccaceae bacterium
GGGGGAGCAATCTTTACTTTTTATCAATCGCCGCGGTTATGCGCCAATCACCCTCTGCCGGGCGTGTGGCGATCAAGTGGGCTGCGATCATTGCGATGCGCGGATGGTCGAGCATCGCTTTCAGAAGCGTTTGATGTGTCACCAATGTGGCGAAAGTAAGCCAGTGCCGAAAATTTGCCCCAGTTGTGCGGCGGAGGATCGTTTGGCTGTGGTCGGGCCGGGTGTGGAACGGTTGGCAGAAGAAGCCACAGCGCTCTTTCCGGAAGCGAAAGTCGCGGTTCTCTCGTCAGATTTATTTGGCTCTGCCCGCGCACTTAAGGAGCAAATTGCCAAGCTCGCGGCCGGTGAGGTGGATGTGATCATTGGAACGCAGCTGGTCGCGAAAGGGCATAATTTTCCAAAGTTAACCTTGGTTGGTGTGATTGATGCGGATTTGGGGCTGCAAGGTTCAGATTTGCGTGCCGCAGAACGTACCTTTCAGCTTATGCGCCAAGTGGCTGGACGTGCCGGTCGGTCTGACAAGCCGGGCGTTGCGGCATTGCAAACCCATCAGCCTGAACACCCGGTAATTCGTGCAATTCTGGATGGCGATGAAGAGGCCTTTTGGAGCGCTGAAGCGCAAGCGCGTGCACAGGCCGGTGTGCCGCCATATGGTCGATTGGTCGGGGTTGTTTTATCTTCACCCGATGCGCAGGAGGCCTTTGAGGTGGCGCAGGCCATGGCGCGCAATTGCCAGCCCTTGACGGATATCGGCGCACAGATCTTTGGGCCGGCACCGGCCCCCATTGCCCGCATTCGCGGGCGCCACAGGGTGCGTCTCTTGGTCAAGGCGGAAAAAAACGCCCCTATTCAGGCGGCTTTGAGCGCTTGGACGGCCCTATTCAAACTGCCAAATTCCCTCCGCTTATCAATAGACATAGATCCGCAGAGTTTTTACTGAAAGCGCCCGGCATAGCCCAGCTGCGAGACCAAATGACTTGGCCCGGCTATGACTCCAAGCCGCGCCTGGCTATTGTGCTGCAATGCCGTCCGGGCCGGGATCGGCGAGGGCCACAATATCGAACATGATCCGATTGAGCTCAAAGTCCTTGGGCGTGTAGATGCGCGCGATGCCCATTGCGCGGAGCTTTTGTGCATCGTCATCGGGAATAATCCCGCCCACGATCACCGGAATATGGCTCAGCTCAGCCGCGCGTAGCTTGGCCATTAACTCCTCCATCAAAGGCATATGTGAACCGGAGAGGATCGACAGGCCGATCACATGCACCGCGCCGTCGCGCGCGGCTGTGATGATCTCGTCTGGAGTGAGGCGGATGCCCTCATAAGAAATTTCCATTCCGCAATCACGGGCACGGGTTGCGATTTGCTCTGCGCCATTGGAATGCCCATCCAGACCCGGTTTGCCCATCAAAAACGTCAGCTTGCGTCCCAGTCGGTCGCTGACCGCCGCGACTTGATCGCGAATCTTATCTAAGCCTTCCGTACGATTGGACGGGGTGCCGCTGACACCTGTGGGGCCTCTATATTGACCGAAAGCTTGGCGCAGGACATCGCCCCATTCGCCCGTGGTGACCCCGGCTTTCGCGGCGGCAATAGAGGGCGGCATAATGTTGCTGCCATCGAGCGCGGCTGTGCGCAGATCCCGAAGCGCATCCGTCACGGCTTGCGCATCGCGCGCATCTCGCCAGCGGGTGAGGCGCTCGATTTGCTCGGCTTCGGTCTTGGGATCCACTGTCATGATCGCATCATCGCCCGAGGTGAGCGGGCTGGCTTCGCCGTTTTGATAGGCGTTGACCCCGACCACAGTCATATCGCCGCTTTCAATTTGCCCAATCCGTGCGGCGTTGGAGTCGACCAAACGCGACTTCATATATTCGATCGCCTCTACGGCTCCGCCCATGGAATCGATCAGTGTCAGCTCAGCCCGCGCGCCCTCCTTGAGTGCCGCGACTTTGCGTTCCACCGCGGGATTTTCGTCGAACAGATCCTCATATTCCAAAAGATCGGTTTCATAGGCCATAATTTGTTGCATCCGCAGCGACCATTGCTGATCCCAGGGGCGCGGCAGGCCCAAAGCCTCATTCCAAGCGGGCAATTGCACAGCGCGGGCACGGGCCTTTTTGGATAGTGTGACGGCCAGCATTTCGATCAAGATGCGATAGACGTTGTTTTCCGGTTGTTGTTCGGTCAGGCCCAGAGAGTTGACCTGAACGCCATAACGAAAACGCCGCATCTTCGGGTCGCTCACCCCATAGCGCTCGCGGCAGATTTCATCCCACAGATCAACGAAGGCGCGCATTTTGCACATTTCAGTGACAAAACGGATGCCGGCGTTCACGAAAAAGCTGATTCTCCCGACCATCTGTCCAAAATGTTCTTTGGGCACTTTGCCTTTGAGGTCGTCCAAAACCGCAGTTGCTGTCGCGAGGGCGAAGGCGAGCTCCTGCTCTGGTGTCGCGCCGGCCTCTTGCAAATGGTAAGAGCAGACGTTCATAGGATTCCACTTCGGTAGGTGCGCGCGCGTAAAAGCTGCGATATCTGTGATCATCCGCAAGGAAGGTTTGGGCGGACAGATATAGGTGCCTCGGCTCAAATATTCCTTAATGATATCATTTTGCACAGTGCCTTGCAGCGCGCTGATATCGGCGCCTTGTTCATCGGCCGCGGCAATATAAAGCGCCAGCAGCCAGGGTGCTGTGGCATTGATGGTCATGGAGGTGTTCATCTGATCAAGTGGGATATCTGCAAATAGCGTGCGCATATCCCCCAAATGGCTGATGGGCACGCCCACTTTACCGACTTCTCCGCGCGCTAAGATGTGATCGCTGTCATAGCCAGTTTGCGTCGGCAGATCAAAGGCGACCGATAAGCCGGTTTGCCCTTTGGCGAGATTAGAGCGGTAAAGAGCATTCGAAGCCTCGGCCGTGGAATGGCCTGCATATGTTCGAAACAACCAGGGACGATCTTTTTGCGCTTGGGTCATGACGAGCCTCTCATTTTGTGTGCGAAATATAATTGCGCATTTCCACTTAATGGAGGAATAATCCTACCCTGTCAATTCGCTGCAACGCGGCAATTTTTCTATCTGGCGCAGATCTGCCTTTTCAGGCAGTTTGGCTGGATGTTTGAGACAATCGAGCTTCCGATGTGGTTTGTGGTGATCGCGGCAGTTTTTGCTGCGATTGCCGCTTTGGAGCGGGCCTTGATCCCTTCGGTGCGGTGGTTTTTCCGGCGCCGAATGCAACGCGTTGTCAGCCGGTTAAACGCGCGTTTAGACCGTCCAATTGAGCCGTTCAAATTGGCCCGCCGCCATGATATGATTCAAAGACTGCTTTATCATCCAGATGTGATGCAGGCGGTCAATGATCATGCGCGTAGAGAGGACATCCCGGAAAATGTCGCCTTTCAACAGGCTCGGAAATACGCGCGGGAAATTGTACCATCTTTTAGTGCGACGGTCTATTTTACCGTCGCCAGCACCATTGCTCGCTTTCTCAGCGAGACACTTTACAGGGTGCGAATTGGGCGTTTTGAGGATGTCTTGAGCGGTCTAGACCCCAAGGCAACTGTGGTATTCGTCATGAACCATCGCTCAAATATGGATTATGTTCTGGTGACTTACCTGGCCTCAAAACGGTCTGCTTTGTCTTATGCGGTGGGCGAATGGGCACGAATCTGGCCGATCAGCGTGCTCATTCGCGCGATGGGCGCTTTTTTTATTCGCCGCAAGTCGCGTGGGTTGCTGTATCGGCGGGTCTTGGCCCGCTATGTGCAAATGGCAACGCAGGGCGGGGTAACGCAAGCGGTGTTTCCTGAGGGCGGTCTGTCACTGGATGGGCGTTTGGCGCCGCCGCGTTTGGGTTTTCTGAACTATGTTATTTTCGGTTGGGAACCACAGGCTCGGGACGTAATTTTCGTACCAGTCTCGATCAATTACGATCGGGTCTTAGAGGATTACATTTTGCTGGCCGCTGGCAAGCGCGGCCAAAGGCGTTTTGGCGCCAATATCTCAGTGATTGCGCGATTTATGGCGCAGCAATTCTGGCTTTGGTTGACCGGCCGGTATAAGCGCCTTGGGTATGCGGCAGTCCATTTTGGCAGGCCGGTTAGCCTGTCAGACTTTCATGGACGGGAGGGTGCGATCTCCTCGCCTGTGCTTGCACGCGAGATCATGGCGCAGGTCGAGGCCGGCATACCTGTTTTGCCAGTTCCACTAATCTCATTGATACTCATACAGAAAGCGCCTCTGCGCGCTTTGGAACTCAATGCGGCATTTGTGGCTGTGATGCAGGCGGTTGAGCCGGAGTATTTGCCAGCTACTCCAGATGCTTGGACGGAGGCGGCGGAAGCGGGCGTGCTGAATTTGATTCAGCGCAAGCTGATTGTGCATGACGCGGGGCGTTATATCATTACCGATAAAGGAAAATCTGTTCTGCCCTATTATGCGGCCAGCCTATCTCATATATCAAAATTATTGAGTAAGTAATTAAATTACAAATTAATGCAAAAATTGATTGCAATATTGCGCGATGGATTTTATCCATTGGGGTGCAGATTGATTCTGCATTGCAGCAATATCGTAAGGGGCCTTTCATGCCATTGGATTCAAACTCACCCTTGACCGCCTATACCTCGGAGAAAAAAGACCTCTATGACTTGGGCGAAATGCCGCCCTTGGGTCATGTGCCAAAACAAATGTACGGTTGGGCCATTCGCAAAGAGCGTCATGGCGAGCCAGATACGGCTATGTTGCAAGAGGTCTTGGATGTGCCGGAGTTGGACAATTACGATGTTTTGGTCTTGGTGATGGCGGCCGGGATTAACTACAACGGTGTGTGGGCCGCATTGGGCGTGCCAATCAGCCCATTCGATGGCCATAAGCAACCCTATCACATCGCGGGATCTGACGCGTCGGGCATCGTTTGGGCCGTAGGCTCGAAAGTCACACGCTGGAACGTGGGCGATGAGGTTGTCGTCCATTGCAACCAAGACGATGGTGATGATGAAGAATGCAATGGCGGTGATCCAATGTACTCGACGTCCCAGCGCATCTGGGGCTATGAAACCCCTGATGGCTCATTCAGCCAGTTTACCCGGGTTCAAAGCCAACAGCTCATGCCGCGTCCGCAGCATCAAACTTGGGAAGAAAGCGCCTGTTACACGCTGACCTTGGCCACGGCCTATCGCATGCTGTTTGGTCACGCGCCCCATGAGTTGAAACCTGGGCAAAACGTATTGATTTGGGGTGCATCGGGCGGGCTGGGCTCTTATGCCGTGCAATTGGCCAATGTGGTCGGTGCCAATGCCATTGGTGTCATAAGTGACGAAAGCAAACGTGATTTTGTCATGGGGCTGGGCGCCAAAGGCGTGATCAACCGCCGTGATTTCAATTGCTGGGGAGCCATGCCCACGGTCAACACCCCGGAATATGCCGCATGGTTCAAAGAGGCCCGTAAGTTTGGTGCCGCGATTTGGGAGATCACAGGTAAGGGCAACAACCCCGATTTGGTCTTCGAGCATCCTGGCGAGAGCACCTTTCCTGTCTCAACCTTCGTATGCAAAAAAGGTGGTATGGTGGTCATCTGCGCTGGCACCACCGGTTACAATTTGACCCTTGATGTGCGCTACATGTGGATGCATCAAAAGCGCCTTCAAGGCTCTCATTTTGCCAATCTCAAGCAGGCCGCAGCCGCCAATCGGTTAATGTGTGAAGACAAGCTGAACCCATGTTTGTCTGAAACCTTTGATTGGATCGACCTGCCCGAAGCACACATGAAAATGCGCCGCAATGAGCATCTGCCGGGCAATATGTCAGTATTGGTGCAAGCGCCCCGCCGCGGATTGCGCACGATTGAAGAGACGCTCGCGGTTGCGCGGTAAAATAGCCTCCGGGAGCAATTAATTTGCTCTCGGCACCCAGGCGCGCGCAATAGCTCTGGCCCCACGGCAAGCCATTGGCTAAACAAAGGTATGTCACAGACCCCAATTTCTTATTCCGAAGATCAGGCTCAGGCCTATGACACCATAAGTGAAATTCTGCGCTCTTCGGGCGTGGATCTGACCAATGGGCGCGTGACCCCGCCGTCAGCGGGTAAGGACAGCGTTGCTGCCGTCATTGGCAAGGCCGGATCGGGTAAAACCCTGCTTTTGGCGCAGCTTTATAATGCGCTGAAAGACGCGGGGCTGAACATCCTGTCTGGAGACTATGAACCCCGAGCGCGCAAAGACCGCCGTACTTTGGCGATTTTGGCCCCCACCAATAAAGCTGCGAGCGTGTTGCGCAATAGAGGTGTGCCAGCGACGACCATTCACCGCATTCTTTATACCCCGATGTATGATCCAGAGTATGAGAAAATCGCAGAGTGGCTCGGTGGCGATGGCGCGCGCCCCGAGGTGGAAGGGGTCAGTGACCTTGCGTTGGATCGGGCATTGAGCTTTTTCTCGTCTAATGCCTCTATTCCCGGCGCTTTGGCGGCAGCGGGGCTGCGCGGTTCGGACTTCATTACCGGATGGAAGCGCCGTGAGGAGCCTTTGGATGTCGGTTTTGTTGATGAAAGCTCCATGCTGGATGCGCAGCAATTGGAAGATCTCAAAGAGATTTTTCCCACATTGATTTTGTTTGGAGACCCGGCACAATTGGCGCCGGTGAACCAATCCGGGGCGATGGTGTTTGACGCCTTGCCGGAGGAGCGGCGCTTGGTGTTGAGCCGGGTACACCGCCAGTCTCAAGACAATCCAATCTTGGATCTGGCCCATGCTTTGGGCGACCCCTCTTTGCAGTTTTCTGATTTCGAGCAGATGGTGCAGGACGCATCCAAGCGCGATGATCGGGTGGTCATTGGCCAAAGGGTTGAATCTGACCTTATGGCTCGGTCACCGGTATTGGTGTGGCGAAATGTGACTCGGATCAAGCTCATTCAAGCGTTCCGCGGGGCCTACCAAGCCCCGATGGAGGAGCTCTTGCCGGGCGAGCCGTTGATTTGTGATGGAATCGAGCTTCCTCTGAAGCACCGCAAAAAGCGGTTGGATCTGGAGGCGCGCGGTCTGATCAAAGGCGCGCAGGTGGTTTACCTTGGTCCTGGCCGTAAACCTGGATTTTCGCGCCTGCATGTCATCGGTGCAGAGCAACCCCAGCTGAGCGCCGCCAGTATCGTCAAGATAGAAATGCCCGATGAGGAAGAACCCTTCATTCCTTTCGCCGCTCGCATGGGGGCCACATTTTTGCATGGTGCAGCGGCGACGATTCATAAGGCTCAAGGCTCTCAATGGGATACGGTACAGGTGTTTGCGCCGGATATTTTTGTCGCCGCCCGCATGAACCGTACAGAGGCGGGCACCCAGCTTTGGAAACGTTTGGCCTATGTGGCGATCACACGAGCTGAGAACCGGCTCATTTGGGTTGTGCGCAACCGGCTGGCGCGTCCGAGTGGCGCTCTGGTGGTTGATGACTTGACGGCAGATGTGCCGAATTTTGAACTGACGATGGAGCCGATTGAAGATCAAAAAGACGGTGCATTCTGAAGCAAAGCGTGGCGGGCCCACCAGAACAACCGTGTTGGTACTGAATTCCCGAGGACCTGTATGTACAGGTGGGCGCCAGTTAACAGAACCAGGGTTCAATCAGAGCCAGCTCCCTCGGATTGCGTATGGCCACTGGAATTTGACCGCTTTCGAGAAGGGCAGAACCCGCCGCTGTTGGGGATAGGCTTTTGCACGGGCTTGTGCAAGGGTTCACTCGACAATCGGTGCACCACCGGCTTGGGTAAATTTGGCGATCATCCCCTCCATGCGGTCGACCCGCTCCTCCGCGCCAGGTGGGGCGGTGAAATCGTGCAATATTGCCTGCCATTTCGCTGTGGCCCGGGCTTCGGCGGTCAATGCGCCATTTTTTTGCCAAGTGCCAAAATTTGTCAGATCGGCATTTACAGGTTCCAGAAAGGCTGTGCTGTAATGCTTTAAGGTCTGATCTGTTTCGAAAAAATGTCCGCCCGGAGCCACTTGCCCTATGGTATCCAGCCCAATGGCTGCTGCATCCGCAGCCACTGGTTTGCACAGATGCGCAATCGCTTGCAGCGCTTCGATGTCTTGGATGAATTTCTCAAAGCCAAAGGTTAGCCCGCCTTCAAGCCAGCCAGCCGCATGGATGACCATGGTTGCATTGGCTTGAAGACAGCCCCAGAGCGACATAACGGTTTCATGGGTGGCCTGCATGTCATTGGTATTGGCTGCCGCACCGGCGGCTGAACGCCAGGGCAGGCCGATATGACGGGCCATTTGCCCTGAGCCGATCGACATTTGAATATGTTCTGGCGTGCCAAAACTTGGAGCTCCAGATTTCATATCTACGTTCGAGCCAAAGCCACCGTACATCACTGGAGCGCCAGGTTTGGCCAATTGATTGAGCGTAATGGCGGCCAAGGCCTCGGCATGTTGCAAGGTCAAAGCCCCGGCGATTGTGATGGGCGCCATTGCACCGGCCAAACAAAACGGCGTGACAATACACATTTGACCGGCACGGGCGAAGTCTATCAAAGCCTGGGCCATGGGCCGGTCCAGCATGCGCGGGGAGTTTGTATTGATGACCGTGGAGCAATAGGGTGCCGCGGTAAATTCGGCATCGCTAAGATCCAGGGCCGCTTGGATGATGTCAAAGCACTCCTGCACCTGCTGCCGCCCCCGGCCATAGACGGTCAAGGCCTTATCCCCCAAGCCCATCTGAGTTTGCATCATCGCGTAATGGCGCAAATGCACCGGAATATCTTGCGGTTCAGGCGCCGGGCTAAGTTTGTGGATGACGTCGAAACTCTGCATTAAACGCACGGCGTCCTGGTAGCTTGCCAGATCACCAGCTCTGCGGCCGCGGATGGCATCGCTGACGTTGGGACATCCGCCGCCGGGGGTGAAGATCAGCTGTCCGGGCGCGACCGGCAGATTGCGTGCAGGATTGGGCGCATGCAGGGTGAAGGACTTTGGCGCGGAAGCTAGCGCGGCCTCCACCATATCCGAGCCGATCCGCAGCATCTGCCCAGATGCAGCAGCGCCATGTTTCGTGAGCAGCTTAATCGCCTCGGGCAAAAGCACCTTAATGCCAAGGTTTTGCAAGACATCTAAGGCGGCCTGATGGATGGCCTCTACCCGATCTTGCGAGAAAATACTTTGCGGCTCAAAAGGATTTTTCAGGACCGACCAACTGTGTGTCGATATGGGCGGTTGTCTGGTTTTGCGGCGTCTCATGACTGGCACCATACCTGCGTTTGGGCTGCGCGCAAGAAGCGGCTTGCCCTTGCGTTGCCTGGCCATTCGTCCATACATGGCGCATGGATGAGAGCAATTTTTCAAAAATGATGCCGGGCCAGCTTTTGGCGCGGGGCGTGTGTCGTCATTTGTTGAGCTATGATTTCGTTTCAGTGGAAGAATTGGTGCCTACACCCGGTCGCCGCGTGGATGTGATGGCGCTGGGTCCGAAAGGGGAGATATGGATTGTCGAATGCAAATCTTCCCGCGCCGATTTTCAATCCGACCATAAATGGCAAGACTACCTTAACTGGTGTGACAGGTATTTTTGGGCGGTAGACCAGGAGTTTCCCAGTGAAATTCTGCCCGATGACACGGGGCTCATCATAGCCGATGCCTATGATGCTGCGATCTTGCGTATGGGGCCAGAGCATAGGTTGGCACCCGCGCGTCGCAAAGTCATGATCCAAAAATTTGCCCGCCATGCCGCACGTCGAGCACAGGCCAGTCGTGACCCCGGCGTGGCGCGTTTTACTGGTTCTGTCTGAGGGATATCGCGCTTATTTTGCCACCGCTGCGGCTGCTCGGGCTGCGCCCATTATTTCTTCGGCAATATCATTTGCTTCATCAATTTCAAAATCCATCGGGATTTCGGCATCGCCGGCTGTGACGAAAATCCTCACCATGCCTTGATCCGTGGGTCCAATTTGCAAATTGGCTTCGATGTCTTTTTCTGTGTTGATGCCCATGGGTGTGCCTTTCAATTTATGCCTTTGGGGTAAGGGGCTTTTGAGATTTGATCAAGTGTCTTTCCAGCGGCTTGCACGCAGCCTTAAGCCTCCGCCAAGGCCGCTGCGTGCATTTTGACGCATTTTGTGGGTCGATCGCGTTTATTGCACAATCGAGCCCTTGCATTCACGCAGCAGCCCCGCTAAATCGCTAGCAGTGCCGCCTTAGCTCAGTTGGTTAGAGCGCCTGATTGTGGATCAGGAGGTCCCTGGTTCGAGACCAGGAGGTGGTAC
>NYTV01000080.1 GCA_002683685.1 Paracoccaceae bacterium
CCAATGCGTGGATTCGAGCGGCGGGGGCGGTGACTCGTGTACAAGTGATTCCGACTGCACCAACAAATGTTGCGATGGTGCATGTGCAGAATGTTGCGATGCTTCGGACTGCGGCGCGAACAAATTCTGCAACGACCAAAACCAGTGCGTGGATTCGAGTTGTACAAGTGATTCCGACTGCACCAACAAATGTTGCGATGGTGTATGCGCAGAATGTTGCGATGCGTCGGATTGCAATGACGGTCTTACTTGCTACTACGGTACATGTCGCGACCTGTCGGCAATATGTAACGGAACCAGCGACTCCCAGAGCGCCGCCATAGCGGGCCTCATTGGTGACGTGTGCTACGCGCCGGCAGAACATACGCTCGGAAGCTTTGCGTTGCAAAACGCGCTAACGCGAGACCTTACGGGCGAACCAGACGAGGCCATGAAGACCGCCTTGAACCTCATCAACAACGATCGGACCGTGGTCTATGCCGTCGGAAGTGCTGGGGTATCGCCGTGCCTAAATAATGGAACCTGCGATGACAACAATGGGAAATGCTATCAACTTCGCGTCAACGCCGAGGCTACCAAAACAAATAAAGACATTGATGTGATTATGCAATCCGTAAACACAGGATTACCCAATTCGTTCGACGTTTTCCAAGCACAAGGGGGTGCGGGTGCTTTTGGGGGGGACGTAACCGCATGTGACATGCTTTGGGGGAGCAAACCGGAGGACAGTTTGTTCTGGAGTGATCACATTCAAGACTCTACTGTTTGCCAGTCCATCGACGAAACTACGACAGACCAGGAGGTACAGACTTTGTGTACTAATTATTTCGACTTTGTCGACCCCCCGCAACCTTACATGAAAGAGTCCTTAATAGAGTCGTGCCGGGTGTCGGTGGGAACCGGATTGGCGTGCCCGGACACGGACCCGGATACGATTCAGTCCTTGCAGGGTTCCTGGAGGGAAGTGAAATGCCCGTTTAATCTAACGGAAGTGAGTGGCCTTCGGCGCACGGACGAGATTGACCAGTACCCTACGAATGATTCGAGCGATACATCATGGTTGGGTACGGACACGTGGGGAACCATGGACGATGTGGAACAATACAATCCGACCGTCTCCAGTTCCAACACCGTGAATGCAGAAGGTAAATTTTTAAGCGATTTACAAATCACGCAAATGATGGACTGTCGAAGCCCGGAAGCATCTCAAAATTTTCCGAGTTATGCATCACCCGATGGTAGCTTTCTGGCGACGTATTACAGCAACTTTTGTCCGTACCGCACGGCCGCCTACAATATCAATTTGAAAGGCGACGTGATCACGCAGCAGGGCTACCATCAATGTAATTTGTACGTGGGAAGTTCGGCGGATGAGTGGGAATATTTTGATCTTACCACAACGGATGGCAGTGATACCATCGACATGAATACCGACAATTACCGGTTCGGAAATTGTCCAAGCGCATTTCCTCCTGATGTAGATAAGTGTTTACGTTATTCAAATAAGCAGGAGTGTGGCAACCGAGCGGTCGCATATAGTGACGACAAGCCGACCACGTGGGCGGGGGCGTGGGATCCTTCAGACCCAAGTTCTTGGCAAACCACCGGGCAGTGTAGTTACGTATACGACGCATCCACTGGAGGCAATAGGTGCGACTATGACACGTATAATGAATGCGTAAACAACGATTGCGATTGGCAAGAATATTTGAAATGTGACGACGACCCAACGCAAAATGGGGGAATGCAATTTGTGTATAAAGGAAGCGACTACGGCACGGCAAAAATCGGAGATTACGAAGGATACACCGACCCAAACAAGAGCAATTCGTGTTATTGGGAGAACTGTCCGGGATATCTTGGTGGCGGTTCCAGTGAGGGGGGGACGTTTGACCCCGCCACGTCCGGTGACTTCTCGATTCCCCAAAACGATAAACTTTACGAAAACTGAATTAAGTAAAAGGATCGACCGGCCGACCGACCCGACACTAGACACCGGAGTCATGGATCGACCCGTATCGCCCGTCTCGGTCCTAGATCATGGGACCGCTCTCGTAACGGCGCCCGACGAAATTGAACCTGGCACGGATGACATCATTGAATCCGCGCGCATCGGGTTTGCGTACATCCAACGCAAACTGGACAAAAGCCGCATCACGCCCGGTGACGGTATTCTGCAATTTCTCAACTACGACGTACACGCGGACGACGACGCCCTAATTCCCTTGTTTTGCGCGGCGATCCTGTTGCTGAGGAGCGCGCGCGCGGGTCTTGACGCCATTGACCCCGAATGTTATTCAAAGTTGATGACCTACATGACCAACATGTTGGACGAAAAAGCCGAAGAGGCAGCAGCAACAGCGCACCCGCGAGTCTAACAAAATTCCGTTTTACATTAATTCCTAAAACAAACCAATGGTCTATTATGGGGAATCCACTAGGCATCTTTCTTTTTTTATGGTTGTACTCCGTGGACTCCGTGGACAAGGGGGGGGTGAGGTATACGCGTAAGCGCTATACGCGTAAGCGCTGAAATCGACATCGCCCATCTCTTCCTCTTCCGTACACGCCGCCGTACCGTCGTCCCTTGTAGCGTCGTCCCTTGTAGCATCGTCTCTCAAACCACCGCCTCGTTCAGCCGTCGCCTTATGCGCCACAGACGACGATAACGGCCGTCGCAAACATTGCACCCCATGCGTTGCTCCCAGTGTTGCTCCCAGTGTTGCTCCCAGTGTTGCTCCCAGTGTTGCTCCCAGTGACGACGACGGGTCATACGTGACTCCGTGCACGGCACAAACGGGCGCACCCCATATGGCTTCCCGCTGCGATTTTCTTCGATGGCAACAGGGACAGAGCACGGCCATGTTCTTTCGGTGATCTGCTCCGCCGAATTGCAATGGAACGATGTGGTCGATTTCAAACAACCCGTAGGGGCGATTGGCGCCACGCCCCCAGTACACCTCAATCGACTCTCCACACGCTTGGCACGCGCCGCCGCGGGATATCAAAAAAAGATGCCGCCGGACCGCGCTCCAACCTTGCGCTTGCCGTCGCTGCCGCCACGGAGGCGCCGCCATGCAATTCAGTTTGATCCGAAGCAGGGAATACGCATTCCATCCGGCGTCACTGCGTGGTTGTTTCGCAAACGGCGCATTTTTCGCGCTGCAAGGACATCGTCTACCACTTTGTCTAATTTGTGCATCTCGTGGCAGTCTCCGGAGCAGCAGAACCCGGACGACGACGGACACCGGCGAAAAATCTGCCCGCACTTGGGGCGACGACATCGCCAACGGCCCGCTTCTACCCACAACTTGCAGCGATTGAATGCAAGTTTGTGGTGTTTGTCTCTGGCGCTCCGCCAAAATCCCAGTGCACGCTCAAAAAAAAACTCGGCGTCGTCCTTGTCGCCGGCGCCGTCGTACACGCCTTGGTATATCAACTCGGCGTAGGCATATTCAGCATCTGCAACCCCGCACATTGCCAAGTTGGCAATCTCGGTCACCACGCACGACTGTACGGTCTTCACATCGTCGCCGTTGTCGGAGATGATGCGCCGGATTTCGTCGTATCCGAAAAGATGCAAGCCAAACTTGATCACGCGTTTAAAGTCCGTAGTGATGAGGCTGAGGCTGTCGATACGCTCGGCATCATCGACGGTGGACAAGAAGCAAAGGGCAATAAATATCTCCACATCCGTGTCCGTGTCCGTGTCCTCAATGTTCATCGTAATGAATTTGAGGATATAGGACTGCCTGGCAAAGGCAAACCCCAAAAAAAAATACTTTATTCAAAAACAAACGTTTATTCATAATATTATAAATAAACAATAAATAATAAGATAGATGATGACGAAGTGATTTATTTATCACAAGAGAATTTCACCTCGTGCGGTGTACTCTACCGGCGCGGGGGTCGATGCAGTCGATGCAAGGGTCGTCGTCGATGCGGGGGGCGGTGCCGGTGCTACGTCGTAACATTCCTCGAGTCGCGCTTCAAATTCGTCCTCGACTTCAAATCCAGAGGGAGGGGGTAATAGACTCCCCCCTAAGTGCAGTATTGCGGATCCCGTTGTTGTAAGACGCTTCACTTCCCACACGCGCTGGTTAGTCCAATCTTGACACCACGATGACGGTGTATAATAATACACTTTTTGGCCAATTGTCAAAGACGTGCACGGCACCAAACGTTGCTCTGGTGGTGTAATGCACTCTTCGCACATGTCGAAATTGCAATTGTCAACACATCTCCAACGGAACGTATCCCAACCGTTCATAGGTACTCTCCCGTCCTCTTCCTCGCCTTTGCACGGCGTCCCTTCGCAATGCCATATACTAGCACAGTGACCCCAACACGACGTGAATTTGAGACGGCCGTTGCACACCGAGCAGCTAGGACGTAGTGAGTGTGGGAGTTGAGGCGACATTGTTGTAGTTTTACTTTAATATAATCGTTTTCCTTATGTTTATGGTACATCACCGTTGCAAATAAAGTTGCAAATAAAGGCGTTCTCGGCGCTTGTCAAGCGTGACAGTTGTGCCAAATGTAAGCGAAACCTATTTATTTTGGCTGTTAGTCGCGGCCGCAACTAACTACACCACCCGCCCGCATCGCCCGTGTTTCACTTCGTCGAATCATCAACGGCGTCCCCCCGTGGCGCCGGCAACTCCGTTTCCTACGCCAGCCATTACGCCTCCGGCAGCGTCGGCGGCGCCTTTCACAAGATCACCGGCACCTTCGGCAGCGGCCCCAGCGGCCGCCGTGGCGCTGCCGAAAAGTTTACCTGTGTCGCTCACGACTCCGGCGACGGCGGCCGTGGATTCCTTAAGGGCGGCGCCCGGGTCGGCCTTGTCCGTCGCACGTTTTCGTTGCTTTTGCAGCAACAAGACCCCGGCGCCGATGAACATGACGCCGAAAACGCACAGGATCACAAAGAACACAAAGTCCGCTTGGTAATTTTTCACGCTGCTGTTCTCCACGATGGGTTTGTACCCTTGCTGCGTATCGCTGATGCCACCCGTGTACATGGTGATGAAACTGGGCGTGGTCCACGCCCCCAAATTCGTCAAGTCCGCGGTGGAATTGCCGTAGACGTTGCAGTTTCCGCCGCACGCCGGAACCCAGGCCATTTGCCCCGGTATCACGAGCATTTTGTACTTTTTATCGGCGGTACTGGTACTGCTCTGATTGGGACTGCGAAGGAAGAAGAAGGTTTGTTCCATCGGTGCTGCATCCAACCCAAAAATCATTAATTCCGACGATTGCGCGAGGCGACTCAAGGTCGTGCGCGCCGTCGTGGTGCACGACGGGTACACGCACGCGCCGCCTCCCGACGAGTCACCGTACTGGTACACGCCGTGCGTTTTCGCGCAGAGTTTTCGGTACAGGGTATCGTCGTCGTAGGTGTCTGTATCGTCGCCGACCTGTGTCCACAACACGTTCAAGTCCGCCTTCGCAAGCGGGCCTTGGTTTTGGGAGGTGACGCAACCACGGCTCCCCGGCGGATCCCACGTGCCCCCCCACGCGGAGCACACGGATTCGGTGACACAGTACCCGCGCTCGGCGGCGACCGCCCCTGCCGCGTCGCTTTGGCAGAGGCCTTGGTTGTCGTTGGCACCCTTGAAGCACGGATCCGCCGAGCACAGGTCCACGAATGTAAGACCGCTCGCCTCCGTAGTTCCTACTCCAGAAGCCTGCACGTCGTGATAGAGCACGTGCGGCCAACTGGCACCTCCCTCCAGGATGTTCGCGTCTTGCGGAACCGTCGTCGACGACGACTCGGTGTCGTTCATGTACAAATCCTCCAACCCTCCGTTGGAGCACACGTTCAAGATGGAGTCGTGGACGCAATTCTGGGTCGTGTATTGATTGGACACGATATTTGACACGGCGCCGGACGCGCCGTAAAGCACAATGGGAGGCGCCTCCGCGTTGTTGACGTCACTTCCGGAAATCCCCGCCGCGGCGAGGGCGCTGTGGTACTCGTACCCTTCCAGGTTCAGATTCCCAGCGCCGGTGGCGCTGGACCCCGGCGTACTCGCGACGTAGCAATTTTGCCGCGCGGGACAATTGAATTGCGGATCCAGGGTCGGTGCACCCATTGGAATGGCATCCGTAGGGGGGGCGAGCGCACACGCCGGAGGGACCGTGGCAAACGTGGTGACGCCGCCTTGGCCCGCTTCCGTTTTGGATTGTAAATCGAACGGCCCGACGCTCAGGTTCACGCCCGTGCCCGAAGAATCAATGGGGCTCGCCCACTGACCGTTGGTTAACGGTCCCGCGTAACCATCCGCCGTCCAGGTCGTTGCCCAGTTGCCCATCTTGGACACGTAGGCCTTGTCTTCGATGGAGAGCGTGCACCCAGTGGAAGCCATTAATGCCGTATCGTTGTCCTCCCACGAGGCACTGTTCGCCCACCAGACGTTGTCGGTGACGCCTCGTGTACAGTGCTGACCGCTCTTGGTGGTGTCGCAAAACACCGCGTCCCCGTCTCCGTTGCCGCCGGTAAACGTGGCACAGGGTGCATCGACGTCAAAAACGAAGTTGGTGTTGACGTTTGAGTCCGTGTCCGTAAAGGGCTTCACGGCGCCGCAATACGGCACCGAGGACGTACCACTCGTCACTTCCGGCGGCTGGAATCCCCAACACGGCACCGTGCCACCGCTGAAACACGTGGGATCGCTCTTGCTCTTGCCGGTGGGATTTGCGATGTAGCACATTCCGGCAACGCCGGTTGTAAAGTCCACGAGGTTCGCGCCGTTCGGAACGGCGGCATTTTGACTGTTGACGTCCGATGACCCCGTGTTCTTGGCCGACGTCAGCCGTTGGCCCCCAATAGGATTGACATACTTCGAATAGTTGCCCGTCGATTGTAAATTCTGGTAAAATTCGTCCTGTGCGCCACCGATGCACAATACGCTGGCTGAATTCGCCTCACTTAGGTCGTACCACCACGGAATTTCCCTGTCACCGAAAAGAGCCTGCAATTGGTCAGTTGGGATCAAGCAATCGCTGTTTTGCGTGCAATAATTCCATTGCTCGGGGTTCGTACTTTTGTTGCTTTGCATCGTGGACCCGGCGGCACCTCCATCTTGACCTGATACCTTTGATTGGTCGTTGTTCTTACATATAAATTTTCCCTTGTCGGATTCGGTCATCATTCCGCCTTGGTACAAGGCCATGGGTTTCCCCGCACCGCCGTCGTAGTATTGGTACATGTAACTCCGCGCGGAGCAAAAGCCATAATTTTCGTCGCAATTTCCATTAGAGCACGGATACATTTTTAGGCCAGTGAGTGGATCTGAGAATGCTACGCTTTGATTGTTCGTACACTCGTTTTCACCCGTGTCATCTGCTTGTATGGTCGTCGCCACGCCTTGAGCAAACGCCCCCTTCTGGTCGTTTTGTTGCGCTTCAGCTTCCGATCGAAGGTGGATCGGCGGCGCCATCAGCGAGTACAAGGGCCGCCCATCCGCACCGGTCACCGCCGGAACGCACGCCACTGCGCCATTGTCGTCGGTGCGCAAAAACGTAGCGTTGGATGTATTTTTCCAGAATATGCTCGGATTTGCGCCACCATCCGCCCCATTGCCCCCTCCAAAGCGTGATTGGGTGCTTCCACTAGAATCATACTCCTGGAAGACACCCAGGGGCACGCACGATTGTCCTTTGGTACCGTAGTTGCTTACCACATCACGTTGCCCGGTCCACCACGTCGGTCCTTGGTCAGCTCCTTGAGTCGATGTGTCGATGGAGTTATTCGTGTTTCCTCCCAACTGTCTGGCGTACCCGTCATTCACGTAATTCCATACTGTGGCGCGATTGATATCACTGTAGTCCCACGGTTGAACGACGACGTCTTGATCACTCCCGTTGAGTAGGGGATTGTGCGCGAACGCGGGTAAATCGGCACTTGTCATGCCGGCGCCGGACCGCGCGGCTAATTCGTTTACGGAGACTTCAAAGACGGGGTTTGTGGCCAAGCCAAACCCGGCCGTGATCTTTTGCTTCTTACCGTTTATTACATCGCCCGGAAATCCGTCGGCGGTTCCTATCCAATTGTTGTCCTCCAAGTTTGTGCTGAGTTGCTCTGCCGTGAGGGCATTGAATTGCATGGGATCCTGGGAGCCATTGGTCGGGCCGTACACGAAGTAGGTTTGACAACCTTTCGAATCATCGTAATTACTGGGGCTGTACACGTCACCGTCACTTGTCCCCGCTCCCATGTTGTTCTTTGCGGCATCGTTCAAATTCTTACAATTTTCCGTATCAGTTGAGCAGTCCCAGTTCGACTGCGTTGCGCGATATCCATTCAAGGCTGTCAAATAAGGGTCATCATTTGTGTTTGTAGAAGGGCAGTCATCGTTGGTGTTGCACAAGAAGTGCGTTCCAGCGCACATGCTAATGTAACCGCCGACACTCGCCGGACCGTACAACGGGAACATTTTAATGTCCGCCTGGGCCGCCAATTCCCCTTCCAAAGCCGTGGACGGAGCACAGCTGTCGGCCACGCAGCACCCGTTGTGGGTGAAGTTCGTCAACGTCGACGCGTTCACCGTCGGGTCGCACATGCCCGCGGCGCCGTTGACGTTAGCGTTGCACGCCGGAAAGAAGTTGCCCGCTGCCACGTCGACGCCTTGCAAGACATTCCCGATTAATTCACCCTGCACGGGGTGCATTTGCTGTTCGCTGTTGTAAAGGGGCTGGCCGCCGCCCATCATCGTGTCGGTGGCCCAATCTTTGAAGCCGCACGTGGCGTCGCAGTTCGTCCAATCTTGAATGCACGCGCTGATGGGGTCGTTCGGGGCCGCGACCGTTCCGCCCATGGCGTTGGCGCACGCCGTGACGCCGTCCTCGTCCCCGATAGACACTGAATAGCATTCGATGTGCCAGAACGGCATCGCCGCGTCCACGTTTCGTCCCACGCGCCGCAAGGCGCTGGCGACGCTCGTGATGTTGTTTCCAGCGCAACCCGAAGTGTCCGCGCAGTTGGGTATTGTCCCCCCCGAGGAATCCTCGTTCGCATACGGCATCGGGTTGCCGCTCACGTCCAATTGACACCCCAACAACTCTCCCGTTTCCTTGTCCAGACATTCTCCCTCCGTGCGCGGAGCGAATAAACCACCTGGGTTACCACTCGTATTGGTTTTGAAGCTGACCTTGGTCCTCTCCTTGTCCTCCAACCACGGCGCAATGTAATTGTTCGCCGCAAAGGGCCCCACGTACATGATGACGTTAAAACATGACGACGTCAAGGAGGCCGCGTCGGTTCCGCCGTTGGGACACAGTTGGCCACCCCGATACCCGCCGCAACCGTTCGACTGGAGAAAGCCCGTGCACGTGCCGTCGCCGGACCCTTGAATGGCATCCGCGTTCGCAATGTGGTCTTTCAGGTAGTACGCGGTTTGGGATATGGCCGTCGACACGGTGTTGCCCAGCATCTGACCCTGCATGAGTCCTTTCGGGGTCGGTTCACTGACGGTGCCCGTTCTGTAAACCAGCAACTCGTACTCCAATGAAGGGTTGTCGATCTGGTCGCGCCAGCGCGACGCGCCGGCGCACGCAGCATAACACCACCGCAACGACACGCCTGGGTAGGCGACTGGATTGCCGATGATTTCGTCCGCCCACATGACGTCGAGTTCGGCTCCCAACTGGTAGTCGAGCATGTACTGCCCCGCAAAAGTTCCAGTGAAGGCGTCGGGGATGGTGGGACGTAACGTTGATCGCGTGTGCAGAAACCCGTTGTGGTATTTTCCGTCGAGCGTATTGGGTGTCAATCTATGCATCGTTTGAGTGACCGGCAAATTGATCATGCGGGGCAAGTACATGGTCAAGTCGTCCACGGGACATGCATCGGCCTTAAGGGCTTTGTCCAAATCGTCACCGTCGCCATCCAAAGTGATATCCCAATCTTCCACATTTTCCAGAATCCATTCGTACCGCGACGTTCTCCATGCAGACGCATCCCTTAAGCAAGCCGACACGTCACTTGGATTTTCCATTAAGAATTGACCCGTCGGGTAAGGCGTCACGCACGGTTCGTAGATTGTTTGTCCCGCAAAGTCCGACCCCATTGCCGCAGAATTTCCGCCGCACACGTGCCGGACGAAGCGGCCACCTCCAGACGAGTCTACATCGAGTTGCGGTTCGCCTCCGTCGATATCCACCAATGGTTGCAATTCGTTTTGGTACCCGGTGCCGTCCTCAGCCAATGACGCATATTGCCCAATCGTGTTAGTCTTTGTCAAACCGCCGTTGCCGTACACGTACGTGACAATGTCGCTAAAGGGGGGTCGAAAGTACGCGGCGCGTCCGAAGGCATTATTGTCCATGGTTCCCATGGACGTGTAGACGCTGCAGTTGCCGGAAATGATCGGCCCTCCAAAGGACCACGCCGTCAGCACGGCGCGGAGTTGCGGTCCGTTCCCAGCTTTGCACGTGTTGTTGTCGGAATTTTCGCAGCCGGATTCTGTTTTGCCTTGCGCTTGACACATGCCCGTGTTGTCGCCCGCCCCGCGTGAGATCAAGACGTTATCGGCCACCGACGACGCGCCGCACCCGTTGGGGCCTAAGAGGGTATCGTTGGTGACATTGGACCCCAGGCACGACAACCCCCCTGCGTCGGCGCTGGGATTGCCGGTTAAGTCATCCGTGGGCCAATTCAAAGGAAACGAGATGCGCCGCGAATCCCAGAAAAGCGCCATGGAATTGGCGGCGGGTTCCAGGACGGTTGCTACACCGTCATCAATGGAATTAGCAGCTTCCATCAGGCACTCTTTATTATCAGTTCCTCCCAACAAAGCACCGCACGCGTACTGCGCAGGGGTCGGTCCCATCACCGAGGTTTCTGTAGCGGATTGCAGCAGGAACCGCGGCATCAACGAAAAGGGTGCGGCGGCGCGCGTCCCCCAGTACATTAACGCCGGGTACGCTTCATATTTGGGTTGAGTCGACGACGACGTGGACGACGACGTGGGGTCCGTCCAACTAGTGCAGTTCAGGCGGCCCGCAGTCGAGCACATTTGGTTTAACGATCGATCGAAGATGCCGTTACTGGCGTCGTACAGGCCGCTCCCGGAGACGTCCACGTACGGTTCCGGGCACGCGCCTCCGCCGTACGACGACACGCAACTGGCGACGGAGCATACACCAGGAGCATTGCTGCAGTCGGCGTTGCTGCTGCAGTCGATGCTTGGGTCGTGTGCGCATGTGTTAGTCGGGGTGCAATAGGTGACGCAGTTCATGGCCGTGGAGCACGGCAGCCCGTTCACGTATTGGCGGGTCCCGTCGACGTCAATCACGGGACTGCCGGAGCCGTCGCCGGAGCTGCCGGAGCCGTCGCCGGAGCTGCCGGAGCCGTCGCCGGGGTTGCCGGAACCGTCGTCGGCGTTCAGAATCGCATTCACGTCGACCGTGTACTCATCGTTGGACGACGACACGAAGACCATCTCCCCCCCAACCCACCCTTCACCGGTGCACACGCCAACCGCGCACTTTTCGGCGGTGCAGAAATTAAAGGCGTTGACACCGCCACCCGTCGTTTTGTCGTTGCCCGTGTCGTCGGGGAAACAGTCTAGGTTTGCGCCGCACGCTTTCGTGCACAGGCCGCCGGAGCACACGGTCTGCGCCGAGTTGACCACGGGACAATCCGCGTCCTTGAGGCAATACTGGCTTGTAGCACCGTCGGTCCCCGGCCACGAGTAGCCCGCGCACTTGAGCTGCCCCTGGGCGGAACACACGTTCGTCTCGTAGTCGAATTGGTTCGGGGTGGGCACGTCCGACGCGTCCCCGAAATTCGTCCACCCCAACATGCGCGTTTCGCAGTCCTCGCCGCACGCCGCGTAGTTGGCCGCGGCTTCTTTGTCCTGGCGGTACTTGAAGGGGAAGAAGTAGATGCCCGCGCCGATGCATCCGAGTCCAATGACCATGAAAAACCACGGAAGAAAGGACGTCGACGTGTCCAATAGAATTTGCGTGACATCCTTGGCGACGGCGCCGAAGCAGCAGCAAAAGACGACCACGAGAATAACAAAGAGAAGAAAGATGGCGCCGACGGGGACGCCCATGTCCGTGGCGGTGTCCTCCTGCGACGCCGTTTGACTCATGGTAATGGACCCGGTGTTCGACTGCGTCACGTCGGCAGTACACGAATTCACGTCCGTATCGGTATTGCATTGATTGATATCTGAAATGTCGCAGTCTCCACCAGAGTTGATGTTGTTGATGTTGATTTCATTCTTTTCCGACGTTTCCGTCGTGCACGCCGTCATTGACTGGTTGAGCATCGTTTGGCTGGAAGACATGGACGCCGTCATGTAGGAACTCGCGGTCGTAGATTGATCCCCGAAGGCCGTGCCCATGGCTTGCGCGCTGGAGACCTGGCTCATGTCTTGACTCAGGTCCGACGACAAGTCGTTGGAATTGTCGACCGTATTGCTCGCGGTCAAGGTCGTTGATCCGTAGTTACATTGAGAAATGTCCGATACCGTGAAATTTCCCGCACAGGTCACGTCCGTCACATTAATCACATTCACGAGATTAGAGCTGGCGGATGCGTTAAAAGTAGCAATGTTCGTAGCGCTCTGCTGCGTGTTTTCCGAAAGGCTCATGTAGTTCGACGCCTGCGCTGACTGCGACCCCCCCATGGCACAGGCGGTGGATTCGATGTGTATGAATGGGGCGAAGATTTTTTTTGTCCCCACCCTGAACTTAACAAAAATCAAACCGATACTCAAGGAGGGATTCGAACCCTCGACCGATGGCTAACTTTTTTCTTCCAGAAGAAACATAAGACCATCGCTCTCACCACTGAGCTACTTGAGTTGAGCTACTTGAGTTGAGCTACTTGAGTTCAACTAATTACAACATTAAGCACCGGTAGGACTCGAACCTACGACCTCCAGGTTATGGGCCTGGCGCGCTGACCACTGCGCTACGGTGCTTGGACTTTCCCTTGTGACCACTTTGATATTAAAGATACATGAACGCCCGATGGGGGACTTGAACCCCCGACCACATGATTAAAAGTCATGCGCTCTGACCAACTGAGCTAACCGGGCATAATAGTAGGACAATTCAGCGGAAAAAAATGGCATTTCAATCAGATAATTTGATAATATCATAGTATGTCCAACGTGCGCAACAAATCCACGATTCCAGTAACAGCACTGATGAGCATGACGACCGCTGCGACCACGAAGGCGAGACTCATGTCCGTGCTGATCCGCCCGGGAACGATGCCGTGAAACGTGCTGAATAACAAACTGCCGACGACAAGCATGATCAAGAATTCAAAGCCATTTTTGATTGCCAAAAGTTCGGGACTGCCCTGGGTGGCCAACGCCAACACCACAACCGACAAGACGACCAACGCGACTTTCGTAAACACGAGTGCGCCGTACCTCCAACGCTTCAAGCCCCTTTGTTTACACTCGACCGCCCTGTTGGCGACGAGATTCACCATGACGGCCGCGGCGTGCGCGTTGGCATCTGCGACGTCGGTATCAAGCGACTTGTTCCCGACAACGAAAATTTTCACCTGCTTGTAGAATTTATCGTACTCCTTTCGCGCGGTCGTGTCCTTCAGTCGCTCCTCGAGAAGATTTCGCACCTTCTTATTCGCAACGTAATCGATCCATACGTCGGCGGACGCGTTGTACAGGCACCCTTTGTGATTGATACGACTCGCATCAATGGCTAGCGGCAACGGTGGAATGGCACGAAGAACATTCGGACCGGCATTCATCGCGGGTGCCGCCCTTTTTTTTGTGTAGCCTGGTTTACAGTGACACCGCCGCTTCTACGGGTAAGAGGCGAAAAAAAAATGGATTCCGGCGCTTCCGACCGGGCCACGTTCAAACACCTCTGGGTTCGTTTGGGCATGGCGACGAACCCATCCGCATCGAAATGGTCGCGAATCAAACGGTCCGTGTCGCCGGAGTTCTGGCAGAAAATTCAAGACCACATCCGCTTTCGCGGCGGCGGCGGCGTGTCCAAACCGAAACCCGACATCGAACTTCGTGACCCGACCACCCAGCCGCGAGAAGTGCGGCGGAGTAAAACGACGACCTTGAACAACGACGACGCACGGTTTCAACATTTTCATGACCCCTGGGCCTTCGGTGGAGACCGCACCGTGTACAGCGCCAACATGAACTTGATTAATCACCTAGGGAGCGTCGCACCGCTGGCTACGCGCTGCATGAATAATTCCTTTAGGAATTACGCGTTCAAGCGGCGAGTGAGCGGCGGGGGGGCGGCGAAGACGAACTTCGAAACGGTAAAAGCCGCCATCGAATCGTCGTCGGGTGGGAAAAAGGCCTCCTTTGCACAGGTCATGCGCCGCCTTCAATCGCAATATAAAAACGATAACGCCGCCTCCAGAAGCATGGTATCCGCCGGCAAATGCGAGAAGAAAGTCATCACGCGGTACTTCTATAGCGTACCCAACGGCAAATCGTTGTACCTTCCGAGCCACTCGGTGATTGCGGGCTTGTACCTGTTCAGGAAGAGCCAAGCATCGGACGCTGGTGTGTGGATCGACATGGAGCACGCACGTTACTTCCGCGACTTCTTGCGTCGCACGTGGGGTGTCACCGATAACGAATACATTCCGGGAACCCGGTACGTCCCGGGAGCCTTGGATGCCGATTCGTCGTCGGCGTCTTTGATTGGATCCGAACAAAATCCCAAATACATACAGCAATTCTCCTTTCGGTGGCCGATGGAGGACACTTCTGACGATCAAGGCTTTCTTGCAGCGCTCGCCCACAAGGAACGCTACGCGAGGGAATTGGAAAACTTCGACTTCATGCGACAACAGACGGCAAAAACCGCCGAAAGTGTGAAGGATACGCCGCGCACTATCATGGATGAAAGCGCCCCACCGGGCGCGACGAACCGGTGGCGCGCGGTGGACCAAGAGAAATTGAAAAAGGCCAAAGGTGCCCGTCAACTGCTGCAAGAATTAGTCGATAAAAAGTACATTTCAATGGATGTCAGGCAAAATGGTGATGACGTAGATGACCAAACCCTAACCTACCAGTATAGCTACGTGGACGACGAAGACGACGACGAAGACGACGACGACATGGTCGCGGTCCTCGTCGTGCGACCGCGCACCGCGTCGCGCCGAAATATGGATTTCGACGAAGAAGACGGCAAGGAAAATTGGACGCTCCGGCCGAAGCGGGACGCCTACGCATTCGATCCTCGTGACGACCGCACCGATCAGGACAACGACAAAAAATTGCAAGCGCATCACCCCTTTCAACGGTTCGAAGGGGGGGCACTGCAGACAAGGTATGACAACGTCGATCTGTCGTCTACCGACGCCGCAGAAACGGATAAAATCAAGAGCAGTCGTCGGACGATCCACTCCCGTGTCCAAGAATCCGGCAATAAGCAAGCACGAAGCCGCGAACGACGCGCAATGAACACTTCCGATACGCATTTCTGCGAGTACCCCGAAGGCGATCGTCGATGTTTCGTTCGGTACCCGCCAGGGTACACGGGACACCACGTGTACCAGAAACGCAATCGGTACGGACAACTTGAAATCACCAAGGACGAGCCACTTGTCGTCGCCGTCGGTCGCGGTGGAGGGGTGTTTCGCGCGCGCAAACAGCCAGGACAGACGCCGCGACAATTCAAGCGTCTGAACGCCATCAAAGGGGGAAGTGGATTGCCGGCGGACGTGCTTCTTCCGCGCATCGACATTGAGAAAATTACACCGGCCGGGGTCGTCACCACGGCAGAAGACCATGGGCTTATCGACGGAGAAAAGATAACGATCTTGCTCGAAGCGGACGACCAAAAGGTAATGCCAAAAAAGGGCACCGTATCCGCCGTCCGCAATAGTAACGCCTTTACTTTGGACGATTCGGACTTCAGTGACGTGGAAAGTGCGTACCTAGACTCAGGTCGCAACTACGTAGAACCCCGCAGACTGGCGGGCCATTCCTCGTTCATCTACCGAGCCTCGGCGCCGGAAGATAGCGCCACATGCACTCAATACGAATTTTACCGGGAGTCGTGTAAGGAGCCCATTTTTAATAGACATCACACCAACACAACCGGCAACACCGACATCGAGGCGGCGTTTTACGGGTGGTGTAACAACCTTTATGGGTGGCTCGCGTGGGATCAAATGCAAATCGTGAACGGTTCAAAACTAACGCACAAGAATTCAAAGTGGTACGGCGATGTGACCACGCAATTAAAAAGTATTTTCCAAGGTGGCGGCAACAAGATAGTGGACGACAAAGGAAATGGTGTGCGCGCATTGCAAATCAATCAATCCGGTGATCCCAACAAGTCAATCACCATGAACGATTTGTTTGGTGACACGTCTCCGTACACCACCAAATACCTTGTGATTCGGCGAAATATTTATGCCCAAGACGTGATAACTCAAATACCCCAGAGTCTGAATATAAAAAGTACTCAAAGTCTGAGAATCAAGAAAACGAAAGAAAATCGACGCTCCCAAAAGAAAAGACGGCGACGTTCACAACCACCACAAAAGCAACCTGCACAAGAGCGATCCCCACAAGAGATATTTGTACCAGGACAGATATCTCCACAAGAGAAATCGGAATCTTCACAAGAGCAATCTCCACAAGAGATAGTTTTATCGGATGAAGAGATTGCAAGATTAGTTGACGAAGGTACCGTAGATGCCGTTTATCCAGTGTAACCCAACGAAACAGTGATACGTTTTTTTTGGTACTTCGCGTTGCTGCATGCGCGCGTCTTCACGGTGGTGTGCAAAAAGACAGGAACGTTTCCCGGTAGATCTGCAACATCAAAAACGACGTTCATTTCCAGAGCGACGTACAGGTGCGTTTGTGATTCCTCCACGCTCCACCGTTGCAAGCGTTCGCTGCTGGTCCCCAGAATCCACGCATTCAAAGAATCACCGTATAACGTCGTGGCGTTTCGATGCGGGTAAGCACCCGATTCCCAGGCTCGAGGAGTCCACACGAGTTGCGCGTTCGCAAATTCGACCTTCATGCACGTGGCGCGCACGTTCTTGAGGCGCACCGCAACGGTCGCGCGGTTTGCATCTACGAGTTGGAATCCCTTCACGCTGACGTGGGCCTCGGGGTGCGACGATTTTTTCATTCCGGTCACCACTTGATACAGCGCCGCTGTGGATATCAACAAAGACGCAATCACGGTCGTCACTAGCAGACACCTTCCCCTCGAGTCGGATTCAGCACAAAACCGGCGCACCCAAGGGGGGCAGCATTTGCGGTGCCCGGTGTCGATGGTCGGCGATGCAGTTGTTGCGTCGGTCACCATTGACCCGGAGACGAATTCGGTGGTGGGTCCGGTCCTGGATGCGTTGGTCATGGACCCGGTCGCGGCGTTGGTCATTTCAAGACGCTGATAGGAGCAGCCTTCCTCGGCGGCGTCACCGAAACCCATAATACAAGTATATTTGAATTTTACCTTGGTTCACTTTTGGAGAAATGCGTATTTTTCTTAAAAAAATGTTTTAGATCTTCGCTAAAAAGAAAAAAAGGCACTAAGGCGTGTCCCCGTTTAATTTTAAAGATCAGCAAAAAGGTCCACCCACGTTCCGTCGACGAATTTCCACTTTTTCACGGGCCGCCACTCTTCCACGTGGCCGTCGTCGTCCGTTAGGATTTCGGGTTCCGCGGCGGCTTTA
>NYTV01000081.1 GCA_002683685.1 Paracoccaceae bacterium
CGGGTTGCACGGGAAGGGGTGCTTGACGTGCGTCTACAACCCGCTAGACCCAATCCACAGCACGGGAGAAGGGGCCACCACATTTCCGGCGTTGAACAACCCCGCCAACAGCTTTCTCTCGACACCGGAAGGATTCGCCGACTACAACGACGAGCTCCTTACCGGCGTCGGGGGTATCTGTGTCGATTGCGCTGACGGAAAGGCGTTTTGTCCGTGTAACACGAGCGACGAATGTGCCCCGAATCACACGTGTCAATACATGCAACCCCGATTGACGACGTTCAATGCCGACACGGGACGTTCCTCCGTACCACCCTTCACGGGAACGAAGCTATGCATGCCGACGTGCGACAGTGGAGATCCGAACGCGTTACGCACGTCCTGCACGACGCCCGCCGACGTTGTGAATGTCCCCCACGTGAATCGATGCATGCAATCCCCCGCGTCGCAATTCCAGTCGGCTTATACGCCGACGTACGGCGACAGCGGATTCCCTCCCACTCGCTCCTCGTCACCCATCGTCAACGCCTTATCGTTTTGCTCCGACGGGAAAACGACCTGCGACGCGTCGACCCCCTGCCCAGATGGCGATGCATGCACGTCATCGGATTCGTGCGCGGATGGGCTGGCCTCCAGTTGCGCGGGCGTGGCTGTATTTGGAGCGGATGGGGCTACGATTGAGTACCCGTGCGCCGCGAACGCCAGCGGCGGCGAAACCCCGACGAGCTGTTACTGCCGCGTCGGGTGCGGCATTCAAGAGTACATGAGCAACGTGTATTGCGAAGATCGCCCCGACGGCTTGACGGAATGCGACCTGAACGGCGACCACGTCGCGGAAGGCTACAATTATTACGGTACGTGCGTGGAACCCAAAGCGGCGTGCGGCACGTCGTGCTCGATGAATAAAAACTGCGAACAAGCGACCTTGGGTACGAACATGGGGGAGACGTGCTCCTATTGTCGCTCGGACGTCAACAACGTCTTCGCCGTCGGCGAGGCGCTGAGTTATGACGAAGCAGACGGCGATGCCGATATCCGAACCCTAGGAATCGGTACGGGCCTGCGGGGGGTGGGAAAAACGTGTCAGCTGCCGCCGTCGTGTCCGCGACCCACGAATCAATTTTCAGGCCTTCAAGGGTCGTCGTACGCGAGCACCCTGTGCGTCACGGACAGCGACTGCGCTGGTAATCCGAACGCCCCAAACGAATGTTCAACGTGCGTACCCCGTTCGTTCTATCCCGTCGGTGATTCCCCCGCAACGGCAGTCACCGCCTTTGCGGGACCGACGTTTTCCATGAACGTCAGCGACGACGGTGACGAAGATTATCAAATGGGACCCAACGTCGGTAAAAATTCCTCGCTTCCCGACGCCACGTCCGGCGTCCCTTTCACTTCGGCGTCCGACGCTCCAAGCGCCGGCCAATCGCAGTGCCTCTTGGGCGGGTGTTCCTGCCAACGCACCGCCGGATCCCCTTGCAGCACCGCGTCGGATTGCACGTACCCGCAGGGCGGCAGCGACGGCGCCACGGTTTGTTCGCCGAACATTACCTGCAACCCCGCGAAGCAGTCCGTGTGCAGCAACGACCCGGAACGTGCGTGCACGGATGATGACAATTGCGATGGCGATGGCACGTGCGGAAACTTTGAGTATGCGTTCACAAAGAGATGCGAGGGAGGGGCATTCTCGAGCTTGGCGTGTGACAGTGACTGGGAATGCAACGACCTGGAAACGTATCTCGACGACGACGCCACGTGGATTTCGTGTGTGCAAGATTCCGGGGGCTCCGTGAAATCGTCGTGGACGCCTTCGACTTTTGTGGTCGCGCAGACGGTATCCTGCGATCCGGTTTCGGGGAGGTGCGGTGGCGGCAAGGGCGCACAAACATGTTCCGCGGATGCCGACTGTGCACCTGTTACCCCTACCTGCCCCTTAAATGCATGCGGGTGCTCCGAGCCAGCGCATTGCAACTCCGCGTGGCGATGCAAGTCCACCGGGCGATTGTGCACTCCGGCGACGGGCGACAACGATCATCCCCTGGCCGCGACGGGGCTTAGTGTGTGCGCTGCCGACGACTGCACGTGGTACCCGGCTCCCGTTGAAGGAGACGGATGCTCCCGTGGTGGATATTGCGCGACTCTTAGCAGCGGCGTGGCCGACGCATCGTCGCAGTACGACGGGTCCTCCGCGTATTGCTTCAGCGACGACGCTTGTGGCCCGGGAAACTTTTGCAAAAACGACTGCAACTCTGACGGCTTCGGGGGGGTGTGCACCACGGCTTGTCGCCCTGCGGCCACACTGGACGAGATGAAAGACAAGTACGTGTGCGCGCTGTCGGGGGAACCGTGCATGTACTTCTGCTCCGAGAGCCGAGTGCCGTGCCTGGGTCCCATTGGAGCTTCTGGCGACGAGTACGGTCCGAGCGACGCCCTCTGCGGAGCTTCCGGCGGAACATGCACCTCCGTCCCATCGCTGTCCTGCGGGGGTCGGGGAAGCAGCGCCCTATCGGCGATACCGTACCGCGACAGCACCGGAACGTACCAGAGATCGTGTCAATCCGTCGTGTCCGCGGGGTCGTTGTGCATGGGGGCGTCGGACTGCGCATCCGCCATTGACGGGGCGACTTCTTGCGTCGGCGGAATGTGCGCCCCTCCCAACAATTTCGCCCAACCTTGCTTGGGTCTGGGTGACTGCTGCACGGTGACCGCAACGAGCGGTGGAGTGATGCGATGCGACAGTGGAACTCCTGCCACGGTGTGTTCTTACAACACGTGCACCGAAGATGCCAACGACGACACTGGGTGCTGGACGACCACGCCGGCGTACTGCGTGGGCGGGCCCTACAAGGGGTTCCTAGGCGAATATACGCGCGTAACGTCCAGCGATGATGGACATTATGAACTTTCCCTGACATCCTCCACGTGTATGTGCGGCCCCGGGCATGCATGTGTCACCAACGGTACCGTGTGCAGCGACGGTGGTACGTGTACGGGAGACGATGAGTGTGACTATGGCGATTGCGGCTACTATGGCGAAGGGACGTGCGAGAGTGGACCATTCGAAGGTTCCGGTTGCTGGGTTCCACTTCCCGACAGCAACAATCCATGGAAGGGGTTACAGGACGTTTCCGGCGGTTTGTTTGACGGATCAAATGCATTCGAAAGCTTTGGCGTGTCCTTAGTGACGGGCGACACCAACAAACCATATTGTTTGCATCTTATTGACAATGGGACCTACCACGAGGCGTGCGACCCCATAGAATTGCTGGGCGACGCTTCGTACCAATGCAGTCCCTGTTCGTTTACGTATAATGTTAACGGCGGATCATTCGATTGTGACACGTCATCGACGTGTGGCATCGCCGACAGTCCTCCCAACAAACCAATGCAATTTTCCAACAAATTGTACCACGCCTGGTTCGATACGCCCCAGGGGTCGGGGAGTATGGTGTACGGGCAGAAGCCGGGGGATTGCTCCGAAAATGATTGCAGCATGTTTACCGAGGAGGGAGCGTACATTCCGAATTACTGGGACTTGGCGGAATTTCCCAAAACCGTGTACCCCATCAACGGGTCCACCATTTTCACGGCATCTGGCGAACACTTCGTCGGCATGTCCGCCTTTCCCACGCAAATTCGGTACCTCCGCGACTTGTGGGTGTGCAACGGCCAACCGTCCACGCAGTGCAAACCCGGTACGTGCTGCAACAGTGGCGTCGACGATTGTGACGCGTCGTCCTACTGCTACACGGACGCGGACTGTTCCGGTACGGCCTTCCCGGAATGCATCGTGGGCGTATGTGCGTCGGGGTCGGCGAACGCGGGGAACCCGTGTTACCAAGGTTCGAATTGTGGATCGGATGGTGTGTGCCTCGCCAATCCGTCCCTGAATTCTTGTCCCGGGTACTGCGTTGAAGACGGCTCCACATCAGGACCAACGCTGACGGGACAGACGTGCAACCACGATGAAGACTGT
The DNA here is from genome assembly GCA_002683685.1 of Paracoccaceae bacterium. Taxonomy (GTDB): domain Bacteria; phylum Pseudomonadota; class Alphaproteobacteria; order Rhodobacterales; family Rhodobacteraceae; genus Planktomarina. Next base: position 3,974 of record NYTV01000081.1, read on the forward strand.
GGCGGCGGCGACGATCGCACGTGTGCAGGGCAACATACGGACACGTGTTCTTCCACGGTGTACCAAGATTACCGGGGCATTTACCGCGTGGTGCTCGCGTCCAAAGATCGCGCCGTGCTTTACACGAACGCGGCGCCCGCCATCGACGAGGATTGGACACCCGTGGTGCTGTTGGATCGCGGCACCGACGGCGTCGCGCAACTGGAAAATTCGCTTCAGATCTTTTCCGTCGCGACGCAGCAATCGTCGACGTCGTCACCGGAGTGGATCATCGTCGCGGCGTACCACATCGACACGCGACAAATCACCATCTTTGGGTTCGAACGCGACGCCGGGGGGACCAAGTGCATGAACTCGGCCAACTGCAGCCGCACCCATCCGTATTGTCGCACGTCCGACCTGGACCCGACGGGACCGGGCGTGTGCTGTGACGAGTGGGGGTTCACGGGCGACGGCGCCGGCGGCGCGGGCCTTTGGAAGTGCGTGCAGAATACGCCCTTGTTTTGGCAGGGTCTGGCCCCCGCAGGTTCCGACGCGTGGTCCGGTGGCGGCGACGACGAATCGGCGTGCGCGCCGGGAACGACGTGTGATGCGACCTGGGGATTCGGCAACACGCCCATAAAGTTGAACCAAGTGGCCATACAGACATTGTTTGAGAACGATGCCGCCCCTCAGGTTCTTTCCACCAACATGGTGCTGCACGGAAGCAACCTGTTGATCGGTCTCGTCGAAAGTTATTGGTTTAGCGATGCGTCCTTCCGAGAAAATCCTGGGAATGAACAGGCGCAGATCGCGTCCACGGTGGTTTCCTTGGTCTTTTGTCCTGGTGGGGGGTACAACAGCGCAAGTTGCGTCGACGTCGTGGGGCCGCAGGATCTTGGATTGTTCGACGACGGTCAAGCGTGCAATGAGATGAACGACTATAATGCTAGTACGTCCGAATTTGGGACTTCAGGGTGGTCATCCTTGGATTGTGCGACGGCCATCAACAGTGCCGACTTTTGCACCGATAACGAAGCGTGCGGCAGCGACCTCGCGTGCAACAACGTGTGCGTGGTATCCGGATCAGACGGCACGGCCACCGAGACGATATGCAATTACACGGAGGACCAGGAAACTATGAATACGGGCACCCTTTGCCAGTGCCTCTTCAAGGCCAGTGACGACGACGAACCGACGCGGTGCACCACCGCTGCCGACTGTCAACAGGTCTCCGTCGTCGCTGGGAACAGTGAAAGTGAATGCACGCGCGTCTGCTCGGACACGACCTTGTTCGGGGGCTTGACCAACACCGTGGCCCCCCGTCGGTGCACGGAATACAAGGCTCGCTTCTGTGTTCAGGCGGACGATTTCTGGACGAACACGTACAGGGACGCGTATACGGAAACCAACGTCCTCGCAAGCGACTTTGCGAGCATCTCAATCTTGACTGGGAACAACGAATCCTTGTCGCCGTTGTTCGGACAATCCCTTTCCGTGGTGGCCATGTCCGGTACGCAGCTGCGGGTGTACGTCGGCGATCCGGGTGATAATTCTGGCGCCGTGTACATATTCTTGACGCCGGGGGATGCAGGGACGGTCGCCTACAGCGCGCAGAACACGGTGCCGCTCCAACCAGCGTTTGAATTTTCGCACAAGGTGTCGAACAACGAGAGCACCATATCGGGGTTCGGCTCGTACGTGAGCAGTTGCTACGCGTTGACGGCCGTCTCCGACGCAACAAGCGCCTACCTCTTCGACGAGCCAGACTTGTGCGATCCCGATGAGGAATATTGTGATAATAATATTGTAGAGACGAAGACGAGTAGCACTCCTTCAACGCTGCCGATATCCATCGTGACGGGTAATACCACGACAGACCAGGCGAATACCAGCGGCGCTTCGAATTTGGGGACCTTTCTTTGGTTTTCGGCGGCTATGGACAATGGGGAAAAAAAAGACTCCTTGGTGGCCAACAATACGGGTCCTATAGTCAGCGGAGCCCCCAATTTCACGTGTAATTTATTGGATCCTACGCCCACCACCACCGACGCGACCACCGGTGCGGCCTTTTTGCACGACCTGAACAGCGCCGCGGTCCAATTTCCGTATTCGCCGAGTATCAATCAACGCGAGTTTTACGAGCGGACATACTCGTCCATGTACTCGATCGCCGTTGCGTCCAAGGATAGCTTGACGGTGGACATTAAAGCCATGCCCCCCGGGCGGTGTCGAGACGCCACGACGTTTTTGGACCCGGAACAAATGGCCGCCACCACCACACCAGAATACAATACGGTTACGTGCCCGGGGAATCCTGTCTGACCTGCGATCTGAACTTAGGGAGCACCTTTTTGTATGCTACCAAAAGATGCACGAACGACTTTGCGGTAGTGACCTGAACTCGCCAACCCCACACCCAAACATCGACCCCCATATTGAACCATGGTGGTGTAGTAAATGTATCCATGGCGAACGTTGTCCGGGTTGTCGAACCTAAATTATGTAGGGCTCCAAGATCCCCAAAAAAATAAAAGAAAGAAAATCCATGATCCAAGATTTTTTTTTTGATTTTTTTTTAATTTTAAATTCCTAACGGAAAAAAAACAAAAAACTCAATCTGTATCAATATTACGACTACTACTATCCGTTCGCGCCGCTCATCAAAGGAGAAAAAGGAACGTTAAAAAAGAATTCGCAAAAGAACATGTCGAACATGCCCACCATACAAGATAAATTACAGCTGTTGAGCACTCTATGTGACGCAGCGTCGAGGTACGACATCCCACCGCTCTACGATGCGGCGACGGAAAAGGAAACTACCGGCAACGACGGCAATGATCCCACCTCGGACTTGGACCTGATCGACGACGGCGACGACGACACGCTCGGCGGCGACTTTCATGTTCCGCGGCGCACGTCAGTTTCGAATCGGCGAAATGAAGCGCAAATTTTGGCGGCACCGAAACGAAAATACAACACGGAGCAGGCGGCCCAGACGCGAATGATCCGCAACGAGCTTCGCAAACGCGGTATCGATCCCGGACCGCATTACAAGCCACGGGGGACGGTGAAACGCAAGTGGGTAGCGAGTGGAAAGTACCGTGGCGCAACATTAAAGAAAGGTGGAAATTTGCGCAATTTTAAAAATATGGAAAAGTACTCGAAAACCGAATCGATATTCATGCAGAGCAATTTTGGGAACCGTCGTCGGGGACGCCCGCGATCATCGACTTCGGCATCTTCCGACAAGCTGACCGCCGCCACGGTGAATGTGCCTTCCCGCCCGCGCAACGTAGTGCAAATTTAAGTCGGTAACGATTCGTTACATGTACACCCAAAACCCGCGATTTCGCGCAAGTCCAAACCAGAAATGAGCGGTGTCATGGCTCAAATCGGGGTCGCCATCGTAATACATGAGGCCGACCATGTACGCCGCACAGGCACCGATGCTCGATTCGTCGTGCAGCGCCGCGGCCTCAAAGAATCCTCGCGCGGCCCGGGCACAATCTTTCCATATTACCATAGGAACGGCGCCGCGCGTTTTGTGCATGATTTTATAGATCGTCCGTCCCGCTTTAAGGTATAATATAGGTGCTGGTCCCCGTCGCTGAAACGGAACTGCCGCCGCGTCGGCGGCGGCGGGCATCTGCTGAGGGGTGGTGGGGAGTACCATCGGGGGAGTTGGCGAAAGCGGTGGTGCTTGCCACACCGGGGGAGTTGGCGAAAGCGGTGGTGCTTGCCACACCGGGGGAGTTGGTGAAAGCGGTGGTGCTTGCCACGATGGAAGTGGTGGTGGCAACATCAATAAGGGTGGCGGCGGTGACCGTGGGGGTGGAACCTCCAGGGGTGGAACCTCCAGGGGTGGAACCTCCAGGGGTGGACCCCCCAGGGGTGGACCCCCCAGGGGTGGACCCCCCAGGGGTGGACCCCCCAGGGGTGCCGCGAGGCGATGATCTACCACGGCTGGGAGCAAAGCCGCCGCGCGTTTGTTTCGTTGATACCGCTTTTTCATACAACAATATGTATAAGTCAATTAAAAAAAATACGGAGTCAAATTAAAATATTATGACGGTGGTAGTGGTCGCTGCACTTGGATACGTAGGAGCCGCCTCGATATGTTGCTGCATGCTGCCGCAAGTCCACAAAGTTTTTTCAACCCGCTCTGCGAAAGATATAAGCGCTCGAACCTTGGGGATGCAGATCATGGGGAACGCTTGCTTCGTACTATTCAGCGTCCTATCTGACCCACCCGTGCCGCAAGTCTGTGTCTGCAGCAGCACCGTGCTGCTCTGTGTTTCAGCCATCGCGTCCATGAAGGCTTATCTTACAATCAAAGGAGTCGACGACTCTGACGTGTAGTACACGATGGAAGGAAAGACCTGAAAAGGGCAAAACGTGTTACACATTTTCTAAGAAGTACCACGTGTAGACATGTCGAGGGTAAGCCGCTCCTCCGGTTCGGTTTCTTCGGCAGGCTCGTCGCCTTCTGCCGTGTCGTCTTCCCCAGTCAGAGTCGTGACCAATTCCTCCGAAATGACGTGTCGCATGTCAATAAAGTCCTTCGCGGTGAAAGACTCGGGAAGTATGGCGTCCACGGCCTTTGTGATGTCCGAGGCGTGCAAAGAGCTGCCACTACCACCGGCGCCACCGCGTCCCTTGGCCTTAGAGGACGACGACGACATACGCTTGAGCTTGCGTCGAATAAAGTACGTTGCGGATTTCCCGTCTACTTTGACGTCGACGCGGTGGCTTTTTTTTTGCAAGCGAGTCATCATTGTGAATATGGCGGCGGAGTTCGAATCAATGCCCTGTCCAAGGGCATCCTTTTCTTCCTTTAAGGTCGTTTTCGCTTCGTCGAGGCGGCTCTGGATTGATTGCAATTCGTTGACGAGGTCAACGACGTTCGGTGGAGCTCGGTCGACAACTTGCGCACTTCCAGGAGTCGTTTTGCAGATGCGGATTGTATCTCCAGTAATGATGCGCTGCGTCTGCACCCGACGGCTCAGGATTTCCACTGCACCTTCGCGGTCTAAATTAACCAATTCACCGCGCGTAATGTTATCGATCGCGTCCCGAATGTGTCGTTCCGACAATTTTCGCGTCGACGACATCTCTTCGTGGCGCAAACACCAAGTTGTGCTCTCGTCGACAAAGGTCCACGCCGATACCGACGACTCTTGTAGCGATTTTGACAAATCAGCGCGTATGGCACTTGCCCGCTCTTTGAGAGGACGCGCTGCGTCTTTACTTACACCAATCGCATTACGCAGCTGTAAATGACACCGCGTAAATTCCATGACCGCGTGCCGCTCTTCCGCTGTCAAGTCGTCGTTGCTTTCCATTTTTTTTTTAAGTGTAAAGGCAAGTGGGTGTAAGACTTTAAATTCAATCTTTAACCTCCGTGATGAACGAAGCACGAACGATGGGCGACGACGGCAGTGATGGCGGTGGCGGAAACGGTGATGACACAGCGTCTAGGAGTGGCCCTCAGCACGTGATATGCTCAGCCAGCGTATCGCCATTGGATATTCTTCGCACACGATCTCGTACGCTACACCCCGCAAATAACACACCGCTGTCGCGCGTACCGACGTCGACGAAACTTGAACCCGGTGCTGTGCGAATTTCCGACGACGCCAACGACGTTCGTTGCTGGCATGACGGATTCACGTTCCCTCACGCGCCTATCGGGTACCCCGTTGACTACGATGCAACCCTGGGGCAGTACACCGTGATAGGACGTTTCTGTAGCCCTCAATGCGCTGCCGCGTGGGCGTCGGAGCGACACCAATGGGCGTCGAATCTCGGGACAATGTATTTAAACACAGTGGCACGGGGCGTGGGTTATGAGACGCCAATCATACCGGCGCCGCCAAGTTTTTGGATCAACGAATACGGTGGCGTCTGGGACATTTCCGTGTTTCGACAGACATTCTGTGGCACGTGCACGACACCCCATAACACCACACATCCGCCCATGATTTCGTTCCCCGTCGTGATTGAAGGAATCGGTGCCCCCCCCCGCAGCCCGCTGGGAAACGCCGAGTTGGCGCTTCAAGATCAAGTACAAGTTCAAGTTCAAGTTCATTGTGCACGGGCATGTACCACGCCTTTACGGAGCAGCAGACTACATTGAAATACCAAACCCGACGAGGTGTGGGATCTGTAACGGCGAGTCCAATGGCAAGCCCAATGGCAAGCCCAATGGCAAGCCCAATGGCAAGCCCAATGGCAAGCC
>NYTV01000053.1 GCA_002683685.1 Paracoccaceae bacterium
GCGGCGAGTCAACCGACACAAACAGCCAAGCCAAAGCCGAGGGCACAGCGATGGCCAGCCCAAAGCCCGCCGCCGTTGCGACCGCCCGGTGAATGGGTACGCGGTGCAAGGTCATAAACGGCACACCAAGCGAGCCGCCACCGATCCCAAGCAATACCGACAGCCCGCCCAAAAGCGGCGCGGTCACAATGCGCCACAGGCCGTTGGGCAGGGCCGCGCCAATGCTCCAAGATTGCCGGCCAAATGCCAAATACAGCCCAATAATCGCCCCCAAACCCCCGAAAATCAGCTGCAAGATCTGCGATTGCAAATTGGCTGCCAAAGCCACGCCAAAAAGCGCTCCTACAGCGATACCCGGTGCCCATTGGCGCAAGATCAGCCAATCCACTGCGCCTTTTTTGTGGTGACTTTGCGTGGAGCGGATGGAGGTCACGATGATGGTCGCCAAAGAGGTCGCCAAACAGACCTGCATGAGCTGAGGACCGTCATATCCTAAGGATTGAAAGGCATAAAAAAATGCTGGCACCAACACAATACCACCGCCCACGCCCAGCAAACCTGCCAAGAATCCAGCAAACCCGTCGATTGCGATCAAACTTGCAAGCACCGGTAGAAGGGTGGGTATATCCATCAATTGAGATCCAATTCTGCTTGGCACTGCGACAGCGCGGCGCGTTCGTTTAACAAAAGCCGATAATCGGCGATCTGTGCATCCTTTTGAGCACCCAGCTCGGACAGGCGTCGCCGCCAATGCCGCGCACCGGGCTGCCCGGAAAACAAGCCAAACATGTGCCGCGTGATTTGATGCAACCGTCCCCCTTGCTGCAAATGGGCTTCCATATAGGGGATCATCTGCTCTGCAATGCTCTGTGCTTCTGGCGCAGGCCCCTTGCTGCTGCGAAATACGTCACAATCGGCTCGTGATAAAATCTCATAGGGCGTATGATAAGCCGCCCGACCAATCATCACCCCATCAAGCCCCGCCTCAAGATGGACGCAGGCATCCGGCAGATGCTCCACACCACCATTCAAGCTGAGATGGAGGCCAGGGAAAATCCGTTTCATCCTTAGAACCAGATCATAGTCCAGTGGCGGGATGTCCCGGTTTTCTTTCGGGCTGAGCCCCTGCAACCAAGCCTTACGGGCATGTATAATGACCCGCGACACGCCAGTGCGCTCAATCATGGATAAAAACGCCGGCAGGCTCTCTTCAACCAGCTGGTCATCCACACCGATGCGGCACTTCACCGTCACCTCCACCGCGCTCGCCTCCTGCATCGCCTCAAGACAGGCGCGCACAAGATCTGCCTCCGTCATCAAAACAGCGCCAAAGCGTCCCGACTGCACGCGATCCGACGGGCATCCTAGATTGAGGTTAATCTCCCCATAGCCATGGGCCGCGCCCAGCGCCGTTGCCTTGGCCAATTGTTCGGGGTTCGACCCGCCCAGCTGCAAAGCGACCGGTTGCTCTTCAGGACTAAAATCCAACAAGCGAAGCGCCCCACCCAGCACCAAAGCCGGTGCGGTCACCATCTCTGTATAGAGCAAAACCTCCCGTGAGATCATCCGATGAAACACCCGACAATGACGATCGGTCCAGGCCATCATCGGTGCCACCGAGAGGCGGGCGGATGATTTCAGGGTATTTAGATTATTTTCAGACACTTATTTCACTTCGAATTTGGTGGTTTTCGCGCTGCAAGTTATCTGAACTGTGCGGCAACAACAATAGAGCGTGCCCCATGCGCAGCTAGCCCACTTTCACCACCATTTTGCCAAAGCTATTGCCCAGAAGCAGGTCATTGAGCGCTGCGGGGGCGTGCTCCAGGCCATCGATCATTTGCTCTTTATATTTCACCTCCCCGCTCTCTAGCCACCAGGTCATGTCCCGAATGAACTCCTTCAACAGGCTGGGTGGAAAGCTGTCGTAGATGATAAATCCTTGCACTTTCACCTTCATGCGCAAGATCGTACCCATGATCGCCGGTCCGAAGTCAGGCCCATCGGGCAAACCCGATAGGTTATACCAAGACACCACACCGCAAACAGGCATGCGCGCAAAAGCATTCAACAGCGGCAGCACCGCATAGAGCACCTTGCCACCCACATTTTCGAAGTAAACATCCACGCCCTTGGGACAGGCTTCCTTTAGCTCAGCTGCGAAATTGTCAGATTTATGATCCAAACATGCGTCGAAACCCAAATTCTCAACCACGTGTGCGCATTTTTCCGCACCGCCAGCGATCCCAACCACGCGGCAGCCCTTGATCTTGGCGATTTGCCCCACGGTTGCGCCCACCGGACCAGAGGCCGCGGCTACGACCACGGTCTCTCCGGGCTGCGGCGCGCCAATTTCAAGCAAACCGGCATAAGCCGTGTAAGCCGGCATCCCCAAAATACCCAAATACCATGACGGATTTTGCGGCGCTTGGCCAAGGTTGCGCAGATCTGTGCCATCGCTCAGAGCGTAGTCTTGCCAGCCGCTTGCTGCCAAAACATGATCGCCGGGCAGATATCCGTCACAATTGCTCTGCATGACTTCTGCCACCACCTGCCCTGTCATGACCTCGCCCAATTTGACCGGTTCGGCATAGGATTTCGCGTCATTCATGCGCCCGCGCATATAGGGGTCAAGCGATAGGTAACGCGTGCGCAGCAGCATCTGACCTGCACCGGGTGTCGGCACCTCGCTATGCTGCACCTGCAAGGTCTTGGCGTCCGGCAGGCCATGGGGCCGCTCGGCGAGAACCACGCGGCGGTTGGTATCTGCTGTTTGCGGCATATCACTCTCCCAGATGTTCGGCCTTTCGGCATTTGATGCAACACCTAGGGTGCGGCCCTGGCTTTGGCAATTTGTTTCTGCTCAGGCGCCGCTGGACCCGGCCGGCTCAATCGCCTAGCCTCGAGAGAAGAGGGCAAAGCTCTGCGCCCACCCGAAGTTCCATTGCGCGACGAGACATAGGAATACATCCAGGTGACACACGCACAAAAACGGCCGTGGTTGGTGCTCGCAGGACTGGCACTGGGCGTGACGGTCACCAATGGCTTTGCCCGATTTTCCTATGGGCTGATATTGCCAGCGATGCAGTCGGATTTGGGATGGAACTATGCCCAAGCCGGATGGCTCAACACAGCCAATGCTCTGGGCTATATCGCAGGCGCGATTTTGACGATGCTCATGATCGGGCGATATTCAGCCATATCTCTTTTTTCCTTTGGATTGGTCACCACCAACCTGGCGTTGCTGGCGACCGGATTAAGTGCAGAGCTTTGGTGGCAAACTCTTTGGCGCATTTTGGTTGGTTTTTTTGGCGCTCTTTCTTTTTCTACCGCCGGCGTCTTAGCCGCTGGCCTGTTTCCAAATGATCCGCGCCGCAATGCCATGGCCATTGCCATCGTATTTGGAACCGGCGGCGGCCTGGCAATTGTTTTATCCGGAGCGAGCCTGCCGCTGTTTTTAGAGCATTACGGTGCCGATCACTGGCCCTTAGCCTGGGTCATCATCGCAGCGATTTGCCTGCTCTTTTTGCCGCTGTGCCTGTGGTCAACTGCAAAGCTCAAGAGCCCGACACCCAGGCAAGCGGAGGCTGCAGAGCCCCTTCCAGTCTCTCAAATTTGGGCGCAATTGGCCGGATATGCTGGGTTTGGATTGGGCTACATCGTGTTTTTAACATTTTTATCAGCCTGGATGACCCAGCAGGCGGCTAGTGCGACATTCATCGCGACAGTGTGGATATTGCTGGGCCTGTGCATCTGTATGTCACCTCTGGTCTGGCGTCCCATTCTGGCGCGCCATGCCTCGGGCCTGCCATTAGCCATGATCTTAAGCTGCATCGCTTTGGGATCCGCGCTTCCGGTGCTATTTCCGGGAAATCTCTCCTTATTGCTCGCAGCGGTAATTTTTGGCCTTTCCGTCTTTATGGCCCCCAGCGCAGTGACCAATTTTACACGCCAAAACCTGCCTGCGCACAGCTGGGGCGCGGCCATCAGCCTCTTCACCGTTGTCTTTGCGGTGGCGCAGACCCTTGGACCCTATGCCGCGGGACTATTGGGAGATCTGGCCGGTGACATCGGCATCAGCCTCCTGGGCGCATCAGGCCTGTTGCTTTTGGGTGCGGTCATAGCCCTGACGCAACGGCCTTTGCCAAACCACCCCGTCACAGGGAACACAAAACCCGGCAAGCCCGAGTAAAACATTAAAATACCCGCCCCCGTCGTTAGGCTCTGGCGGCGCAGGCGTAGATCACAAAGGACTAAAACATGACCAGATTGAACGGAAAATCCGCCCTCATAACCGGCGCTGCCCGCGGCATAGGGCGCGGTTTTGCAGAAAAATATCTGGAAGAAGGCGCGACGGTCGCCATCGCAGATCTCAATCTTGCAGCCGCAGAGGCCACGGCGGCGGAACTGGGCAAAGGCGCCTATGCGGTGCCGCTGAATGTGACAGATCAACTCAGCATTGATGCCGCGCTGGCAAAGGTTGTGGCCAAGTGTGGAAAAATCGACATTCTTGTGAACAATGCAGCGCTCTTTGATGCTGCACAAACCGTCGATATCACCCGCGAAAGCTATGAGCGGCTGTTTGCGGTCAATGTCGCCGGTACGCTCTTTACCATGCAGGCAGCAGCCCGGCAGATGATTGCTCAAGGCCATGGGGGCAAAATCATCAACATGGCCTCTCAAGCCGGCAGGCGCGGCGAGAGCTTGGTTTTGGTCTATTGCGCCACCAAAGCGGCGGTGATTTCGATGACACAATCGGCGGGTCTGAACTTGATCAAATACGGCATCAATGTGAATGCCATCGCCCCAGGCGTGGTAGATGGGGCACATTGGGAGCATGTGGACGCAATGTTTGCCCAATTGGAGGATAAGACGCTGGGACAAAAGAAAGCAGAGGTCGAATCTGGTGTACCGGCTGGCCGCTTTGCTGTTCCGGCAGATCTCAGTGGAATGGCGGTTTTCTTAGCTTCCGCCGAAGCCGATTACATTGTATCACAAACCTATAATGTGGACGGCGGCCAGTGGATGAGCTGATCTAGAGCAGGCGGAGATCCGAACCGAACCGAACCGATACCGCGGGGCCGCAGATCGCCGCCTTTGCGAGGAAAGGATGAAAACCATGCGCCGGCAGGCCCTAATCGTCGGAGGCGGTATTGGTGGGTTATGCGCCGCCATCAGCCTGAGCTTGACTGGCTGGGACGTTCAAGTCTTTGAGCAGGCCTCCCAGATCACCGAGATCGGCGCCGGGCTGCAAGTCAGCCCAAATGGCGTTAAAATTCTCGAGCGCATTGGCGTGATGGAGCGCCTCAATTCCGCGCTGTTCGAACCCGAAGCGATTGAAATTCGGATGGGTATCTCAGGGCGCCCAATCCTTTACCTGCCCATGAAAGGCGCAGCCGCCCAGCGCTGGGGCGCGCATTATATACAGGTGCATCGCGCCGATCTCATCACAGCTTTACTCGCGCGGCTGGAGGCCTTGCAGCGCGGCGCCGTGCAAACTGGATGTGCGGTCCGCGGCTATGCACCCTGTAAGGACGGCGCCGAAGTCATTTTGACCAATGGCCAGCGCATTCAGGCGGATTTGGTGATTGGAGCGGATGGTATTCACTCCAAGATTCGTCACCAGATGCTTGGACCAGATGCACCGCGCTTCACCGGAAATTATGCTTGGCGTGCTTTGGTGCCAAAAGCACAGCTCGATGCTCTGGCCCCGCCTCCGTCCGGCTGCATTTGGGCCGGGCCCAAAAAACACGCCGTTACCACCTATGTGCGCGGGGGTGATGTGGTAAATTTTGTCGGCATCGTCGAGCAAACGATCTGGCGCGAGGAGAGTTGGAGCAGCACTGGCGATCGGCAAGAAGCCCTGGCAGATTTCGACGGCTGGGCACCACCGATCACAGCGATATTGAAGCAGGCTGAGGTGCTGCACAAATGGGCCCTATTCGACAGGGCCCCTTTGCCGCAATGGCACGACGGCCATGTGGTGCTGATTGGAGATGCGGCCCATCCAATGTTGCCGTCCATGGCCCAAGGCGCGGTGCAATCGCTCGAGGATGGCTACCACCTGGCACGCACAATAGGCGCAGCTGAGGGCGCCAATATCCCCGCCGCCTGCGCCCGGCACTATGCACAGCGCATCGCGCGCACCAGCAAAGTCCAGCGGGTCTCGGCGGAAAACCTACAGCTGTTTCACAAATCCAGCCGCGGGGCACAGATGATGAGCTATGCGCCAATTTGGTTGGCCGGCCAGCTGACCCCTTCGCTGGTGCACAGGCGCAATGATTGGCTTTATGGCGCAGCTATACCGCCGCTGAACATCTGAGCTGCGGCGTATCGGAGCGCCAGCCGGAACGGGTACTGCGCAAATCTGGTTACTTCGGCAATGCACCCGTCATCACATAACGCAGCGCATCGGCCACTTGGAGCGGAGTTTGCGCCACGACCAAGGCCGCCGCATCCACTTCTTTCAACGCGTGCTGGTGCGCGTCTTGATGCATGACAATAAGAGGTTTGCCCAGCGCCGCCGCATAGCCGGCATCAAATGCAGCGTTCCATTGCTTGTATTTCTCACCAAACCGCACAACAACGACATCGGCTTGCTCGATACCAGTGCGGGTGCGAATGGCATTGAGCTGCGCGCCTTTGCGGTCATGCCAAAATTTATTCGGCTCCGCCCCCAAGATTTCAACACCACAGTCATCACTGGCGGCATGATCTGTCACTGGCCCGTCAAAGGAGAGGTTGAGATCCCCGCAGGCGGCAATGATTTCATCGCGCCAATTGGTATGAATTTCGCCGGACAGGTAAATACGCATAAAAATCTCCAAGTCATGGGTTGAGGGTTACAGCCCGCCGCAAAGGTCAGCTGCGAATTAGGATGCCAAGATCTGCCACATTGGTGCCGGTTGCGCCGGTGATATGCAAGCCACCCGCCGCCGCAAGCGCAGGATAAGCATCATTGTTGTCGAGCAAGCCTACTGGATCCAGCCCAGCGGCACGAATTTTAGCCAGCGTTGTCTCACAGACCACCCCGCCCGCCGCATCCGTGGGGCCGTCACGGCCATCTGTGCCAGCTTGCAGGTACAGCCAAGGAGCTTGCCAAGCCTCCGCTTCAGCCAAAAGCGCCAGCCGCAGCGCTAAATCTTGGTTGCGCCCGCCTCGGCCGGTGCCTGTGAGCTTGACGGTTGTCTCGCCGCCAAAGACATGCGCGCCGCGCCCCATGTCCCTGATCTTATACACCGCCTCGGTCACATCACCGATCAGGGGCTGCGGGTGCAGTTTTGCAGTCCGATAGGCTGCGCCCATAGCGGCAAGGCTCAGCCCGTTGGAACCAATCAAAACATTGCGCGCTTCCGGTAAATCAATATTTATGTCAGCGCCTTGCAAGACCCCTCGCACAGTCTGGGACAATGTCTCCCATATGCAGAGTTGCACTAAAATATCCCGCGCCTCAGCTTTTGTGCCAATCGGAGCGACCGTGGGACCGCTGGCCACAGCCCGCAGATCATCTCCAATCACATCCGATAAGATCAGTGCGGTCACCGGGCTCGGCGCCGCATAGCGCAGCATGCCGCCACCCTTAAGCTCAGACAGCTGTTGGCGGATCATGTTCATCACCTCAATATCCGCCCCGCTGGCCAATAGCTGCGCATTCACCGCGATCTTATCGTCAAGCGACACTCCAGCAACCGGCGCGGGCAAGAGCGCCGAACCGCCGCCGGAGATCAAGCACAACACCGGCCGACCAGCCTGGCTGGCCGCAACCAGTGCCGCTTTCACCGCTTGAGCTGCTTTCAAGCCAATTTCATCGGGAATGGGATGGGCCGCGGCAAAAATCTGCGCCTCGGGCATGGGAGGCAAATGCTTTGCGCGCGCGGCATTTTCCGGGTTGGTTACAATTACGAGTGCCGGCACTGGACCCAGTAAAGATCGCGCCATGCCCGCCATGCTCAAAGCGGCTTTTCCCACAGAAATCACAGTTGGAGCCACATCGAACTCAGGCAAAGACCTGCGCACCGCCTCCGCAGGATCTGCAGCAGCAACGCCTGCGTTAAACGCCGCGCAAGCTTGAGAATAAAAGGGATGAATCATTACGGCCACTTTCTTTGATCGCTTCTTACGTCCCTGCGGGCTGAAAGAACATATCTCCTCAGCGCAAATCGCCGAAAAGAAATTCAATACCGCCGTCAAAAACACCTGTCACTTGCGGAAAAATAATGCAGACTGCCGCAAAGCTATGAGAAGGACGCCAGATGAGCACATTCGACGAAGATCTTTTCCTCAAGGGTCTAGAGCAGCGCAAAGCCACGCTGGGAGCGAAATATGTCACAAATAATCTTGCTGCGGCTGATGAGTTTACCCGACCCTTCCAAGAGGCGATGACCGCCTGGTGCTGGGGCTTTGGCTGGGGCGATGATGTGATTGACGCCAAAACGCGCTCGATGATGAACCTGTCGATGATCGGCGCTTTGGGAAAAATGCATGAGTGGGAATTGCATTGTAAAGGTGCGCTCAGCAATGGGGTCACCGTTGAAGAGATTCGTGCCATTATTCACGTGATTGGTATCTATTGCGGTGTGCCGCAGGCTTTGGAATGCTTCCGCGCCGCGCGCAAGGTCTTGAAAGAGGCCGGCCAGCTCTAATCCCATTCTGCCGCTACGGAATGCTTGCAAACTGACCGGAAACCCTATGCTCTGCTGGCATCACAAATATTGAGGTCCCAATGTCCAATCCCCATTATCCGCATCTTTTTCAACCCCTTGATCTGGGCTTCACACAGCTGAAAAACCGAGTGGTCATGGGCTCAATGCATTTGGGGCTTGAAGAAGCGGAGCATGGGTTCGAACGCATGGCCGCCTTTTACGCAGACCGCGCAGCGGGCGGCGCTGCTTTGATCGTAACTGGTGGGATCGGCCCGAATGCCGAAGGCGGCGTTGGGATTGGTGCTGCCGTTATGACCACCCCTGAAGAGGCGGCAGAGCACCGTGTTGTCACAGATGCGGTTCACGCCGCCGGTGGCAAAATCGCCATGCAAATCCTGCACACCGGGCGCTATGCCTATAACCCCAATGCAGTGGCCCCCTCACCGCTGCAGGCTCCGATCAATCCGGTCAAACCCAAAGAATTGGATCAAGCCGGGATTGAACAGCAAATTGCCGATTTCGTGCGCGCCGCGCAACTGGCGCAATCGGCCGGATATGACGGGGTGGAGATTATGGGCTCGGAGGGGTATCTGCTCAACCAGTTCATCGCCCTTCGCACAAATCACCGCACGGATGACTGGGGCGGAAGCTATGAAAACCGAATTCGTTTGGCCGTTGAGATTGTCCAACAAGTGCGCCAAGCGGTTGGCCGTGACTTCATCATCATCTTTCGCTTGTCGATGATTGATCTGGTGGAAGGCGGCTCTTCGATCGACGAGGTGATCACATTGGGCCATCAGATTGCGAAGGCCGGTGCCACAATTTTCAATACTGGTATCGGCTGGCATGAGGCGCGGATTCCAACCATCGCAACCTCAGTGCCCCGCGCCGCCTTCACCTGGGTCAGTGCGCGGTTGCGGGCCGAAATGCCGATCCCTGTCATCACATCCAATCGGATCAACACGCCCGAGGTGGCAGAGGCAGTGATTGCCCGCGGGGATGCCGATATGGTCTCCATGGCCCGTCCATTTCTGGCAGATGCCAATTTCGTCACCAAATCCGCTGCCGGAAAATCTGACGAAATCAACACCTGCATCGGCTGTAATCAGGCTTGTTTGGATGCGATTTTCAGCGGTCAAATTACCTCCTGCTTGGTTAATCCCTTCGCCTGTAACGAAACACATATGCAACTACGGCCAGCCCAAACCGCCAAACAGATTGCCGTGGTTGGCGCGGGACCAGCAGGGCTCGCGGCGGCGACAACAGCCGCGCGGCGCGGGCATGACGTGACCCTATTTGAAGCTGCGAACCAGATTGGTGGACAGTTCAATATTGCCAAGCAAATACCTGGAAAAGAAGAATTTTACGAAACTTTGCGCTATTTCAGCAAGGAAATTGAGCTCAGTGAGGTGACATTGAAACTGAACCATCGGGTCGCGGCGGAAAGCCTGGCCGCATTCGATGAAGTCATCTTGGCCACGGGCGTTGTCCCGCGCCGCCCCAATATTCCCGGCATAGATCATCCCAAGGTTTTGGGCTACCTTGATGTAATATCGGGCGCGCCTATTGGTCCGCGCGTTGCAGTCATTGGCGCCGGTGGCATCGGCTTCGACATCAGCGAATATTTGATCCACAGCGGCCCATCGGCCAGTCAAGATATTGAGACCTTCATGCAGGAATGGGGCATTGATATGAGCTTCCAAGCCCGCGGCGGCGTAGAAGGCATGGTGCCACAGATCGCCCCTGCTGCCCGTGAGGTCTTTTTGCTGCAACGCAAATCCAAGAAAGTTGGCGCCGGCCTGGGCAAAACAACCGGATGGATTCACCGCACAAATTTGGCCAAACGCGGGGTGCAGATGATGGCTGGGGTGACCTATGAAAAGATCGATGATGCCGGGCTGCATATCACCCAGGCTGGAACAGCGCACCTGTTGCAGGTGGACAGCATCGTTCTTTGTGCCGGGCAAGAACCTGAGCGCGGCCTGGCGGCGGATCTGCCACAGGCACATTTGATTGGTGGAGCCGATGTGGCGGCAGAATTGGATGCGCGCCGCGCGATTGATCAAGGCACCCGGCTGGCTCTCACGCTCTAACTCTCGGAAAGAGCTTGCAGATCTGCGATGGTCATGCCGGGCGTGATCGCCTCTGAAGCCACATTCAGATCAAGAACCGCACCGGTCGGGCTGGCCAAGGCACGGGCGAAAGCATCTGCGAACTCCTCCGTGCGCTCGATCCGTTCTGCGTGGAACCCATAGGCCCGCGCCAGCGCCGCGAAATCTGGGTTGATCATTTCGGTACCGCTGACGCGCCGGGGAAAATGGCGCTCTTGGTGCATCCGTATGGTGCCATAGCTGCCATTGTTGACAATCAGCACAATGGGCCGTGCATCCGCTTGCAACGCAGCCCCTAGCTCCTGGCAGTTCATCTGAAAATCACCGTCCCCTGCAAAACACAGCACGCATCGCTCGGGATACGCCACCTTGGCGGCAATCGCCGCCGGCAGACCGTAACCCATTGCGCCCGATTGCGGGGCCAGCACCCGCTGCTGCTGCGAAAACTGTAAAAACTTATTGGGCCAAATCGCGAAATTTCCCGCGCCATTGGTGACGATGGCATCTTCTGGCAACATCGCCTGCACAGTGCTTGTGACCACGCCCATATCTACCGGGCTGGGTTGGGCCTTGGCCGTTTGCGCGCTTATAAATCCTGCGCGCGCAGATTTGGCCCATGCCGGATCGTGGCTCATGCCGGCCAGTTCGAGCCGCGCTGCGAGCCCATTCAGGAGCGGGGCCGGATCGCAGATCATGCTCAAATCAGGCGTAACAAATTTGTGAAACTCATCGCCTGAACGATGCGATTGCGCGATCCATTGGTCGCCGCGATCAGCACCAAAGAGGGTGAAAGCATTGGTGGTCATCTCCCCAAAACGCAGGTTGACGGCCAGGACCAGATCCGCCTCAGTCAGGATGCGTTTGGTATTGGCAGTCATCCCAACCCCCGCCTCACCGACGAACAGCGGATCTGTATTGTCAAAAAGGTCATGATAGCGAAAGCCTGTGACCACTGGAATATTGAGCTTATTTGCACAGGCCCACAGAGCGCCGCGGTCCTGGCTGTCCCATCGCCCGCCGCCCGCCAAGATCACCGGGCGTTGGGCAGTTTGTAACTTTTCTGCCAGTTGCTCCAGATCCGCTGCGACCGCTGCGGATTTTGGCGCCAAGATGGGGGTGGTTGGGATCTCTATATCGGCAGATTGCGTTAAAATATCCTCTGGCAATGCGATGACCACTGGGCCTGGACGGCCCGAGATGGCCAAGGACCATGCCCGGCGAATGATTTCCGGGGTGCGCGACAGATCGGTAATTTCAGTGGCATATTTTGCTATGGGACCGAAAACTTGGCGGTAATCTAGCTCTTGAAACGCCTCGCGCCCCTGATGTTGAAGCCCAACCTGCCCAACGAAGAGGAGCATCGGCGTTGAGGCTTGCATCGCCGTATGCACCCCGATGCTGGCATTGGTGGCCCCAGGGCCGCGGGTTACAAAACACAGGCCCACCTCCCCGGTGAGCTTCGCCCATGCCTCCGCCATAAAAGCCGCACCGCCTTCATTGCGGCAACCGATGAAGCGAAAGCCGGGAGCGTCGCAAAACGCATCCAAAACCGCCAAATAGCTCTCACCGGGGACCCCGAAGCCAGCGCGTGCGCCCAAAGATATTAA
>NYTV01000082.1 GCA_002683685.1 Paracoccaceae bacterium
ATTGTGCCCTCTCTCAAAGCGATGCAGTGACGCTCCTGGAGGCATGCGGGGCGCGTACTTGGTGAAATGCACATACAACTCAAAGTCGAGTTTGCCTTCATGCCAGCTATCGTACGAATCTGCAATCCACACTAACTCGTCTGATGTTTGGATAATCTTCCGAGAGTCCGATGCGCTGTCCACCACAATGGCCGATTGAAAATCTTTTTTCCGATATGGCCACGGCGCGTCGGTCCATTGATCAAGCATGCATCTTGCGGTACCGCTGTCCTTATCCACATTGTCGAATACCCCCGTTACCTCAAGGACATCGACGAACACATCCAAACGATGGTCAATATCGTAATTCAAAGGAGTGCACTTGATCACTTCAGAGGGACCGCGCAGCGGCTCCATCGTTCCCCCCGCTGCTGCTGCCATTGTTGCCATGTATGTATGGATTGATTCCTTGCTTGATTTCATAGATACACGTCACAAATAATTGTTTATTTGTAAATTTATAAATAAACATATGTTAATAAACTGTAGTGAATGGATCATCCGCAGCTCACCCACGTCGAACTCGTCGACGCGTTTATTTATTGACATGGACGATGCGGCAGCTCGAGCTTGGTTAAAGGCCAGAGGCTTTTCCGACGGCGACCTGCACACCGAACGCATCACAAACCCGATGGCATCGATCACAAAACAAAAAATTTTGTCCCCGATGGCTCGCGCATGCGACGAAGGCGCGCTCGGCATGTGCGTTTGGCTTTACGAGAATGGCGCAGCCGAGGATGTCACCAAGACGAACAATTACGTAGGCTATGGGAAAGATTTACATGGGAAAGGGAAAGGCGCGACACCTATGTGGATCGCCTGCCGTAGTGGCCGCATACCTGTGTGCGAATGGCTACTGGACGTTGGTGCTGACGTCACCAAGGCAGACGGTGGCGGCGTTACTCCCATGTGGATTGCCTGTCGCATGGGCCGCCTGGAGATGTGCAAGTGGTTATTTAGAGTAGGAGCGGCCGCGGACATCACCAGAGCACCGGAATTGGACGGCACTCCGATGGACATTGCATGCTTTTTTGGCCACATAAACGTGTGTAAGTGGCTTTTTGAGGTCGGAGCGGACGTCACCAACGCGGATGAGGACGAGGACCAGGACTACGAATTATTCGTGCCCATGTACAACGCCTGCGAGGGCGGTCACCTGAAGGTGTGCAAATGGCTGTACAAGGTGGGCGCGGCAGCAGATATCACGAAGGTAAACGTTTATCACGAAGATGGATACATGACCCCCATGCGTGCGGCATGCAGAGGTGGCCACCTGTCGCTGTGTAAGTGGCTGTACAGGGTGGGCGCGGCTTTAGATATCACAAACAATAGAGAGAGACACCATTGGGACGACAAGAGTCCTATGTCCTCTGCGTGTGAGCATGGTCACTTGTCGGTGTGCAAGTGGCTGTTCAAGGTGGGTGCGGCCTCCGACATTTCCAATGCGGACGACTACGGGAAGACTCCGATGCACTTGGCTTGTTTGCATGGCCATCTGCCGGTGTGTGAGTGGCTGTTTAAGGTGGGCGCGGAGGAGGATATCTCCAGGGCATGTGGACAGGGCAACACGCCCATGCACATGACTTGTGCAGAACTAGAGCGTGGCCATGTGCCGGAGCGTGGCCATGTGCCGGTGTGTGAGTGGCTACAGTGGGTGGGTGCGGCTGCGGACATCACCAAAGCGAATAAATGTGGTCAGACTCCCATGTTCATCGCTAGTAAAACCCATGGGTTTAATGGTTTGGCGAAACATCAATCGAACAGGCTGTCGGTGTGCAAGTGGATGGTTTTGAACGGAGCCCTCAGCCCACCACCTCCAAGGCTCGACCATGTCGCTCGGGATATTGTGATTCGGGACACTCGCCCTGATATACAACCCTTGCTTTTGAGGTGGGCGGGGGATGCGGTGGACTTAAGCGCTTGCTTTTTCGACACAATCTTGATGGGCACGTTTTACCCCGAAGACATATCTACGACCGACCTCTTGCTTCGCACGCTCCATGCGGGCGGCTCCAGTGCAGCGCACGTGGAAGCGCTCCTCAGTGTTATACCAAATGAGCTGCAGCGCGCGCTTCTGCTGCAAAAAATTCGACCGGTGCCTGCGCTGGTGCGGCTCCGCGGGCAAGCTGACGCGTTGGAGCTCATTGCGGATTTCTTGGGTTTGCTGCGCGACCGAGAGCTCCGGAACGTGCGTGAATTTGCAAACGTACTTCGGGGTATCTGTCAATGATTTTAGATTTTAGATTTTTTTAGATGAAGTGGTTTGGAACAACCATTTCCGTATGCTACATATCCCCACATCCCGGCGGACTCTTCTCTTCCGCCAGCACCGTGTACGGCGGCAGCCCCGACAGCCCGTCCGCGCCGACCCCGCCGTCCGCGGGGTCGGCGCTCCCGTCGGCCGTGGGGTCCTTGGCCTTGAGGAGGTAGTCGAAGATCCAGAACTGCAGGCTCGTCAGGAGCCAGGGGCATAGGACCATCACGACCACGAGCTCCGCGTCGGGATTGGACTGTAGCGGGCCGAAGAGCCAGTTCCCGAAGTCCGCCATGGCACCCTTGGCCGCGTACAACAGGCTTGCCACCACCACCTTGTTGAAGACGATGGCCGCGAGGTACGCCGCGCACTGCGCCCCCCATACCCGCTTGGAGGGCGGGGTACCGTAGTGGCCGATGCGCGCCAGCGCTGTCTGCTGCCCGAACGCTTTCTTGGCCACCCGGCAGATCGTCTCGTGTGCCGCGTATACGATGGCCACCCCCAGCGTGCAGTCTACGAAAAAATTTATGAAGTACCTGTTTCGGGGTATGGATGGTGAATTAGGAAAGGGAAAAGCCAGAATGGTCTTCGAGGTAAGAAGGAGGGTGGTTCCGGGCGATTCAACGCACCATGCGCACTCGTCCCCGTCTTTCCCCATTATGAAAGATACACCGATGTTCATGAAGTGCACTAAGAAGCCGCCGACGAGCTGCTTCCCAACGTCGAACGCCCATATCATCCACGGCCTCTGCGGTCGTTCAATGTGTCTTTTATATACAAGCGACGCGATGGCGGTCACGCCGAGGAGAAACTGTATACAATACGCGATGGTTCCCCCCAGCAGCGCACATCCTTCAGCTGCTGTGGGACTGGCGGAGGGGGAGAAGGAGGGCTGGTCTTCCAGGGAGCGGAACGACGGTACACCCCCACCCAGAACCATATAACAGTGTTCCCTATTTTTTGGCGCCTCGCTGAAGAGAGCGCTCCATCTTTCTTTGTGCTATCTTACCGTTATACTTTTATTTATTTAAAAATGAATAAAGGGATTGGTCCACAAAATCAGTGATCCTAGCGTGAGCCCAAAATTTTAACTTCAAACTTTACGACCGTCGGATATACCGTCACATTGGGGTGTATCTTCACAATTCGTAGCGTACGTGCTAGTTTGACACAAGGTATTCGCGTTGTCGGAAAACCATTCTCCCGCCGCCGGAGTGTTATCGCACGATTGCATGCAGGTACCTCCGGTGCCGGTACCGCAACACCCGTCCGTGGAAACGTTGCCGTCTCCTTCACCGGGCGGCTTAACCCATAACACGGCGTCGCACGCGATGCCCAAATTAGAGTCTTCGTCAAAGTAAGTCTTGGCGTTCGGTGGGTACTTGGAAATCCGACCCTGCAGTGTGTTGCACCACTGCGTGCAAAGCGGACTAGTAGAATCTACCGCATTAAACAATGCATCGAAACCGTTGCGGCTTATGTCGGATACGGAATGCGCCAACCCGTCGGGGGAATTGAATTGAATACCCGACGCTGCCGCTTGCAATTGTAGCAGGGTCATGAAATTCGCCTCGTTGTTCGCGGTTGTCCAACTGTCCAAAATCGGTTCAGTGCAAGCACCTTCGCATCCCATGGGGACGGGATCGTATAAACCTCCTTGACACCCCGACGAGTAGTCACCAGGGTCACAGCAATAGGTGCGGATGCCGGTTGTACCGCTCCCAATCACTGTAGAAATTGTGAAAGCATCCACAGGGGCTGTCGTTCCAAGAGCGTGGTAATTTGAGGTATTCGTGGCGAATCCTCGAATATAAGACGCCAAGGGTTTGTCGTTACCCCATTGCGTGGATGAAATCTTGTCCATAAGACCACCTAGCTTTGCCGTATAAGAAATCCACGCACTGTGCCCGGCATCCAGGTACAGGGTTCCATAGGATTCCAATTGTTCTGCTGCGTACAGCAACGATTCCATGTACAAATCCACATTTTCGGCGCACGATGTACCTGCATCTGGATCTGCAATGTTGGCGATGCCGTCGGGCTCCAGAACGAAGACGACTCGAATTCCATGGGTTGCGATATTCGTATCGTTCTCCAGCACGGCTACGATGCTGTCAATGTAGTCCTTGTACTCGTCCAGGGTCGTCAATTCCCCGTTTGAGGACGAAGCGCTACAGTCTCGGTTCGGTAAATTATAAACTACGATCGGAAGAACCGTGTTCGCATTGGCCTTTGTGATCCCCGCGACCAAGGATTCCAATGTGGATGGTGGTGAACCTTTCACTTGCGACATGTTTAAGCGGGAGTTGAAACGATTACCGCTGCGGCGTTTTTTCTTGCCTTGACTTTTTTGAAGTGCACTCGCTGCTGTACTGGAAACCATGTCATTACTCGATAGCCAGAAGCCGGCGAATTGTCCAAACTGTTGATAACTTTCGGTGGAGGTGTCCCCCATCAAGGCTAAATGAGCACCGGTTGAATCCACAAAGGGATTACTGTAGTCGCTAACGCCGCCGCCGCCGCCGCCACTGGAGTCACTGTCCAGCCCGAACCCGAGTCCGAATCCTAGAGCCAGTCCTACTACTACGATCGCTACAATCAGCCACACCCACCATTTGGTGGTAGGCCTCGATGATGGTGGATTCATGAAATTTATTTGTATATGTAATACATAAAAAAATTATGTTTTAATAAAAAAGATACCGTTTACCGTTAATTAATGCAAAACTACAGCACCCGTGTTCGTGGCCGCATACAACAATTCAACGAGGGAAAAATCCTCCAGGAATATGATTCGTGGGTTCAAGAACATTCGACCCTCACCGAGTCCTCATCTCTGTCTCCATGGAAGGACGCTCAAGACGCGAATAACGACATATCCTCGGACACACAAGTCATTGAACTTCAATACGGTGACACCCCGGAGTTTCCCCTGAGCAATGCCCGCGTTACAATTAGCGACAAGGTTGGCATCGGAGGAACCCTTCCGATGCGTCCAGGTTCGACGTTCACGTTTAACAACGTCAACGTCTCGGCCATTCCAACTGGCGGCATCGGAACGGTCTACGCGGCGACGCTCCCGTCGGCCGGTGCGCCTGGTGTTACAGATTCTGCGACCATAGATGGAGACAGCACACCTAGTGGATCGTTTCAAACGTACTGTGATGGTCAGGGGTGCAAGAAGTGGGATGGAGTCACGAACGCGGGTACTGCCTGCCGTTCAGGTGATACGTACCAGACCTGTCCCGAATTCGATTTCTTCGAAGCAAATATCTGGGGGTTGAATACCACCAGCCACGCGTGCGGGTACGATTCATCAGTACAAGAATTCACAACGTCCGACAATATGGGTGTTTTGGATGGCGATTCGAGTGGCAACGTGTGCAATTGGAGTGGAAATGTAATTTCCGTAATCAACAAAGACGACGGTGAATCCAAGCAATTTTTACCCGTAAATGATTCGAGTGCCTCGGCGTGTACAGGCAAGAACGGTTCAGATCAGTACTACGGTCCCGGGTGCTACATTGACAGTTCGCATAACTTTGATGTCCGATTGGACTTCGGCGCCGATAAGGCGACGAGCGGTGAATGTGAAGGAAAGTATACCTTTACCGCATCCATTATACAGGACAATCGTGTCATTCAAAACACACAGTGTTTCGATTCGGCGTGGGAAACCAATTCCGATCTCCCATGGACAATGATCTCATCGCAATGGGGCGGGGTCACCGAATGGATGGACGGCGACGAAAACCCCTCACCGAGAGCGTCATGTGTGCCGACGGCCGATCAAGGGGCGTGTACATTCGGTGATGATGCTTCATGCAGCGGAGTATGTTATGATGACACCGATGAAACCGTATGTTATGGCTCCCCGACGACGGATTATTGCAATATGGACGCAAGTCAATGCGAATCCGATTGCGGCGGAAAGTGGTGCGAGGAATTAAGTCCGTGTAATGCAAACCCAGATGTAAAAGTCGACATTGGATCGTTTCATGTCGATTCCAGCAGCGGCACTACATGCAGCACCGACGACGATTGCACGGAGAATGGGTACACGTGTGTTAACGGATACTGTGTTTTCAGTGACGATTCCAGCGGCGGCGGCGATTCCAGCGGCGGCGGCGATTCCGGCGGCGGCGGCGGCAAGAAGGACCTCAGCCCGGGTGCGCTGGCGGGGATCATTGTTGCGGTGGTCGTCGTTGCCTTGGCAATAGCGCTATCCATCAATTTCACGATTTTTAAGAAAAAAAAGGGGACAACCGATGTGAAGTCGAAGAAGTAATGTCAACAAATTCAAACTTGCAGCCTATGAGCCTAAGCCGAAACCTCGTAGGCCGCGTGGCTCTCGTGACGGGCGCCTCGCGTGGCATAGGGCGCGAGTGCGCCCTCGCCTTGGCACGAAAGGGGTGCCACGTCGTCGTTGCCGCCAAGAGCACCCGAATGGCGACGGCACCTGAAGGTGGTGGTCGGGCAACGGATGGGACCATCGAATCCGTAGCGGGGGAAATTCAAGCCTTGTGTCACCACGGTGACGCTACTCGGGCCGCTCTACCCGTGAGACTGGACATGCGAAGTGAGGACGACATCCATGACGTGGTGGCGGCGACGATGTGCGCCTTTGGACAGCTTGATATTTTGGTCCACAACGCAAGTGCCTTATATTGGCAAGACATCATAGACACGCCGCTGAAACGATTCGACCTCATGCATGCTATCAACGCGCGGGGAACGTTCGCGCTGACGCGCGCGTGCCTGCCAATCATGCAAAGCCAAGGCTTCGGTCGCATCATCACCATGTCTCCACCGATCGAAGCGGAGTCACGTTACTATAATGCCAAGACCGCATACGCCATGAGCAAGTATTCTATGACGATGGTAGCGCTGGGAGCCGCCGAAGAGGGTCGAGGTTATGGCATCAGCGCCAACGCACTGTGGCCCGCGACGGTGGTGGAGTCCAAGGCGGCCTCTCGGTTTGAACTGGGCGACCCGGCGCACCGGCGCAAGGCGTCGATTTTAGCCGATTGCGTGACGCACCTTTGCGAAGAACCGGACGATTTCACGGGCCATGCGCTCATTGACGACGAGTACCTGACCAGTCGTCACGGGTACACGGCCGAAGATCTCAAAAAATATCGCGTGGACCCGGACGTGGAACCGCGACGTCTTCTAGCTCGCGAAGTGGTTGCGTGGAAACGGGGCGGTGGTGCTTCCTAGGTACCTGCTCCCAGCTCCCAAAGTGCAACTTAGGGAGCAGGTACACCTCCAGTATTCGTCGTAGTGTTCTTAGTAAACTGCTTGAAGTGTGTCCAATCGAACACGCCGTCGGTCATCTGCACGTGATGACTGCACAATGTTGCATGGAACTTCAGCAAGTACGCAAACTCCGCTTCGGCACGTGCAGTATCTCCTCGCGAAGCCGCCATTTCCGCTCGCTCGAGACGAATGTGAGGTCGGGTGGGTTGGTTCTTGTCGTTCTTTGGCGCGAAGTCCGCGGCCATTTCATCAGGCATGCCCATGTCCATGTTAAGAAAGAGCTTCTTGTTGATGGGGACGGTCGTTACACGGACATCGTTGTTATGTGCCATTTGTTTAAAGGTGTTATTTTTTTTCACTTTTACGTGTAGTATATCAAACTCAATGGAAACGATAGTATAAACAAATGTCATCATATTCCTCCTACCACCACCAGTCGTCATCATCATCATCATCATACCAGGACGGCGACGTCTCGCTCGCGACCGAAGAAGACATCCATGACATTTTGGATTTGTTAATAGCCTTTCGATGTAGCCCCGAAGGGCAAACTCCCGCGCCCTTACCGATTCCGGAAGGGTTCGCGCGGGCGTTCGAGGGGTGCGAATGGGATTGGGCTGATCAATGGAAAGACATTATGTTTGACAAATGGTGTGAGCGCGTGGGTATTAGCGATGATGACTTTCTCTAACAATGCAAGAAAAAAATATGCCGCTTTTGGTAAACGACACGTATTTCGATGGAAACGCAACAAAACGTATCGACCGCATTCGCGTTAATGGCCTTCGCCACGACCGCTGCGACCGTCGCAGTCGCCGCCAGCATGGTCGCGACGAACGACCACATAAACACGACCGACGCCGACGCCAAACAAGCGCAATCGGACGCGTACGCGATTATTGCGATTGCTTCCGTCGTTATTTTATGGGCGTTGCGACACCGGGAGCCTTTGGGGCGAATGTCCTGGATCCCCACCATTCTTTTGATTATTCCGCTCGCCCTTAGTGTAGACATCAAATATCGACGCCAGCAATACATAAAAAACACCGACTCGAAGTGTGAAACGCTTATCAAGGGAGGAGCAACGAAACGCCGAGGCCCGCGCGTACGTGCGCAGCACCGCATAAAATGCGACGCTTACGCCGTGGAAAACGCAGAGGGAAAAAACTTAAACGTGTGCCATTTTAAAACCCCCACAGGCAAAACTCCCGTATACGGGGATACGCGCGAGGGGGGGGGGCTTGGGTGTTGGGCTCGCGGCGGGTACATTTATGACGAACCCCCCATTAACGCGCTGATTACTCTAAGTGTGTTGGCGTTACTATTTATGTTAATTGGATGCGCAACGGGCGCGTCGATGTGATGTGATTAAGGTTTCTTTAGAAGTTCGCAAAAATATCCACCCACGTTCCGTCGACGAATTTCCACATTTTCACGGGCCGCCACTCTTCCACGTGGCCGTCGTCGTCCGTTAGGATTTCGGGTTCCG
>NYTV01000054.1 GCA_002683685.1 Paracoccaceae bacterium
CCAAGGCCGTTGCTGGAGCCATGGAGGCATGAGCTGCCGCCAATGCGGCTGTGTCATTTAGACCGTCCCCAACCATCAAGACATAATCCGATCGATCTGATAGGTCCTGCAGCCAACCTAACTTTTCGTCCGCACGCACATTGGCAGTGACGGGAATGCCAAGCATTTCCGCAAATGCTTGTGCGGGCTTTTCAGCGTCACCAGTGATGATTTCGCTGGGAATCGTCAGTTGTTGCAACGCCTCAACCGCGCCTTTCCGCGCGGCCTCTGCCGTTTCAAATGGTTCTGCGGTTTTTGCGCCGATCCTCACGCCCAACTCATCAAAATCGGCGCCCAGCCATGCGCCACGCCCCAATCGGACAGTGTGACCACGCCATATGCCGCGCATACCCTGGCCAGCGATTTCGGTTATGTCGCGGACAGATGCGGCGCCGCGTTCATGCAAGATGTCTTCTACCTGACGAAAACTCAATGGGTAACGTATGTAATACATCACTGCCAATCGGATGATTTCAGGTGAAGTCTTGAAGTATTTGAAGGGAGAACTTGTTGTCATTTACCAAAAATACGGACCGGCCGAGAAACCGTCAAGTTTGTCTGACAACGCCAACCAAACACATGAAATGGAAACATTGGACGATCCAGTGCTTTGCCTTGCGGTTTAGCGAGACGATTTTGAAACGCCGCGGGTTGGGCCGAAACGCCAGGCATGCGGTGAGGGGATCAGCCCTAACCCGCAAAACCCCACGTATTGATGGGCTTCAGTCCGATCTTTGCCGGAACCTTCCGACCTTCAACCAGCACGGCGTAGGACCCGTCCAGAACTGAACTGCGTGCACCGCCCTCTGCTGGCGAGATCACACAAAGCCCGATCGCCGAACCCGCCTCGGCGCTAAATGCGCCGCTTGTGACGAAGCCGGCGATCTCTCCGTCCCTAAGCACCGGTTCGTTGTGGTGCAGCAGGGCATCAGGATCATCAAGCCGAATTGAACACAGGAACGGCCCCTGCGCGGCGGTTTTCCGTTCCATGAAGGCATCGCGCCCGATAAACGGTACCGTTTTCTCTGTCTTGCAGACAAAACCGAGGCCCATCTGATGCGGCGCGTCCGTATAGGCAAGATCGTGGCCCCAATGCACAAACCCAGCGCCGATGCGCAGTACGTTCAGGGCCTCTCCGCCCACCAGTCGCAGACCATGCGGTGCGCCAGATACCATCAGGCGCTCGAAGACGTGTTCGGCGAAATCAGGGGTAATGAAAATCTCCCAGCCCAACTCGCCGGTATAGGAAAGCCGTTGGGCAAAGACCGGAGCGTGGCCGATGTTAAAATGTTGCAGCGTGTTGAAGGGAAAAGCGTTGTCGCTAAGGTCCAGATCACAAACCGATGCAAGAATCTCGCGCGCTTTTGGGCCGCAGAGCGACAGAACCGCGTGGGCTGTTGTCGCATCGCGCAGACGCACGTCCTCGCCAGGCTGGACCAACCCTTGCAGGTAATCACGGTCACGCCTTGTATGTGAAATAGCGCTCATGACCATGAAACTCTCCGAGCCATGTCGCGCAACGGTAACATCGCTTTCGATCCCGCCCCGATCATTCAGCATCAGCGTATAGGCGACCTTGCCCACGGGCAGCCCCACATCATTCGTGCAAGCGCGTTGCAAGAAGGCTTCGGCGTCGCGGCCCTCAACCATCAGCTTGCCCAGCATGGAATAGTCGATCAGTCCTGCCGCCTCGCGCACCGCGCGCTGTTCAGCGAGCATGTGATCAAACCAACTAGGGCGGTGGAACGAATGATCATAGGTGGGCGTGGTCCCATCCGGCGCGAACCAGCCGGGGCGCTCCCAACCCTGCGCTTCGGCATAGGCGGCACCACGGGCCTTCATCGCGTGGTAGAACGGTGTGCGGCGCAGGCTCCGCGCGCTTTGCCGTTGCCGCCCCGGCCAGTGCATCGCGTAGGTCAAAACCAGCGTTTCCGGGCAGCGTTCCTGCAAATAGGGGTCGCGGGCCTGCCATTCTTCAATGCGGGCCGGATCCATCTCGGACAGGTCCATCGTCGCATGACCCGCCATGATCCAGTCGGCCAGTGCCTTGCCTGCGCCAGACCCGGACTGGATGCCCGTTGAGTTTACGCCCGCCAGCACGAAGTAGCCCTTGAGGTCCGGCGCTTCGCCAAGCGTAAAGCGGCCATCGTGGGAATAGCTTTCGGGGCCGTTAAAGAAGGTGCGGATGCCGGTCTCTTGCAGGATGGGCACCCGGTTCATGGAAAGCTCCAGCACTTCCATCACATCCTCTTCGACGAAGGGGAGGCTGTCGAACTCGAAACTCTCGGGAATACCGCCCGTGGCCCACGGCTTGGCGTGGAAATGCGCGAACCCGAACAGTAATTTGCCCGCATCTTCTTTCCAATATGTCCCGTCACAATAGGACCGCAGCACCGGCAGATCGGAGGGCAAATCGGGGATCGGTTCAGTCACCAGATAGTAGTGTTCGCAGGCATGAAGCGGCACGCCAACCCTGTTCTGACGACCCAGATCACGCGCCCACATGCCACCGCAATTGACCACGTGGTCGGCCTGAATGGTGCCCTGATCGGTGCGCACCCCAGTGACGCGGCCGTTTGCTGTTCGCACCTCCTCGACCTTGACCTGTTCGCGGATGGTAGCTCCATGCATGCGCGCGCCTTTGGCCAGCGCCTGCGTCAAATCGGTGGCATTGGCCGATCCGTCAGACGGCATGTGGATGCCACCCAACACGCCGTCCGCATTCATCAGCGGCCAGCGTTCGGCAATCTCTGTCGTTTCCATATAGTGCGCTTCAACCCCGAAGAGCTGGGCGAAGTCCGCCTTGCGTTTCAGTTCTGCCATCCGCTCGTCATTCAGTGCGATGGAGATGGAGCCTGATTGTCGGAAACCGGGGTTCTGGCCCGTCTCCGCCTCGATCTCTTGCAGGAGTTCCACGCCGTAGCTGGCAAATGCCGTGGTGGCGTGGCTGCCCTGCAATTGCCCGACCAGCCCTGCGGCGTGCCATGTCGTGCCACTTGTCAGCGTCTTGCGTTCCAGCAGAACGACATCGCTCCACCCCGCCTTGGCCAGATGATAAGCCACTGAACAGCCCATGATGCCGCCACCAATGATGACGACGTGGGCTTTGTCTGGGAGAGGAGAGGTCATGACGATCCTTTTCTTGGTGTGTTGGGGCTGGAAACTAGGCGGTGGTAAAGAGACGCCCTGCACCACTGGGCAGGTCGCTGAGCCCCGCTAGCCGCATCAGGTGCCAAGCCAGAACCTGGTTGGAGGCGAGGACGGGTTTGTTGATCTGTGCTTCTGCCGCTTCGATGACCTCCAGCGCACGCAGGCTGGTGCAGGAGACGAACACGCCTTCCACGTCATCGCGTGCACCGATCGTGACTGCGGCATTCCGGATGCTCTCGCTGCTGATCCGCGCCACGGTGAAATCGTCGGATTGGTTGAAAGAGGCCACGGCAACAGTGTCGTACCCCGCATCGCGCAGGTTCGCTTGCATCTCGACCGTGACCTCTGGCGGGTAAGGCGTGACCAATGCAATGCGGCGCAGGCCAAGCGCCGAAAGCGCGGCCTTGCAGGCAGAAATCGGATTCGATGTCTTGGCCCGCGGATGGACGGCGCGGATCATTTCATCCACACGCGCTTCCCCGATCATCGTCGCCCCTGACGTGCAGGCATATCCCACGGCGTCAAACCCGAAGGATGCAGGGAGCAGAGCCGCAGTTGCAGGCAGATCGCGATGCATCTGGCGCAGGGTCTCCGGCGAGACTTCCATCGCGTTAGGAATACGCGCGTGGTAGAGCGCGACGCCATCTCTCGGTATCAGCTTTGCGAACTCATGCTCGATGGTCTGGTCGGTTTGCAAGACAATCAGACCGATGCAGGCGCGCTGACCAAGCCCAGCGTCCGTCTCAAAGTCCAGTGTCTCAATGGCTGCCGGAACAGTCGGTGTGGCGTCGTTCATCGCTACATCATCGCTCCGCTGCCCGCCCCGTCTGATCCTTCCTGCTGGGCAAAGAAAGAGGTGCCTTTGGGCACGGCGGGCAATTCCATCTCATAGGCGGTGCAGCGCAACCGGCCCGATGCCTCACCGCGCACCAATTCATGCGTAAGCTTGCTGGGTAGGTGATTGGGGCTGAGTTCAATCGCGTCCTCGGCATAGTAGGTTGTAATGTAAAGCGTGCGCGGCTGGTTCGACAGGTTGGGCGCAGAGCCGTGCAGCAGGCTCGCGTGCATCAGGCAGACCGACCCAGCCTTGCCGGTGCATTTGACGATATCATCGCGCTGCGCGTCAATGATCGCGTCATCCACAGCCCCGGTGAAGACCCCACCCTGCCAATGCGAATAAATCGGACCCTTGTGGCTGCCCAGCAGGACTTCAAGCGGGCCGTTTTCCAGCGTCACTTCGTCAATAAACAGCAGGCAGGTTATCATGTCGTCATTGGTCATCGGCTCGAACGGGAAGTCCTGATGCCATTTCACCTGCGTCGCTGATCCAGGCAATTTTGAGTTCACCTTGCCGTGGTGAAACCGGATGCCGGGGCCAATCAGCTCTGCACACAGATCGACCGTGCGCGCGTTGCGCATGGTGTTGGCGAAAACGTCCGATACCTCTTCGGGGCTTTGCACCCGGCGCAATGCAGGTTTTTCGGCGCTGTGGCCCGGCTGCAGGTCGAACCGCGCCCGTCCATCCAGCGTTTCGCCGTAATCCTCTGCATGGGCGCGGCTTTCCTCGGTCCAAACACCGAATTCGGCGCGCAGCGTTGCCAGTTCGTCCGGCGTCACCGCGTCTTCGACAACCAAAACACCGTCGCGCCAGAAGGCGTCTTTTTGT
Source organism: Paracoccaceae bacterium (assembly GCA_002683685.1). GTDB lineage: Bacteria > Pseudomonadota > Alphaproteobacteria > Rhodobacterales > Rhodobacteraceae > Planktomarina. The sequence goes on from NYTV01000054.1 coordinate 4,856, forward strand.
TCCTGAGACAATGTAGCCATTGTTGATCCTTTGTTTAGGCGCCGGCCATCGCCGCGGTTTGTGTGGTTGGCAACAGATCAGTGCCGGAGTTTTGAAAGATTTGGCCAAAGCCGCTGATTTCATCCGTGATGCCTGCACGACGCAGACAGCTCCAGAATTGCGCTTGGTTCGAAGTGATCACAGGCTTGCCCGCCGCGGCCTCGATCTCCTCGACCACTTCAAGCGCTCGAATGCCACCGCAGCTGAGAAAGATCGCATCAGCGTCAGGGCGGTCGATGGCCAGCGCGAAGTCTTTCCAGAAGGCGGGCGTCACCTGCCCCATTTCGGTGCCGGTACTCAGGTTCAGCCCCTGAATGTCGAGCACATCGAACCCCTTAGCCAGAAGATACTCCGCTTCGGCGGTGTTTACCTCGTCCAAATAGGGCGTGCCGACCACGATGCGCCGCGCGGTCAAGGCATTCAGCGCATCAAGTACCCCTTGAACGAGGCACATAGGCTGCGCCCAAGGCGCGCCTTTGGCGATCTCAGCCATGACTTTGTCTTCGCCAATCACGATGGACCCGCTGGTGCAGCTGTAGCTGACGACATCGGGCGCCAGGTCACGCTGGATGCGCGCGGCTGCGTCGGCCATGTGGTCGATATGCCGGGCCAGGGTTTCATTGGTGGTGTAATCTTCGGTCTTCAGCCGGGTGATGTGCACCGCCACACCAGGTGGCACCATATCGAAGAAGTCGACCTCGGCGGCGAGGTCTGTCGACATCAGGATGAAGCCCAGCCGAGCGCGGTGGTGCCGCCCCGCGTCCAACAAGGGTGACCAGTTTTGCGAGGTAACCGTGTCTCCTGACTTGAACATGGTCCGCGGTTCTTTCTGCTTGGGCAAGGCCGATTTCTGGGAATAATTGGAATTTGGTAAATACCACAGCTAAGATGGGAAAGCCAAAATACCTGCCCGGTCAAGTGAAATAATTTCTCTTGCGTAACTTGGTATATGCCAACTACCGTATGTTTGTAACTTGCGGGAGTAAGGATGGCGTTCATCTAGCGCTTCACAATCATCCAACGCAAATTGAGCCGCAGCCCACCGCAGACATGACGAAGGTGCATGCTCTATAGACGATAGTGCCTTGGCTCCCGGTCCACGGGCTTAGGCAAAATGGTGCACTCGCCTGACAATACCAAACGGCAATCGTTTGTTTAACACAACCAAATTTGAACCACGCAATCGGGCGCCTTTTTCACGATAATGTTAAGTGCGAGCGTTTTCAAAGGCTGCCCATGCAGTCTCGAACGCGTCTAAATCAAATCCGTCTTTGCGAGCAGGGTCGAGAACTAGCTTTTCGGTGTCCAAGAGTTTGTGGATTGCTACTTCTAATGTGTCCAATACCTCGGACGGGATTACTACCCCACCGTGACGGTCTGCATGAATCAGATCACCGTCAGCAACCTGCATCCCAAAAACAGTAACCGTCGTACCTACCTCTTTTACATGTACAAAACCATGGCTAGGTCCTATTGATCCAGCCACAACGGGAAAGCCGTCCGGAAGGTCACCGAGATCGCGCATAACGCCGTTGGTCAGGGCACCCGACATGCCAAATCCTTTGTGGACGTTTGTGTTGATCTCGCCCCAGTATGCACCAATGCAATGTGGGAAGTCCATGTCCTCAATCACCACAACGGCAGGCCGCGGACCTTCTGACATATGGCGGTAATAAGCCATTCGGCGTGCTTTGATTACTTCAGGAGCCTCGGTTGGTGGGGCGACTGCTGCGATCCGCGCGGTATGTGCATAGCCGACCATCGCAGGGGCGTCAGTATGGGAGGCAAGCATAGTACCACGGGTGAAGGCATTGAAACCACGCTTACCTTGGGCAACTTCGATCGCATTACAAACGGTTGGCGTATCTACTCTCTGTAGTAATTTCAATAGATTTTCGTTCATTTAGGCCTCCAGCCAGCGGGTCAAAGCCGCGTTAGTCAATTCAGGTTGTTCTAGTGTGGGCAAGTGGCCCGCGCCTTCGATAATCTCTAAGCGCGCATCAGGGATCAGCTCAGCCATCAATTCATGGCGCAAAACAGGGCAGAGCATATCATCGCGCCCACACAGAATGAGCGCGGGCACGTCAACGCCGCGCAATGTGTCCGACTGGTCGGGCCGATCCATCAACGCGCGAGACTGCTTCAAAAAGACATGCCGGCCAAGGCCCAGGGCCATCTCCATACAAAGATCCAAAATGTTTTCTCGTTGCGGCGTATTGCTCAGGTATCGCGGCTTCATCTCGTCACGCATTACTGCGCTCAAAGCATTATCACGCACCATCATCATTTGCGGCAGGCGACGTGCTTTGACGTCGTCGTCTTCGGCCAGTGGGTTGGTATCCATCAAAGCAATCCGCTCAACGCGCTCCGGCTCTTGGCGAATGACCTCCATCGCAACGATGCCGCCCATAGATAAGCCCGCGAGGGCGAAACTCTTAGGGGCGTTGGCCAACACACCCGCTGCCAGATCTTCGATTGATGCCCGTTCCGAAATTGGTGCACACACCAATGTACGCCGACCAGAGAACTCGGCTATCTGCGGGCCAAACAGCCGCGCATCGCACATCATTCCAGGGATCAGGACAAGCGGTATCATTTGACCAGCGCTGCCCCTTCCGACAAGGCAGACAGTTTGGCATATGCGATGTCGGGATCAACCGCGCCAAAGCCTGCAAATGTACCAAAGCCACAGTCGGACCCCGCTACAACTCGATCGGCCCCGACAATATCAACAAACCTGCTGATCCGCTGCGCAACAAGGTCTGGGTGCTCAACGAAATTGGTAGTCGTATCCACAACACCAGGCACAAGGATCTTGTTTTCGGGTATATCGGCTTTGCGATCCCGGAACACGGCCCATTCGTGGCCATGGCGCGGATTTGACGTCTCGAACAATACCGAGGCGGCCTTAGTCGACATCAAGGTGTCAAACATCTTGGCCATCGGGATATCGCAGCAATGCGGGCCTTCATAGTTACCCCAACAAATATGAACACGGACCTTTTCGGCAGGCACATCAGAGAGCGCATGGTTGAGCGCTTCAACATGCATATTTGCCACTTTGATAAATTCGTCATCGCTGAGATCGGTAAAAAGCATGTGGCGCGACAGGGCCAGATCAGGACAGTCGAGCTGTAGGTCCAAACCTGCAGCAACAATTGTTTCGTATTCTTCCTTCATCGCATCAGCCAATGCGGCGAGATACGCCGCTCGCGATTTGTAGTAGTCGTTTTGCAAGAACAGCGAGATCACTCCAGGGCTGGCAGCGTTCATAAATCCGCGCTCAACACCGTGTTTGGCCATTGCTGACTTGAGGTTGGTGATATCCTTCTCAAGCTCGCCCTGTCCTTTGGACTTCACTTCACCGACGCACATGGGTCGTGCGTATTGCGGCGTGCCACCGTCATTCGCAAGGCGTTGCAAAAAGCCGGGGAACATCTTGAGATCCGCCGGCGCGTTGCGTGGACTATCGCCGCCAAATCCGGTGTAACGATCTTTTACGTAGGTCGCGTATGAAATTTTGGAAGTCTCGCCATCAGAGACGATATCAATGCCTGCCTCCACCTGTTTGCGCACGGTTTCGGAAACAGCGGCAGTCATACAGGTATCAAATTCGGCCTGATCAAAGGGCTGTTCATTTTCGCGGGCAAATATGAAATCCACCACATCTTGCGCGCGCGGTAAGGAGCCTACATGGGTTGTTTTAACTCGGTTCATTTGGGCCCCTCCCAGAGCTTAGTTACTAGTCTTGGTCAATCCAGCTGGATCATTTGTGGTACGGACTCGGTAAAGGCTTGCCTCACCGGTCATTGACGTAGAAATCGCGTGAACCTCGCCAGGATTAATTAGACACGTATCGCCCGGGTTGAGGACCGTTTCACTGTCCTGAAAACGTAGTCTCCAGTGTCCGCGCATTGGCATCAGAACCGTCGGTTTGTTATGACTATGCATCTCGTCAGAAATCGAGTTGCGGGACAAGAAATCAACTTCAAAACCGGGCTTGTCCTTTAGCAATCCATTCCCGCCAATAACCTTAACTGGTTGGGCATCGGACAGCGCCATCATGTCCCAATACCGCGCAACGTGATTTGGCAGAACATCTGCTGTTGTCGGTTCTGCGCGTTTGGCAAGTTCCTCTTCCGACATCACCTGCATTGGGTGGACATTATGGGGCAAGGTATCACCCTTTTTTCTGTCATAGAGCACGCCGTTTTCACCCAAGGTCAACCCGTGATCCGCAGCGTCTTCAATCACTTGTGGCGCCCAATGAACACCGCCACCAGCGTCGTTGCCACCAAGAACAGCCATAATCATACCGTAGTCCGTGCCGATGTTTTCGAAGCCGCGAAAAATACCAGTGGGGATATTGAAGATATCGCCTTCTTCGAGCGTCACTTCGCCCGCAGTTCCCCAACGACCCCAGAAGAAACGCCATTTACCACTTAGAACAAAGAACACTTCGGCTGTGTTATGGTCGTGCAGCGAATTACGCACGCGTGGCGGCTGACCAGCGGCGCCAATGTTAAACCCGATCTGCTCAGTGATATGCACGTGTTGATCTGGGCTTTCGGAAACGCCACCACCAATGATGGTAAAGTTCTCTTTTTGATCCGATCCCGGGGTGTGGGCGTCGATGAATGCGGTTTTGCAGGGTTTCAACTCGCCGTAGCGAACAATGCGGTCTTGGATATTGGTCATTTTACTTCTCCAGTAATTTTAGTCGGGTACTTATCAAACCCAATTATTCGGAGGCTGCTTAATTATAGTCTGCGCCCGCGTCGATGCAGGGTAAGTGCTGCACCTATGCGTTGCATGGGAAAACCTCAGTACGAGCGTGTATGCTATCACTTTGTTTATCCTGTCTGCATCAAGATTTGCTTCCAAATCGCAACATGGTCAAACAACGTCCATTCACGACGTAAGCCCCTTAGGCCAAATTCCGCGTGGGTAAATCCCATTACATACACGTCAGCACCAGTGGGTTGGCCAAACATGCCCCAGCCGTCATGTTTGCCGTGCAGGCTCCAGCGAATAGCAGCGCGTGGGGATAACATCGGATCTTCGCGTCCAATTTGATGCTCGATCTTGAACTCAGCGTTAGGGAAGGATGCCCGCAGCCCCATCCACAGCTTTTCTGTATCCGCCCAAGAATGCACGGTAGTTGAGGCGGGATGCTCAGTCTGCACAGCACGGTCATATTCTGCTCTTATAACAGCAAAATCCTTATCCATCATTCTAGTCAGGATGTTAGACATTCGTACACCCCATTCATTGTTATTTCCGCGCCCTTTATAAGGGCCGTCAACATCAATTGCAGGACAAAACGGTTTGACACAATGCTCCGGACCACCTTCACGGGCAATCAACTGGCGAGCAAACTTTTTGGGTTTCATACCAAGTTGTTTAACCAACCCTCCAACATCACGGATTAGCCATTCGTCGTTAATCTGATCGTTGATGGCAGCACAATCAGCAATCGCACGAATTACGAACCTTTTGCCTGTGGCTGGGCCAAAAAACCCTCCGCCAGTGTGCGTGCCCATAGTTAGTATCCGATGAGACGACAAGAACCCCTCATCTTCGTTGCCCGACCAGATCACGTCTTCACCGGTCAGCTCACGATCCGGAAATTCTGCCAGTGTCGCCATGGTACCATTTATTGTACTTTGATTGCCGATCGATACACCTTCAGGAAAACGCATGGGAATGTCTTTCGAATACCGATGGTTTAACGTAGCTATACCACGATCTTCCCAAATTTCCTGCGTGATACCGAGAATATAGTCAGGGAAATCTTTCCACCTGTTTGAGAAGCCTTTCATGTAGTCCACCCTTCTGGAATTTTTGCAGAACCGCGCAGAATGAGCGGGCCATCAATTGCTATGCGCCGTGTTTCACCAGTGTTATTTTCAATCTGATCGAGCAAAATTTCGACCGTGTTTGCGACCATACGATTGGCAGGCTGGCGTACGGTGGTCAGGGCATAAGCAGGCCATCCTGCCGCAGGCACATCATCATACCCGACGACTGAGACATCTTCGGGCACCTTTAGCCCAAGTTCAAAACGCAACGTGTCGAGAACAGCCAATGCCATATGGTCATTGGCGACAAAAACTGCCTCAGGTGCATCATGCGCAAACATTTTGCGCGCAGCATCTGCAGCTTTCTCCAATGTAAAGTCACCTTCTGCACGGGAATGAAGGACGACGCCCGCTTCAGCTAATACAGATATGAAACCAGCTTCGCGATCGCGCTGTGTCGATGC
>NYTV01000083.1 GCA_002683685.1 Paracoccaceae bacterium
CCAGATATTGGGATATTGGGGCAGTTTTCGGCCATTCAAGGCTCAGCCATACACGTACGGTTGGGGCTATGACGCCGCAAATCAAAGGGTCGGCGGAACAACAGCACCCCCTTCGTCGGAGACCCTCTGGATTAGCATTTAACGGGTGATTAGCGCCCCGAACGGCCAGCGAGTCGACCTGAGCTGAGAATGACTGGTATCCGAGTTGCTATGGCCTATGATCATTCCAAGTTCCAACGCCTAATCCACCGCTACGGGGCTTTTTTAAGTGTTAAAATCGGGCATGAGACTTGCGGTAATGCAACCTTACCTACTGCCCTATATCGGGTACTTTCGGCTACTTTCTGCCGTAGATCACTTCGTCGTCTATGACAATATTCAGTACACCAAGCGTGGGTGGATAAACAGAAATCGGCTTTTGTCCAGCGGTGAGGCAGCCACGTTTACGGTGCCGCTTCAGAAAGATTCCGACTATCTGGACATAAGGCAACGCGATATTGCCGAGAGCTTCAACCCGAGAAAACTGCTGGGCCAGTTTGCTGGCGCTTACAGGAAAGCGCCTTTTTTCAGCCAGACTTTCGAGTTATTGGAAAAAATTTTTCAGTGCGAAGAAAAAAACCTCTTCGAATTCTTGTATCACTCACTAGAGATAACCTGCCTCCATCTCAATCTCGATACACCACTCATCGTGTCTTCCCAGATTAACGCCGATCATGGGGCCGCCGGGCAGAGCCGACTGATTTCGATTTGCAATGCCATGAAGGCCGACGTTTATATTAATCCAATCGGGGGCAATCACTTGTACTCAAGAGAGGCATTCGCTGCAAACGGCATTGATCTGCAGTTTTTGCAATACGCCGATACCGAGTACCCCCAATTCGCGTTACCCTTTGTTCCGCGTTTGTCCATAATAGACGCGCTGATGTTCAACTCAGTTGACGACGTTTGCCTGCAGATAGCGTCGGGGGGTATTTGTGTCTAAGCCGTTTAGCTGGGAGAAGTTGGGAAAAGTCTTTGACCCCACTACGATAACCGGCAGGCCGTGGCTGAAGGCGTTTGCCCAGGCGCCGAGCACGTTAGAACTGGCGGATGCAATACGCATTTTTTTCTCTTGCCGACCAGACGCAGACGAAAAGGGTCAGTATGTGAGCTATTCGGCGTGGGTAGATCTGGATAAAGCCGATTTATATCGGATAAAAGCTATAGCTAACCGGCCCGTGCTCGAACTTGGCGCGCGCGGCACGTTTGATGAATTCGGGACATACCCCATATCCGTAATCGAGGTAAACGGCGTAACACACGCCTACTACGCAGGCTGGACGAGATGCGAATCCGTCCCCTTCAATGTTGCAATTGGTGCCGCTACAAGTGAGGACGGTGGAGCCACCTTCAACAAGCTGGGCGCGGGACCGGTACTTAGCTACACCCCCAATGAACCCTTTGTGCTGAGTGGACCAAAAATCCGGCGTTTTCATGATACCTGGTACCTTTTTTATATCGCTGGCACTCAATGGAAACTCGTCGACAGCAGACCCGAGCCTGTCTACAAAATCCGATTAGCGACTTCAAAGGATGGCCTGAATTGGCACAAGCTGAACAAAAATCTGATTGAGAGTGTGGTGGAACCCGATGAGGCGCAAGCGAGCCCCGACGTGTTTTATGCGAATGGCGGGTACCATATGTTCTTTTGCTATCGCTACAGTACCCATTATCGAGGTCATGAAAGGGGCTACCGTATCGGATACGCTTACAGTAACGATCTCTTGAACTGGCATAGGGATGACAGCAGAGCAGGGATCACTGTCTCCGATCAGGGCTGGGACAGCGAAATGATCAGCTATCCCCATGTCTTCGCCCATGATGGGTCTATCTATATGGCTTATCTGGGCAATCAGGTTGGTCGCTGCGGCTTTGGGCTAGCGAGGCTGGAGGGTGATCTACTATGAAAATAGAGCGCCTTGGGAAGATTTTCGATCCTACCCAGCACCTCCTGCCATTAGGGTGCGAGGCGTATGCGCAATCACCGCAAACTTTAGTTTTTAATGACTATGTAAGAATTTATTTTTCTACTCGGGCTCGCGATCAGGGTGGCAAGTTCTTAAGCCATGTTGCTTATGTCGATGTGGACCATAAATTAGAGCGTATTCTCGACGTCTCCCATCAGGAAATAATACCGCTCGGTGCCTTGGGATGTTTTGATGAGCATGGGATCTTCCCATTCCATGTGCTCCACCGCGGAGACGAAATTTTTGCTTACACCACGGGCTGGAGCCGGAGAACCTCCGTCTCTGTTGAGACGGGGGTGGGGTTGGCGGTATCCAACAATCATGGAAAGACGTTCACGCGCGTGGGTAACGGGCCAATATTAACCGCATCGCTAAACGAACCCTTTTTGGTGGGAGATGCCTTTGTCAGATTTTTTAATAACCAATTTCATATGTGGTATATGTACGGTGTCGAATGGAGGCCGTTTCTTCAAGATGGGCAAGCAGAGCGTATCTATAAAATAGGCCATGCGACCTCTACAGACGGCATAAATTGGGAAAAAACAGCTGGCACTCAAATAATCGCCGACGCGCTGGGGCCCGATGAAAGTCAAGCGCTACCCTCTGTGATTGAGGCGGATGGCGCCTATCATATGTTCTTTTGTTACCGTGAATCTTTTGACTTTAGGCAGGCTAATGGGCGCGGGTATCGTATTGGCTACGCGAGATCCGAGGATCTGATTCGTTGGCACAGAACTGATACTGCACTTGCAATGGGCATACCCGACGGAGACTGGGACAGCGAAATGCAAGCCTATCCGCATATCTTTAACTTGGGCGGGCGGTTAATTCTGTTATACAACGGTAACGAGTTTGGCCGATTTGGTTTTGGGGCCGCGGAAGTCTTTTTTTGAACTCTGCGAAGACGTCCAGTTTCAATCAAGCAGACATCAACCAATTGGTCGAGCATTTGGAATCCTGCGACCATGATTTTTCACCTCCGCTGAGTCAGCGCACCGACCTTACTCGCTATGCAGATAAGCTATTTACTCAAGCCGAATGCTTTGAAGCATGGGTATCGGGGGAGTTGGTTGGCCTAGTGGCGATTTACCTCAATGATGAGGAGGAGGAATTGGCTTTTATCAGCAATGTGAGCGTCCTCCGACGCTGGCAGGGCAATGGCATTGCCAGCCACCTGCTTAGGGAATCACTGAGCCTGGCACGTAAAAGAAGATTTAATGTGGCGTGCCTGAACGTGAATGCCGCTAATTCTGCGGCAATCACAATGTACGAGAAAGCCGGATTTAGGCACCAAAATCTGACCGGCGAAACGCTGACAATGAAGCTCGATTTAACAGAGGCTACAAATGAGTGACGAAAGCAGAAACTACGATACAGAAATCTTGGATGTTAGCGCTCGGCGTTATGCCTACAATTTTGATTTCGATGTCATTCATCCCTTGATGCTTCGTTCATTTGAGCCATTTTTTCGATCGGGCAGCCTGTTAGAACTGGGTAGCTATAAGGGCGATTTCACCCAAAGATTACTCGAACACCACACTGACATCACCTGCGTAGAAGCGTCCGGCACAGCAATCGCCGAATCCATCGAAAAAATTGGCGACAGGGTGTCTTTCATCAGTGGCCTTTTTGAGTCAGTGGTGTTGCCCAGATCCTATGACAATATCGTACTCACGCATGTGCTGGAGCACCTTGACGACCCGGTGCGTGTTCTAAGAAGAATCAATGACGAATGGCTATCAGACACCGGGCGATTTTTTTTGGTTTGCCCTAACGCTAATGCACCATCGCGACAGATAGCAGTCAAAATGGGCCTAATTGACCATAACGCTGCCGTAACCGAAGCCGAAATAGACCACGGGCACCGATGCACCTACGCTCTTGATACCCTAGAGAGAGACGCGACTCAGGGCGGTTTAAAGGTTATCCACAGAAGTGGAATTTTCTTCAAGGCACTAGCCAATTTTCAGTGGGATAGACTGTTACAGACCGATATTATTTCGCCAGCATATTTGGAGGGGTGTTACCAGCTCGGTCAACAATATCCAGACTTGTGCTCAAGTATTCTGTTGGTATGCGAGAAGGGTAACTAGACACCTCACATAATACGAGAGCCTCTTTTATATCGCGAAGCTCTGTATAATATCGCAAACGCGCTCTACCTCTGAATGTCCTAGGTCGGGATAGATGGGCAGGCAAAGCACCTGCTCAGAGATCTTTTTCGCGACCGGCAGGTGACTTATATCCGCGCTTGGCAGTCGGTTATACATCTCAAATTCCGGTATCAAAGGGTAAAAATATCGTCTTGGATGAATGTTCTGCTCTCGCAGCTTGCTGTAAATCTCGTCACGGGATATCGGGAAAGCATCACCGATAAGGATTGGAAAATAAGCGTAATTTTTCGTTGATTGGCGTACTTGGGTACAACAAGTCACCCCTGGGGTGCCATCCAATCTCGCGCGATAAAGAGCATCGATGGCCCTCCTTTTGGATATGATAATCGGCATGTGCGGCAGCTGAGCGAGGCCAATTGCCGCATTGAATTCAGACATTTTTCCGTTGATTCCCGCCTCAACAACGGTTGTCTCATCTACAAATCCAAAATTTTTCAGGTGGTCAACTTTCTGCTTGATGAGGGGATCATTACAAACAAGAAGACCGCCCTCAAAGGTATTAAACACTTTCGTCGCGTGAAAACTCACGACGGATATGTCTCCGTGACGAAGCACAGAACCGCCGTCGTCCTCTGCACCGAATGAGTGGCAAGCATCGTAGATCACTTTTAACCCATATTCATCGGCTACGGACTGAATAGCCTCGACAGCACATGTATTACCGTAGCAGTGCAAGGGCATGATTGCTGTGGTGCGGTCTGTAATCGCACGTTCAATTTTTTCCGGATTTAATGTTAGCGAGACCGGATCGATATCGACAAAGACCGGATTATTTCCCATCCATGTTAACGCATGGCTTGTCGCCACAAATGAGTAGGGCGTAGTGATGACTTCTCCTCTGATGTTAAGCGCTTGCTGAGCAGTAATCAGTGCGATAGTTGCATTACAAAACAAGCTGACATGCTTTACGCCCAGATATTGCTGTAGCGCGAGCTCAAGCTCCTGGTGAAGAGGGCCGTTGTTAGACAAGACACCCGACGCCCAAATTCTCTCAAGATATGGGATGACTTCGTCTAGCGGTGGCAGGAAAGGCTTTGTTACATTGGTCATCGGTTTAACCCAAATTTTATTTATGTGAGATTTGGGCGTGGCGTATTGCGCGTACATCAGAGGCCACAATCGCGTCATGATTTTCGTATACATGCCATAGTAAATCACACAGGTCTCGTGACAAGTCGCCACCGCGATTGTCAGACAAGGCTGAACGCAGATCGCTTTCCCGCGCATTCCTCGAAATCTCGACACGCTCATCGGGATTACTGATCAGCCGCATCGCCGTTTCAAAGTAGGTCTGGTCGTCGGGGCATATAAGCCAATCAGGGTATCCCGCAGCCGTCAAAACCATCGCGTCTGTTTGTGCTGGCGTTTCATCGCCAAAGTGTACGACAGTCGGCAGCCCTAAGAGGCAGGTGTCGACAGAACTGTTGGTATTCCCGAATGGAAAAGCGGCTAAAGCGAAGTCACAACCCGCAATATCTGTCAAAAAATCTGAGTACCTTTGATAAGGTGCCACCGACGCGGTGGGCAGGTGGCTTTTAATGGCGGCGCTGACCCCATCGTGAAACCAACCAAATTCCCCGGGGAAGAACCTGAAACATAAAGGAATAGGCGATTCTTTCTCCAGTCTTTTGCAAATCGAGAGCAAGCGGTGAGACAGCTTCATGACTTTGCTGTTGACGGCTATGCGGATCTCCCTACTTGATGGCTTAACCAGCTCCGGGAGAACGTCGGGTAGCTCTGCATGCAATTCGAACCTCACGGGTGAACTGCCGATCAATAGCCGCTCCGAATGAATTTTTTCGGGCCTCCCCTCCATGGGACTGATGAAAGCATAGTCAATATAATCACTGTTTGAGGTCGCGGGATGCCCCTGAGCCATTACCTGAATTGGCGCCAGCCTCAGGTTGGACAACATTACGGTCCAGTGGGACATGCCCAGGCTTGGATATAAAATGATGTCAGGTGCCATGCGCTCAATATTGTTGGCAATGTCTACAACCTTTTTCTGTTCTTTCGCCGGTATCTTTACCACCTGATGGAAATAGCCCTCCGCCTGTTTATCGATCTGTTCGTCTTCCACCAGCGCGGTGAGTTCAAATCGCTGTCGCAGCCCGGCGATTAGCGGCGCATAGCTTCGGTGCATCGCGTGCCCAGTCCGGAAGCGCTCATGGATAACGAGCACTCTGGGCTTTTCCCTGCGTGTCCTGGCCGGTGCGGCAGGTAACACCCCCACTTCGGCCATGCGTGCGCGGAGCAAACCATTGAATGCGTGTTTTATGTCATGTTTATCTGGGGTCGACGCATATGAGCAATACATATAAGCGTTGATCACTTGGCCGATCTCCTGATCGGTGATCTTTGCTTGCTGCAATATACCGCCTGAATTCAGAAGTAATGTTCTATTAGCCTCCCCTGTTGGCGTTAACACTGTTCTTTGGTTCAGCCAGCCCAGCACCAGATGCAGAGCAATCGGCGGTGGCTGGTTTAGCGCAATGTTCACCAGTTGCTCGGTCAGCTCATCGAGGCCCAACAGCGCGAGCAGGAGCACCACTTTAGGCCCTGCGATATTTAACTCTTTTGACAAATCCCTGCTGGACAATAGCCAGATGAGATGCGCCATATTGCGAAAGCCACTCGCACTGGCCGCATAGAGCAACACTTGTTTGCGGCGGCACAAGGCAATCAATTGATCTTGGTTAAGCACCGTCTGCGGGTCTGTTGCCCAGATGGTGATGGCGGATACTAGCCGTGTGTACCAGTGCTCTACTAACGCTGGCTCTATGCCCCCAGCCAATAGCCCCGTCTTTTCAAAGTCCTTTGCGATGCTATCCAGCACTGAGATGGTTTCGTTGAAAGAATCTTTGGTGCCGTCACCTAGCGCAGCCTCGTAGCTCTTTACGATCTTTGAAAAGACGGGTTTGCGTTCAACTGGTAGTGCAGATTCTGTCATGGACCTAAAAGCAACTTATGTTTTGTGCGAGCAGAAAAAAGCCGCCCGTAGGCGGCTTCGAGTTAACTCAGAGAACTCTGGGTTTTAGATGATGTCCCCGGGCGCCAGACCACCGTCCGCTATCCCTTCGAAGATACCAACCAGCGTTATATCACCATCCCCAACAATCGCATCACCGTCACCGCCCTCTGTGACTTCATACAGGTAAGCATTGCCGCCCTGATAGACAACCATCAGGATCTTGTTTCCGTTAGCGGTAATAGAGACAGAAGTACCTGAGACGGCAGCCAGCACCTGCGTGTCATTGTTGAAGTCAACAATCGTTGACTGCAATGTGCCGGTGATCTCAACCACATCCTTCGTCGCGTCAAGCGTCACGGCGCCCGCAGCAGAAGCAAGGGTGCCACCAACCGTGCCTCCGCCGACGCTGTTCTTGGTAGTAGCGAAGTCGGTGTTGTACTTGTCGCTACCGCTGGTGAAGTCCTTGATGGTATCAATCCCATCAGCCCCAGTGGTGTAGGCAACCGTGTCGCCACTGCCACCCAGGGTGATGGTGTCGTTACCGGCACCAGCGTCAATCACGTCGACCATCTCGGATCCAATAATGATGTCGGCGTTGGCTGAACCATTGATCGCAGTGTTCGGCAGCGCAGCGACATCACCGGTCAGACCAGCCAGAGTAACAGTCGTATTGGCGCCTGCCCCTGTACCGTCTACAGTCAATGTAGCCGCACCCGTCACCTTAAACGTTGCGTCATTGTCAAGAAGCAGGTAGCTAATGGTGGTTCCACCTGTAACGTTCATGATTTCGAGGTTCGAATAATTGGTTTGGCCAATGGTCAAGCCTCCAGCCATAACCGTGTCACCCGTACCGTCGCCGAAATCAACCGAGCTAGTGGAGGTGGCTAGCGGCGTATAGGTGTCGTTACCGTCCCCTAAGGAGAGGACATTCGCGACAGTCTCGTTGTCATCAACTGTGTCGTCGCCGCCGCCAGTGTTGATCACCGAGCCCGCAGAAGAGTCAGTAATCGTGATGGAGTCATTGCCCTCGCCCGAATTGACATTAATCACCGCAGCTTCGTTCATAACTACGGTGTCGTCGCCAGCGCCGGTGACGATTGTCATGGTCCCGGTGGAAGTACCGGCAACGGTCACATCAATGTCCCCTGTTGCCGAGGCACCACTTAGCACAGCGCCTTCACCGGCAACGTTCTCACCGATCGCTGTAATAGTGACATCGTTGGTGCTGGTGATTGTCAACGCCTCTGCAACCACAGAACCCGCGAGGAAATCAGTGTCACCTGTAATCAACACGCTCTCGGCCGTCAGAGTAACCCCGGTAGCGTCAAATTTACCGTCAGACAGCGTGATTGAATTTGAAGCGGTAACGGCCCCATCCAAATCACTTGTTACGGCATCATTTGACATGGCGATGGTGATGTCTCTCGTCGTTGCGGAACCGATCGCACCGACATCCGGCATATCGGTACCTGAGATCGAAATGGTATTGCTACCGCCCGCACCTGTGGTATTCACCGCATTAGCGCCCAAGGTGATTGTCCCGGTGCCCGTAATCTCGATATCGTTCTGGGCCGTAATCGCACCAACACTCGTGATTGCCGCGCCGTCAATATCCACCGAGCCCAATGTAGCAGTGGTCACACCAACACTCACATCATTAGTGGCCGTTGCAGTCACATCGCCATTTGCCGCGGCCACTGTGCCCGTTACTGCAATTGAATCGCCGATCAGCGTAACGTCATTGGTAGACGTGATACCGGCGCCAATGGTCGTTATCGCATCACCTTCGACCTCGGTCGTACCCGCAGAGGTCACCGCGCCGGTCAGCGTGACGTTGTTGCCACCGTCAATATCGATGCTACCAACACCAGTGGTCCCGGTAACCGTGATCGCGCCTGCGCCGTTTATAGCCACGGCTGCGTCATTATCAGACATATCAATTTCGTCGATAACTTTCGCAGTCGCACCCGTAGTGATGGTCACAGTCTCAAAATTGGCTGTCTCGAGTTCGCCCGCGTCGTTATCAAGTAGAAGCGTCACGGAGTCAGCAGTAGTGTCGTTGGCCGCATCGATATTCAGAATGTCGGCGGCGTCTTGGTCAACACTGATCGTGATTGTGTTACCACCTTGCAGATCAATGGTATCGGTACCACCCATATTGACAGACAAGTCAATACCGCCAGCAAATACGCCTTGACCCGTCAGCCCGAGATCACCCGCTGTGTCAACATCCAGGGCCGTTGTCGCCCCCATTGTAAATGTCGCGTCGTCAAAGTCGCCGGCCGCACCGGTCAACGTTACCGCATTGTCTCCAGTGGTGGTGTACTGCATGTTGGCGGAGGTAGTCACACCGGAAATATCGAAGTTGACGTCGTTAGAACTCCCGCTGAGGCTCAGAACCTCCACATCACCGCTACCACCTTCGCTGACATCAAGCGTTACCGTACCAGCACCACTGATTGAGGCCGCATCATTGGTATTGGCTCCGCCGCTAATATTCAACGCCGTTGCAGTGTCATTACCTAAACTGATAGTAGTATCGTTGCTGTCGATGCTTGACACGGTGACCGTTGTACCGGCGCTATCAACCGTAACTGTGGCAGCTTCGCCGTCCAAATCAACGTCCAGATTCGTCACACTTGTGGTGCTTATATTTGAAGAAAGGTTCGTTACCCCTAAAACAGTCTCGCCGGTCACCGTTACTCCAGAAATCTCGACCGTAGGGGACACTGTGACACTAAGATCGCCGCCAGTAAGGTTAGCGGCGTCGATATCAAACCCGCCACCTAGCTGCTTAGACAGCGATACATTAATGTTCTCTACATTACTCACTGTGCCGAAATCGAAATCATCATCTCCCGTGATGGTCAGGGTGTCGGAGTCGACAGTGCTAGCGTCGGTGATGTTGTCGCCAGCAGCAAAAGTTGCGCCAGTGCCAGAAGTACCGGTAACCGTATCGCTACCTGCAGTCATAGCTACGGTATCGGCGCCGGTTGTGAGGGCAGTCGTCTCACCCACGCCCGAGGCAACGTAATCCGTAGATGTCTTAGAATCAGCGAGGGTTATCGGGCCGTTTACATCTACGACCGAAGCCGCCGCTGCAGTATTCGAGTGGTTGTCACCAACGGATTCGACGTAATAAGTTGCGGCTTCCTGCTTGTAGGTCATCACTTCAGAATCCGTGCCGCCAGCCGGAGCGCCTTCAATCAACGCTACCGCCATTTCAGAGGCAGTGAACTCACCGGACACCAGCTTAGGCGCCCAATAGTCAAGCTCTGTCTGGCTTGGGGGCGTCCGGTCAAACAAATTCTCGTACATCGCAGTAACAATGGCTTCCGAACCGGCCACGGTGCTAGCGTCATTTGCACCGATACCTGCATCCCACTCGTCGCTTAGCGTAATATCGTTGGTGAGCTTTTTGAGCGCCACTGCGGGGTCTTGACCAGCCGCAATTAAGGCGTCCAACTCTGCCACCCAGTAGGCAAGGCCAGCGGGATCTGGCGCGCGACCGAGGAGGCCGATATATGCTTCTGTTACTTGAATCTCAGATGTGGTAGCCATCTATCACTCCTAAAAATGCCTCATCGGCCATGTAATTTCTATGTTTTGGTTTACCCAAGCGATTTATTCCGCCCTACTCCATGCCCGAAGCGCTTAAATCGCACAGACACCGAACCGAACATGGAACACATTAGCTCAAGTAAAACCGTCTATCAACCCTAAGATTGACACTAATTTGCGCAAAATTAAACATACTCATAACGGTACATTTTCAAACCGTTTACCTTTTCGGAGCGAGACGCGTGGACTTCAAAAACACTCACCCAAAGCATTTGCACCTCAAACTCAAGGCTAGAGCACCCGAACACCACGCGTTCTGTGTTTCCGAGTTAATAGTGACGGTTGAAGCCAAGATTTTCTTCCTGAATTCTTTACCCCATCATACCAGCGCCACCACAGCACTCCGTTTCACCAACAGCTTCGGGGGCTGACTAGGAGATGCCGTCCCCGCACAAAGCGTTCAGCATGCTCTCTAATCTAGCCGCAATCGCCGCGTGAGCATGGCTCTGGCGCCACGCCTCCGCGCGAGCAAAGTAAGCGAGCCATTCTTCACCTTGCCACTGGGCAAGAGTCTCAATGCCAGTAGCCAACATGCTTGGCTCAGTTCCTGGCAATCTAATCACCGCTGGTGACACATCATCAAAAATATCAAGAGGCGTCACCGCTACCGGCGTACCGCTGGCGATGGCATGGCGCACCGCCGCGCTGGAAGATTCCTGAGTCGCTTGATAAGGGAACACAATTAAATCTGCGCGTCTGAGTCGCTCCAGACACTCCTCGTCGGTATAGTAAATCGTGTCCAAATTGACCACACTTTCGAGGCCTTGCGATTGAATACGATTTGAAATCTCCGCGATGGCCTCGCGAGACACCGCAGCGGGATACTCGGCATTGAGCATGTGTAAGACGACATTGCGTCCCCGTTCTCGGATCAGCGCGAGCGCATCCAGCAACTGCTCGAGACCTTTGTGGGGTAGCAGAAAGCCAAAGGATGCAAGTCGCAATGGTGCCTGAGTATGCGGGGCAGCGGTCCTCCTCCTTGCGGGCATTGCTATCACGCCGTGAGGCAATAAGGTTGTGTTGTGCACAAGCCCAATAGCTTTTAATCGATTCAAGTCCTGCGGGCTATGAACTAACAGCCGGTCGCATCGTGCCAGCGCATCGAACAAAATATCAAGACGACGATCAGGCAATTCAGGGGGGTCAAAAGTGGAGTGGAGCATCATCACAACCACCACCCCCTCGGCTTTAAGAGATTGAATCAACTGCGACAGCGCCGTAAATTCAAAAAAACCGTAGTTAAATTGGAATACGACTGCCTCGGGCAGATCGCTAAACAACGCCTCATGCAACCCCAACAGCTCGTTGCCAAACCCCGTTGACCAACAGCGCGTTACCTCAGACCCGTCCTCTGGCAATAACCACTTGTCCAGCTCCTCTTCCGGCGAACGGCGACTCGCATACACAGACACATCACTTTTAAAGTGCTCCAACAAATATCCACTGTAGCCCGCTATACCACAGCGGGTATTCCAGCTGCTTACCCACCCAATGCGCTTGGGTTCTTGCGGTTCAACATCGCGCTGCTTCCACTGTAAGGCAGAGTCCATTACCCGTTTGGCCACCTGCTTCCAGGAGAAGCCCCTAAGTATATTTTCCCGACCTTTCGCCGCACGGCCTTGGCGCTCTTCCGCAGGCGCTTCATACACAGCGCGAAGCTGCCGCGCTAAATCTGGGCAATCAGGCTCCGCCCAAATCGAGTCAGGTAACCCAAAGTGGGTCCGCGCTCGGGCAAAAGCGAAATCTACGAGCCAGGCCTTATCTGCGTCACAAAAATCCATGTGTCCGCCGTAAGCCGTTGCAATCACGGGTAAACCAGACAACATGGCCTCTGCAATAGGGAGTCCAAAACCTTCACCGCGACTGGGAGCGACCAGTGCGTCGCAACAGAGCATTAATGACTTCAGCCTACCGTCGCTAAGATCCTCCTCAATCAGCACCACATCAGGGTAGCTGCGTTGGGCGGCTCGCTCGGATTCCAGCAGTTCGCGCACGTTGTTGTGTGGGTTGGGAAAGGTTTTGATGATCAGGCTCACATCATCATCACAGGTAAAGGCTTTGCCAAACGCCCTGAGTAGCACGTCGACGCCCTTTCTCGGAAAACACGATGACACATGCAGGAACGCGAATCCGGACCTCTCAAAAGGAGGTTCGAACGAGGGATCTGGGGTGACACGCTCCCAATGATCTACGCCGACTCCTGAGACGCTCTGCGGTACGGTCACACCATTATCAATAAGCACTTTGCGCACGTAGTGCGACATAGTTGTAATGCCCCGCAGGTGCCGGTTGAAATCCTGCACCCATTCAGGAGGGAGCTCGCCCTCCTCCCAGCCGAAAAGATGCAGCAGCCCAAGGTCCGCCGGCATGTCATTTACTCTGGGGGGATAAAGCAAGCGGCTGGCCACGGAGGCCAGTGCCCGCGCCTCGGCACCTGATACCACCAAATCGGCAATGTCAGGGTTCTGCGCCAGAAATTCCGGGTCAGGGTCAAATTCTCCCAGCCCTTCCGACGAGTGGAGCCTGACATTTATACCTGCCGCCGCCAGAGCACGCGCCAGCTCCCTATTGAGAATTGCCAGTGAATAGCTGCTGTCAAAAGGCCCCTCTATCAGCCACGGGCTCACACCCCCACTTTGACGCAACTGCAACTGCAGCAATTGCTGCTCGTTGCGATCGACCGCGGCCGCAACCTGAACCATTAGCTCAGCACGGAGCCGAGTTTTAGACTCGCGCTGCAGTAATTTGGCTAGGGACACGAGCAATCCGCGCAGGCGCTCCGGGTAAAAGTCCTGCCAAGTTGCTTGCTCAGCTTGAGTAGAAGAAGCAGAAACGGTTGAAGAGTGGGCAGCATGGGTATGCTCAAAAAACCTCAGCGCATCGCGTGCCGTCTGCTGCCAAGAAAATTTGGCCGCCTGAAGGGGCGCGTGTTCGCACAAGCGTTCGCGATATATGGGGTCCGCGAGAACCCTACCCATAAGGCGACTTATATCCTCCACTTCAAATGGATCGAACAACGCCTCCTCTAGTCCCACCACTTCCGAAAGGCTCGAGGCGTTAGCAGCAATCACTGGAGCCCCCATCGCCATGGCTTCGAGCGCTGGCAAGCCAAAACCCTCGTGCCAAGAGGGAAAGACAAACGCGCTGCATTGCACGTATAGATGTGCGAGCAATTCGTCGGATATCTGCCCCAAAAACCGCAGTTGCTGGGGCGCGGCAGACTTCGCACTGGCGATGCCTTTTAACGCTGCGACATCCTGCCGCGGCATCCAACCCACCATTACAAGCGGATGCTGGTGCTGCAGCTGCTCAGGGAGCAAGCACCATGCCTGAACCAACCGCGGTAAATTTTTACGCGGATCCGAGCCGCCCACGTAGAGTAAGAAGCCCGGAGACAGGGCAATTGCATTGAGCATCTTGAGCACTTCATCTGCATCAGCGCGATCGACGTCTTCCGACACGAGGGGTCCTAGCGATGCAACACCTATTTTGTCCGCCGGATAGTCAAGTTGGTCGGCAGCCTCCCCAGCAGAAAAATGAGAGATCGCTAGCAAACCATCGGCTCGGCGCAAATTTTCGAGGCGAGCCTGGTAGTGAGAGTTGAAAGCTGCGTTAGTCGACAAATACTCCTTGGGATTAAGGAGTGGGATCAAATCATAAAAAGTGGAGGTCACGGGATAAGGAGCGGCAACCCGCCCAATACTCGTTACCACGTTATCCCCGAAGCCCTCCATCGGAGAGAAAACATGAACCAAATCAGGCTTGAGCTCAGCAATGAAAGCTTCGCGGATTAACTCGGCTATGGATTTTCGGAGCGCGTCCTCGGGAGCTTGCGCAGCAGTAGGCCGCGGCAAGTGGCACACTGCGTAGTCAACGCGAGGTAGGTGTGCCCTGAGGTCCGCGATTACATCATCGTGATTGCCGAACGATCCGTTCAGCAAGAGGGTGATCTCGTGGGTGTGCTCCTCCCTTAACATCGCTGTGATCAAAGAGCGCGTGTAGCGGCCTATGCCTCGCAGCCTGCTGGTACTTTGCAAGCTCTGAACATCAAAGACCAGCCTCATGAATGCGCTCTTTCGCCATCAGCTTGAGCCCCGGGGAGTTCAGGCATGGCGAGCTCTCGCGCCAACTGGTTGTAGAGCGCCTCGCCACGCAGCGAGAGGATGGCAGGGTCAGTGTCGATATCAACATTGGGCACCGGCTCGCTCACGCCCGGGGCTCCCATCAATATCGAACGAAGTGTTGGAAAGCGTTGCAGTGCGAGCTTTGCCAGGCGGAGTAAAAAAGGAAAGCGTGCCACCAGAGCAATGACTTTAGGGCCCAACCAATCTCGAAACAGCACAATATTGGCCAATTTTTTGATCGCCCGCGAGGCCAACGCAACTAACGAGCGCATCGGCGCCGTCAATCGCCAGGAGACCGAGGCAGTCAGTTGGGCAATGCGTAAGTTCGCCAACGCCAGCTCTGCCTCCCTTAGCTTGCTTTCATTGGGCAGGCGGCTTTCGAGCTCCGACAATACCTTTCTATCGTGCTCCAACACCTTTCTATCGCGCTCCAACGCTCGGTGCAACGCAGCGACATCATGCCTTGCCTCTTCAAGCTCCCGGCTTTGCCATTCGTAAAGCCCCGCCCATTTCTCCGCGCGAGACAATTCATGGGTGCGCCCGGACAACAACTTTCGACGATAATCAGCTTCGGAAACTTCTTTATCTGCGCCTGCTGGTTCCGACACGCGATATTGCTCACGGAGATCTAGAACACGCCTGAAGCGCTCGGCGTCCCAGCCTAGGGCTTCAAAAATTCCATGAACCTGCGATTCCACAGCGAGAAACGTTTCAGCTTCTTCCGCTGTATAGCAAGAAATTGGTGAGCACGCGTTGGACAAATCGGCGTTGGAGACGCCCCAGCCAAAGAGTCTTTTGCTAACTTCATCGGTATAGGCGGGCTCACGACCCAACGCATCAATGTTGATCAGTAGGTCCGCGCTGGAGATGGCCAAGTCGAAAAGGTAAAGCCACAGCCCATAAAACCACGCGTAACTTGCCCTAAAATCCAAAGGTCGAAGATCGTAAAAATCCTTGGCCTCGGAAAAACTGCTCACCGGCGCGACGGCAACAGCGAATTCAGTTATGAGGGCGCGAAGGGGCTCGGGCAAAGGTTTAGCGTGGGCAATCACCCGGGTGGCTGCATCAAAATATGGATCAATTTGATAAGACCACCACTGATCCCAGGGGTTGCGCCAAAGATAGGCGTGCTTACCACCCACACTGCTCTTCAAAGCGGGGATCCGCCCTGCGGTGCGGCACTCCGAAAACAGTGGCTGCGCGGGGGATGCCGCGCATAACGCAGAGAAAAACCGCTCGCCCGCGTCGTCGGGGTTTTCGGTAAAATACGCTCCGTAAACCGTCTCGGGCGCCAATGCACCTTCCCAAGCCGGCCACACGGCCTTCAGCTCTTCGAAGTAGGACTGATCCAACTCCGGATGATGCAACTGCTGCATTTTTTCGGCGCGACTCTCAATATCGAGGTGGTGCACATCCTCGCTTGCCCATGCCACTAACTCATGCATGGCCTCGTAATAGCAGTACAGATCGGGGCAATTTCGCAGGCGCGAAAATAGGTAGGTACTCCCGGCACGAAACATTGAGTGGATAAAGATAGGCTCACTCGACATCTGCGCGCTCCAGTGGAGAAATCGTCAGCTGGCCCAGTAAGTCAGCAGGCCCCACCGCCGCCGAACTTTTTTCAGAGCTACTGACTCGCAGGATCGCGGCATCTACCCTTCGAGTCATAAAAACCGATTCGCCGTGCTGTTCTCGCCGCACACCACAATTCAAAAAATATTGGTCGGGCGCAAGATGGGTGTTGATTTGAAAGACCACCTTTACCGCTTGACCCGCCGCTACCTCCACGGCTGAAGCACTCAAAAAAGCAGAGTCCGTGCCAAAGACCGCTTTGCCCTCACGGGTTTTCAGCATCATCGAAAAAACAGGGTTGCTCACTGACTCGACGAAGTGCACCGTAAAGCACCAGCGCACCAGCTCACCGGCGGGGATTACATTGATGACCTCGCCATCTACTCCCTCTAGCCAACACGACTCGATAACCGCCTCACCGGTCCCGTATATCCGCTCACAGGAAGGCGCGAAGGTAGGATCAAAATTCTGATGCGCGCGCGATAACAATACCTCGGGCGAATGTTTGCCTACCTCGGTCACAGACCCGCGCGCACCCCCAAACATTGCCTTCTCATAAGCGTCACAGACCTCCCTTACCGACCCCTGGCTCATCACTCTGCCTTGCTCCAGAAAGATCGCCTCGTCACACAGGCGCTTAACCGCCTCGATATCATGACTGACAAACAAAAGGGTTGTGCCTTGCTCACGGAACGCTTCAATGCGCTGGTAGCACTTGCGCTGAAAAGCAGCATCTCCCACCGATAGCGCTTCATCAATGATCAGCACAGCGGGCCGCACTGCCGTGGCCACGCTGAAAGCAAGACGCATCTGCATCCCACTGGAGTAGGTACGCAAGGAATGATCGATAAAATCACCGATATCGGCAAAGCGCTCTATCTCGGGCATCGCCGCTTCTACCTCGGCACGGTCGAGGCCCAATAATTGCCCGGCCATCAGGGCATTCTGCCTGCCGGTGAATTCCGGGTGAAAGCCCATCCCCAGCTCCAAGAGCGCTGCAACGCGCCCCTGCACAACAGCACTACCCTCGGTGGGCGTGGTCGCGTGCGAAATAATTTTAAGGAGCGTGCTTTTCCCCGCGCCGTTGGCGCCCAAAATACCCACCGCAGTCCCTGCACCCACGTTAAAGTTGACCCCTCGCAACACCCAGAGCTGCTCGTGAGAAGGCAGGCGCAACAACCACTCTTTGGCGCGCGCCCACTGCGAGGGATAACGCTTATAGGCTTTGCCCACCTTATTAACAGCGATCATTGTCATCAGAGCTCGTCCACTAATTCATTTGCGTGGCGCCAGAACACCCAGGTGCCTGCACTGATAAACACGAGCGCCACGAGTGCGGGCGCCGCGAGCGTGGAAAACTGCGGGATTGCATGATCCAAAAAAATGGTCTGATAAGCCGCGATAATCGGCTGCATGGGGTTCATCAACAGCCAACTCAAAAACCGCTCTGGAACGATTTGGCTCGTGTAAACAATGGGGGTTAACCAAAACCAAAATTGTAGCAAGACACCCGCAAACTGGCTCACATCACGAAAAAAAACGTTCAACGTACCCAAAAGCAAACCTATCCCCATTGATAGCAAAGCTTGGAGCAATAGCAGGGGCACCACAAATATAATAGCGAACCCCGGCCAATGCCCAATGAGCGCCAGAAACAGTGCGTAAAGCACAAAAATAATCGCGAGATTGACCAAGGCAGATCCAACGACGATTGCCGGCAGGCAGACCCTGGGGAAGGCGGTCTTTTTCATCAGATTGGCTTGGTCAACAAAGACGGATGCCATGCGGGTCAAGATCTCGGCATGAAAGCCCCAAAAGACAACGCCGGCGCAGAGGTAAATACTGAAGGCAAAGTGCGCTTGCTCGTGACCGGGTAGACCGGCCTGCATCAGTTGCCCAAAGATCACGGTATAGATGATCATCAATGTGAGGGGTTGCGCCACAGCCCAAAATGCGCCTAACACTGATGCGCGATACCGCCCCTGAAACTCGCGCGCAACGCTCGACAGAATAAACTGCCGGTATTCCCAAAGCGCTGTCAGCATCAAAGGCATGGTGTCGTGGCATGTTCCATCGTGAGTTTCAGTGAGCGTCTTACCGAGGAACCTCCGGAAGACAATTTAAGTCGTCTGAGTGCAAAGCCGCGATCAACCACTCGGTATAATCGGCCCT
Source organism: Paracoccaceae bacterium (assembly GCA_002683685.1). GTDB lineage: Bacteria > Pseudomonadota > Alphaproteobacteria > Rhodobacterales > Rhodobacteraceae > Planktomarina. The sequence continues at coordinate 18,641 of NYTV01000083.1, forward strand.
GCTCTCCTCGGTCAGATGGTAATTGGAATCAAACATCGCCTCTACCGGAAAAAAACCATCGCTGGGGTGCCCGATATACCGCACTCCTCTCTCCATCACCCGAGCGGGGACGCCATCAAAGAACTTCTTATACGACGGTGTAGCATAGCCGGATACAAACAGGAAAGGCGGTGGTACCACCACCACACAAACCCCTCGTAACTGCCATCTCTGCCACCAATACTCCCACTCGTCCAATCCCAGAGAGGATTGATCATAAAGCGTGTCGTAGTGCTCCGGTGGTAGATCCTGCAAAGCTTGCTGCTGTAGGTCAGTGCGGAGGCTAGCCGCCGTATTCATTTGATCTCCCCGCGCATTGAGATTATGGGCACCATACGGCCCCTGAGGTAATGAGGTCCGGTCAAATTTCCTGTAACCCTGCAGTACACGATCTAGGGGCAGGCTAGTCAAACCCCTCAAGACAGTCTTGAGGCGCCAGCGCGTCAGCGCCTCTGGATGCTCCAGCGCCCAAGAGAGCGTGACATAACTGGGCACGCCATCCCAGAGCAACAGCCTGTATTCCAGCGGCATGATGGCCACATCGCCCGGCTCCAGCACATAATCAACGAGACGAGGCACCTCGTAGCTACCCAGCCCGGCGTTAACCCCCAAATTCACCGCCGGCCTGCCCAAGCCCTCGGCCACTTGCAAAGAGTCGGCACCAAACATGGTGGCCGACCCGCCCACCAACAGGACCTTTCCCTGACCGATTAATCGTTCAGCCGCTGCAAGCTTAAGCGCATAGGCCTCCTTGACCCACAAATTATCTGGATGCGCACGGCCCAGCTGGCCCATGATAAGTACGACCCAGCTCATCAGCCAGAGCATTAGCCCCACCGCCAAGGCGATAAAAAACCGCCCATGACTCTTGCGCGATCGCCTTCTCCCCTCTGCAATCGGAGCGGGCGAGAGCTGCCGCTCTAGTGAGGATAAGTGAGGAGAATCTGTCATCGCCGCACTCAGAACTGGAAATATAAAAAGGGTTGGTCAGGCCGGTCGGCCAGCGTCTTAAGCACCATGGCCAGCAGGCCACCTGTCACCACGCCGCGTTGCCAGGCCGTTGCTGAAAGCGACCACCGCCAGGCGGTCGATCGCACACCAGCACACAACAACGCGAATAGCGTCCACGCTAACACCACAACAGGAGGGCTTGCGACCGAAGACATTAGTTGCACCGGTGCGACCACTTCGCCGAAAGAAGGAACCAAAACGGGTGACCACCGCATTAATCCCGCAAACAGCGCGGCTGTGTGATCGAGATCAGCGGCTTTAAAGGGAATCCAGAGCAACATCACTATCAGTAGGGTCGCGCCGCGCTGCATGAAAGCCGGTATCAGTCCCGCAACCTCCGGTATTGTGCGCCTCAGCGCATGCTCACTGGCCAGCAAGGTGCCGTGAGCAAGGCCCCAAAACAAAAACTGAAGTCCCGCCCCGTGCCAAAGCCCACCCAAAGCCATTGTCATCACCAAATTAATCGTTCTTCGGATGGAGCCAAGCCGATTACCACCCAGAATAATGTAGAGATAGTCACGTAAAAAAGACGACAGCGTGATGTGCCATCGCCGCCAGAACTCAGTGAGTGAGGGGGCGCCGTAGGGGCGCCGAAAGTTTTGCGGCAACCGAATACCAAATAGGAGCCCCAAACCTACTGCCATGTCGGCATACCCCGAAAAATCAAAATATAACTGCGCGCCGTACCCCAGCGCGCCCGCCAGCACCGTGACGGTATCAAGCACGTATTCACCGGCATAAATGGCATCCACACCACCCGCAAGGGTATCGGCCACCAACACCTTTTTCGCCAAACCGAGCACCAACAGCGTTAACCCCAGCCCGACACAACAGGGCCCCGCGCCGATTCTCGCGAGCTGGGGCAAAAGTCTACGACCATGCACAATGGGCCCGGCAATCAATTGCGGGAAAAAGCTGAGGAAGACAGCAAATTCGAGGGCTTTGGGTTTTGTGGCTAGGCCTCGGGATAGATCAACCTGGAAAGCAATGACCTGAAAAATATAAAAAGATATACCCAAAGGCAGGCCCGCTAGCAACACCGCGCGAGTGCCTCCCTCGTCCAACCAAGGCCAGTACTTAAAAAGTGCCAGCACCAGAAGATTCACTAAAACAATCGCAGGCAAGATCCACCGGACGACACTTTGCGACATCGCCGCCACAACAGCAAAGTTAATTGCAATCACACAGAGCAATACCCACAAATCAGGTAGGTGCCACTGGGCATAAAACCAAAAAGAGCACAGTAGTAACCAGCCCAACAAGACACTCGAGCGCAAGGGCGAGCGCGCCAGAGTCGCGCGCAACGCCAAGAAGCCCAGCCAGGTGACAGGTAAAAAATACAAGAGGAATGAGTAAGTGCTAAAAATCAATGCGTGTTCCGAGTGTCCAAAGGCACGTGATGGTGAATCCAGTTTTTCTGTGTCTGGCATTGTATCGCCAATAGCTGCCGCAGCCGATGCCTTAGCAGAGTTCTGAGATTTGCGCACGCGGATGTGCGCATGTGCGCAAGCTGACCCTCATTGCAGCCCGCCTGAAAAGAGGCACAATGTTCGCAACGCAAGAGAGAAGGCAGCAAGGGGCATTGCCAATTACTCTATAGTGCGCCCGCATCGAAGCATCAGTGATAGCGGCATGCTTGATGCCTCTGCCATAATGACTGCTCTGGAAATTGGAACACGCTTATTAATATGCTGGCTCGCAGTCAATCAAAACGCTCAGGGCCCTCACCGCGAGGAGCTATTCTGATACCCGCGCTGAATGAGGAGTTGGGGATTGGTCAGCACATCGCGGACATTCGAGCAGCTGTGGATTTACCCATATGGCTGATTGATGACTGCTCCACTGATCACACCGCGCAACGCGCTGCCGCCGCCGGCGCCCGGGTGATCAGCCTGTCCGCACGGCTGGGCGCCTGGGGCGCAACACAAGCAGGCATTCGTGAGGCGGCCAGCAGGCGGCTCGACTATGCGGTCACGATGGATGCTGACGGCCAGCACAACCCAAAAAATATCGCTGCCTTAATCCAACCCGTAATCGCGGGAGAGTGCGACGTGGTGATTGGCTCTGCACCCGAGCGCGGATCGAATTTACGTCGTTTGGCCTGGCGTATGATGCGCATTACCTCAGGGTTAACATGTCAGGACCTCACCAGCGGCTTTCGCGTCTTGAACAATCGTGCACTCGCGTTGCTTTCCAAACCGAGAGCCAGTCATCTGGATTATCAGGATGTGGGCGTGCTCTTGATGCTGGAGCAAGCAGGAATGCGCATGCAGGAGGTGCCCGTCGTGATGCCCCCCAGAGCGAACGGTAAATCTCGCATCTTCAATTCCTGGCTAGCGGTAGCGAGCTATATGGCACATACGTTAATCCTGGGCGCAATCAAACGAAGACGCCCATGGAACCAAAAGTGATCTTCAATAATCCGCATCACTCAGGCGGGAGGGTGTCGCATTGATTACCGTGCTATCCGCGATATTCGGGGTGCTGCTAGCCGCACTCCTTCTGTTTTTGGTGCGGCGTGATCAGCTGCATATTTCTCACGGCCTTGGCTGGACCCTAGCTATTCTTCTCTGCGCGCTATTGGGCTTCGCACCCCGCATTTTTGACGCCATGGCCGGGTTATTGGGGGTCAGTTATGGGCCCATTCTGGTCGTAGCACTGTCCATCGCCGCGCTGGTGATCAAGGCGCTGCTAACCGATATCGAAGTCAGCAAGATGAGGGGCCGGCAACAACGGTTGATTCAAAAAATCGCACTGCTTGAATCCGCATTGCAAGAAATTACGGGTCGACCCCCCATTGACGACTGACTTGAGATTGACCCGCAAGACCTGTTTTTTTGAGAGTTGCTAGCTGTGCTTTCGAAGAGAGGGCCTCCAGCAAAGACTAAAAAGCCTCTTACCTAAATGCTGACGAACAACTACGCGTGTGTTTTGTAGTAAACCGCCGCAGTCTCAATAGCGACCTGTTTCCAAGTGCGGCTCGCCTTGTCAGTTACAGTGGATTGAAGGTGCGCATAACCTTCGTGGAGCCCTGACCTGATCGCGTCGGTATCTTCCGGATCCACCAGCAGCGCGCTGGAATTGGCAAACTCGGCCATAGTGGATCCGCGACTGGTGAGGACCCGGCTACCCGAAGCCTGAGCTTCTATCGCAGGAAGCCCGAAGCCCTCGTAAAGCGAGGGGAAAACCAAAAGTCCTGTGGCCGAATAGAGCTGATGTAATGAGGTGTCATCGAGGTAACGCAGATAAACAGCTAGCCCGTCGGCACATAATGCATTCAGCGCCTCATGCTCTCTGGCGCTTTTCCAGCCAGGCGCTCCCACTACCACCAAAGGCCACTCAAATAGGCCCGCTTGCCGCCCCGCGCGATACGCCTCAAATGTCCTCAGTAGGTTCTTGCGCGGCTCGATGGTGCCAACACAAAGATAGAAGCTCCGATACGTCAAACCGAAGTTCGCCAGCACACTGCGACACTCCATGGCAGAGCGGGGACGACATCGCACATCGGGCGCAAGATGCACGGCGGTAACGCGATCACCGGGAAGTCCAAATTGTTCCATCACCTCGTTCCGCACCAATTGAGCATCGGTGATGATCTGCGCTCCCTCGGCCACCGCCCGGTGGATCCCACGCTCGCACAACTCAACCATCGGGCGCCGGTGGAACTCGGGAAAACGCAGCACCGAAAGATCATGGATTGTCACAACCTTTGGACCTTCGTACCGCGGCAAAATAAAATTTGGTGAATGGTAGAGGTGCGTTCGCGCATAAGGCGCCAGTCGAGCCGCCGCAACGCGCTCAGTGATGCGAGAATAAACCCAAGACGCTGCGTAAGAGCGAGCGGCCCGCGCCCTGATAGGTCGCTTAACCGCTGCGAAAAAGGGCTGACTAATTTCGATGGGCTCGTCCGAATCGTTGCCCACCGACGGCGGACTGGCAACGTCGGAGTCAATAAAACTGACGTCGCCCCACAACTTCAGCTCGGCCAGCAGTTCATGTGCTTGAAGTGCTGTAACCAGTTGCCGTGTGTAATGGCCAATGCCAGTGAGCTGCCCAAGCAACGGCGTGCCACCAATGATGGCTCTCGGTAGGCTTACAGGCTTTTCCGCCACAGCGTCACGCTCCCCCGTGGCCCAATGTAATCTGCGATATTTTCATTCAGGCCTACATCGTAGAGTAGGTCGAAAGCGCGGCGTACTCGGCAAGCACATCGGCAGGCATGCCGTCGGCAACTGTTAAACCGCCCTCAAGCAACACGGCTCGCCTGCACAGCCCCCTCACCTGCTGCTCGCCATGAGTCACCAGCACCATCGCTCGCTCCTCGGTGAGCTCCTTCTCCAGCGCGTCGCGCGCCTTTTCCCTAAAAAACGTATCGCCGACGCTAAGTGTTTCGTCTATTAATATGACTTGCGATCGGTTCATTAACGCAGATCCAA
>NYTV01000084.1 GCA_002683685.1 Paracoccaceae bacterium
ATCAATCTGGCGGGTGAAGCTGCAATGGTCGATCTCCTCTCTAATGGCCGCTTGGATTTGGGTCTGGGCTCGGGTGCCTACCAACGCGAGTTTGACCGGATGAAGCCTGGATTGGCGCAAAGTGATGGCTGGCGCTATATGCAGGAGATGCTGCCTTTGGTGCGAAAGCTTTGGCAGGGGGATGTGGCCCATGATGGGACATATTGGCAATTTCCCGCCGCCACATCCTGTCCCAAGCCTCTGCAAGGAGAGGTGCCGATCTGGGTTGCGGCTCGCTCGCCCATCACTTTTGACTATGCGGTGGCCAATCATTGCAATATTATGTCTTGGCCGTTTTCCATGCCCTTTGCAGAGGCGGCGAAATATAGAGCGCAGCTTGATGAGGCCATTGAGACGGCGGGCAATGGCTGGGATGGCACATTCGCTATGATGCGTCACACGGCGGTCTATGAAACTTCACAAGATCGGGCTGCAGCAATGGATGCCATTCGCAACGTTTTGGGAAAATTTGGCAATCTGATGACCCAAACCGGAGCAGTGCACAATGGCTTTCCCGAAGCGGTCTCGGCCGAGGAATTGGAGGGCAATGTCCGTGTGGACCCCGAAATGCTTGAAGAAAACCTGATGTTTGGATCACCCGAACAGGTCATTGCAAAGCTGCGCCGCTATGAGGCGCTCGGCGTTGATGCCTTCATTTACTATGCCTCAATGGGATTGGGGATGGCAGAGCAGAAACGCTCACTCCAGAGTTTTATTAATCATGTTATGCCAGAATTTACCTAAAGGATGTCGCCATGAGTATTGAAATCCGCCGCACATTGACATGGGTGCAAACCACCTACGAAGAGGGCGGTCAGACCGTACCGGTGCCAACCAAATTGGTCAGCGCCATTGCAATCATCAAAAACCCTTGGTTTGGCCGGGGCTGGGTCGAGAACCTCCGCCCAGAAATCCAAGAGCATGGACCTGTGCTGGGCAAGCTCTTGACCGATTTGCTGCTCGAAATCTGTGGAGATAAGATTGAGGGATGCGGCAAGGCCAGTATTGTCGGCATGGGGGGCGAGGTTGAGCATGCTCAAGCTATGACGCATACGCTGCATTTCGGCAATCAGTTCCGCGAGGCGGTCAATGCCAAATCCTATCTCGCCTTTACCAATACCCGTGGCGGCGCGGGCACATCCTTGATGATCCCTTTGATGCATAAGGACGATGGCGGCATGCGTAGCCACTACCAAACGATTCACACCACGGTGCCGGATGCGCCTGGTGAGGATGAAATTTTGATTGCGCTCGGCGCCTCCATTGGCGGCCATCCTTTGCACCGGATTGGCAACCGCTATGATGACCTGCGGGATATGGGCCGCGACCTGGACAATCCCGCCGGTGTTTAAAGCCGCCGATGGCACGGCCTATCGGCTTGACGGGCCCGAAGATGGGCCGCCTTTGGTGTTGATCCATGGGTTGGGGCTGAGTTCATCGCTGTGGCAGGCCCATTTGCCAGCGCTCTGTGCCCGGTATCGTGTCCTCAATTATGACCTTTATGGACATGGGCAAAGCCGCCCGGCAGAACGTCCGCTTAGCCTGTCGGTCTTTGCCGATCAAATCGCGCGCCTTCTGGAGGACACCGCATTGGGCCCTGCGCATTTGATTGGCTTTTCAATCGGTGGGATGATCAATCGGCGCGTCGCGATGGATCATCCACATTTGGTGCGATCTTTGGCTATTTTGAATTCTCCGCATGATCGCGGCGCGCAGATGCAGCAGGAGGTTGAGACGCGGGCGCGCAAGGCGCTGGATCAGGGCGCTGAGGCGACGCTAAAGGCCGCGTTGGAGCGATGGTTCACACCAGAATTTCTGGCCTCGAATACTGATATCCCACGCCAGGTTGCAGCTTGGCGCATGCAGGCAGATCGCGCGAGCTATGGCCAGTCTGCTTGGGTCTTGGCTCATGGCGTCAGGGAGTTAATTCGTCCTGCCCCAGCCTTGAAAGTGCCAAGTTTGGTGATGACCTGTGCCGAAGATGTGGGCTCAACACCGCAGATGAGTAGGGATATTGCCGCTGAAATTGCGGGAGCAGAGTGCCGCATCATACCGCGGTTCAAACATTTGGGGCTGTTGGAATCGCCGGAGGCCTTTACCCAACCCCTTTTGGACTTTTTGCAGCCTGTTTAACGGGAGTGCAGGGCCTTCAGCTGTGGGTCTGAGAAGCAAAGAGCTGACCGGGCCCCTGTAAGGCCTGTGGATCTCCCGACAGCTGCGCCAAATGCCAGGCGAGAACAAGATTGCTGGACAAAACCGGCAGGCCAAATTCGGCTTCCATCGGCGCAATCAAATCCATGGTCCGCAGATTGGTGCAGCTGAGGAAAATGCCGTCAAGCCCGCCGTTTGCGAGCAGCTGACGGGCCGCGCTTTGAATAGATGCGCCAGAAATACGGACGACCTTTGATTCTTCGGCTTCGCCAAAGGTGCCGAAAACCGGGGTTTCAATGCCGCTGTCTTGCAAAACCTCTCGCAGATTGGCGCTGACCTGTTCCAAATATGGGGACAAAAACGCAATACGCTTGAGCTTGAGATGGCGGCAAGCGGCCAGCAATGCGGACACGGGTTGGCTGACCGCCTGGGTTTTTGTGCCAGCTTTCACAAGCCGTTCAACCTCCTGCACGCCAATTTGAGCCGTGCCGGAAGTACAGCCGTAGCCGACAGCGTTTAAGCGCAGGGTCTGGGGAAAGAGTGCGGCTGAGGCCTCAATGTGGGCTGCCATAGATTGTAAGGTCTCGGCCGTGACCTCTTGCCCGCTCGGCACGCGGCTAAAGAAGAGATCTGCGGTTCCGCGCATCTGCATCATGTCTCGCTCGATGGTTTCATCTGATTGCAAAACCACAAGACCAATTCTTGTCGGATCAATTAAAACAGTGTCATATGGAAGCAAGCTCATGTTAAACCTCCAGCATCTCGGCGCCATAGGGCTGGCTTAGCCACTCTGCGCCATTCTCGCGAATGACGATGTTTTCCTCATGAACCAAAGCGCGCCCTGGTGCCAGTTCGATACCCGGCTCCAAGGTCAGGACCATGCCCGAGACCAGCGGCGTGTGATCCGTTGGGATCAAGCTCGGCCATTCTGTGAGGTTCATGCCAAGCCCGTGGCCATAGCGGCCAGCTTCGGACCCGCCGGCACCGCCGGTGACGATCTTGTCCATAACGTGAAAAAGCTCTGCGGCGGTGCTGCCTGGTCGTGCGGCCTCAAAAGCGGCATATGTGGCCTCAATCAAACGCCTGTGACCTTCGGCAACATCTGCTGATGGGCGGCCCACGGAAAAATTGCGATCAAAATCGCAAAAATACCCGTCATGCACCAAACCTGTGTCCAGCATCAATATATCCCCGGCCGCAAGCGGACGGTCGTCGGCGGGAGAAATTACATCGCCATAGCCGCCAGGTGCCGCAGCGCCGGCGAGATAGGGCACCCAATCGGCGCCTTCATCAAGGCATAGGCGCTGAAAATCACGAAACACCTGCGCCAAAGGCTGGCCCATGCTGGCAATCTCGGGCACGCGCGCAAAGGCGCGGTTGGCAATCTGACATGCGGTCTTGATCTTCTCAATCTCAGCTTCAGATTTCACCAATCGCAGGCTGCGCAGAATGTCAAAATCCGCTCCAATGGGCTGGGGCAGGGCGGCATTGAGCCGAGCAAAATCGTTCAACGGCATGCGCAGATGGGACTGCAACCCGCTGGGCGTGCCAATGCTTGGGCCTAAAGCGCGCAGGGTCTCAGCCAAAAGGCTTATGCCATCATCTTCCAGATCGGGCGCGCGCCAGCAGCGGATATCTGTGATCCAGCTGCGGGCCATAAGCGCCGCCCCGATCGAGGGGATGACAGCAATCGGATCGCCTGAGCGGGGCAAGACCAAGAACCAAGGCCGGCAGGGGCTTTCCCAGAACCTTGTGAGGTAGCCTGTGAAATAGCGAATATCTGGCTCTGTGGTCAATAAAATGGCGTCGAGCCCGGCCGCATCCATGCGGCTTTGCGCCCGTGTCAGCCGCGCTTTAAACTCCGCGATTTCGAATCCTTGAGGCATTATTCTGGGCCTTCTGAAAGTATCACGAGCACATGGGAGTGCGCGTCAAGCTTGAGCGCGGCACGATGGGCGCTTGAGGCCAACAGACCGGCAAGACCCGCGGCCCCGGACGGGGTGCTCTCCATCTGATGGGCTGCGGCAAAATCCGCGCCGGCCTGGCCTTCCTCCTCGCTAATGAGCGCAAAGACATCGGCATCTTTGGCCAATCCCTTAAGGGCAATCAAAGAGGCTTCGAGACAATCCAATCGCCCCATGGCGCTTCCTGGACCCTGGGCGGCAACAAAATCACCGGCCTGGATGCAGCTGTGCAAAGCGGGCGCATGGAGCGGCTCAACCACCACAATCTGCGGTGTATCCCCCCAAATTCTGCGGGCCATTGCCGCGGCGGCTCCGGCCAATCCGCCAACACCGGCTTGCAAGAAGATATGGCTTGGAGCAGAGATTTGTCGCTCTGCTTCGGCCATGAAGACAGTATAGCCCTCCATCAAGCGGTGGCTCAGATCGCTGTAGCCTGGCCAAGAGCTGTCCGATAGCAATATCCACCCGTTGGTCTCGGCGGCAGCTTGCGCCGCGCTCATGCTCTGCTCATAGGTGGCGCCAGCGCGCTCAACAGTTGCGCCCTGAGCGATCAATCGCTGCGCAAAGGCTTCTGGCACGCTCTGGCTTAGAAAGATGACAGAGGCGGCACCAAAGGCCTTGGCACCTGCTGCCACGCTGAGCCCGTGATTTCCGGCGCTGGCGGTGACATAGGTTTTCGTGCTCTGCTCTTCGCCTTTGATGATTGCGCTATGGGCGATGACATAGGCCGCGCCAAGGGCTTTGAAGCTGCCGAGCCCCATGCGGCCGCGCTCATCCTTCAGGCTGAGCCGTGCTATCTTGAGATCTTTGGCAAGACCGGGCGCTTGCAACATTTCAGTTTCAGCGGCATCGGGACAACGGGCCAGCAGCGCTTGCACAGCAGCAGCATCGGTTGAGGGGGCGGGAATGTCGCGCAGAATGTCGACGGTCAAGCCGGCGTGGCGGTGGGGGTTTTGCAATATATCCATTGCATAAATGGAGCGCATCGTGCCCATAAGAGCAAGCCCATATGCGACCTGTCACAGCGCGGAATTGTCAATTTCATCGCGCGCCTCTAACATGGGCGCACCCAGGTAGAGAGATTGCATGAAACTTCAACATCCTTTGCACCCAGAGCCCAAAGATGCGCAGGCCCGGCGGGCGCGTCCGGTGGTTGTCTGCTATCCGACCGAAACCTTGCCACAGGTGACATTGGCGGCTTCAGCCGCAAGGCGGGAGGGCGCAGAGTTGCGACAGCGACTCTCTGTGCCGCCTCGGTCGGCTGCCTGTATTGATGTGCCAGCGGGGCATTTCGCGCGGATTGTGTCGGTGGAGGGACCGCAGGTGGGGGATCTGAACATTTGGAACAGCCACAACCTTGCGGAGCATTTCTACAGCGGCAAAACACGCGCTCTGCATGGCACCCATGTCAGCACGGGAGACAGCCTTTGGTCGAGCTTCCCCTTCATGCGGCCCTTGGCGCATATCATCTGTGACACGCTGGACTGGTATGGCTATGACGCCGATGGCGGTTCGGTGCATGACGTGATTGGCACGCGCTGTGACCCCTATACGGGCCGGCTGCTCAGTGGCACAGATTACCACTATTGTTGCCATTCCAACCTAACGCGCGCCGTTGCTGATCACTTTGATTTGCCGCCCGAGGAAGCCGAGCGGCATGTGCATGATGTGCTCAATGTCTTCATGCTGACGGGGTTTACCCGCGACACGCATCAATATTTCATGAAGGCCAGCCCTGTACGTCCGGGAGATTTCCTTGAGCTGGAGGCGCAGATTGATATCACGCTGGGGCTCTCTGTCTGCCCGGGCGGTGATTGCGGCGCAGAGCATTCCAGTGACACGGCGCAATGCCATCCGCTTGTGATCGAGATCTATGCGCCGAAAACGCTGGCCGGCTTCACCCCCGCGCCGCCCAACCCTTATGGCCGCTGAGCGCGCTGGGGCGGGGCTAGGACAGGCAAGACAGCTCGGTTAACGCGTGAGCTGATCAGATTTTGCTCGCTTGAGCTGCCTTAGCTCGGCTCATCGCAGGGCTGACTGGCGCGCGCGGCGGGCGCGTCAAAAGCGATGCGAAATCCCATATGGCTGGTGGTGCTTTCTGGCGAATTGCCCGTGCGCGCGGCGATGCGGTAGCGCGTGCAATAGGAGGCATGGCACAGAAAGCTGCCGCCTTTGATGACGCGATAGCCCCGCATGGCCGCCGCATGGGCCTTGCCAGCTTTGGAGAGGGATTTGAGGCGCAACAGATCGGCGGTCCAATCCCAAACATTTCCCGCCATGCCATAAAGCCCGTAGCCATTGGGAGCAAAGGAGCGGGCGGGGCTGGTGAAAGCATAGCCATCGGCGGCGGTGTTCTGGGTGGGAAAGTTGCCTTGCCAGATATTGCAGGGCAGATGCTCGCGATCATCAGGCGGCGCATCGCCCCAAGGATAGGTCACATCTCCCAAACCGCCACGGGCGGCATGCTCCCATTCTGCTTCCCTCGGAAGACTCCCCCCGCCCAGGCGCAATAGGCCTGCGCATCCGTCCAAGATAGATGCACCGCAGGGTGATCGGGCAGGCTTTCGGCGCCTAAAGGGCCTGCGGGACGCCGCCAATTTGCGCCATCGACCCGCCGCCACCATTGCGCGCCAGCCGCGCCTTGCAGCGTGGTCTGGGTCGTGGGCACCTGAAGGTGAAAGACGAAGGACCAGCCGAAAATTTCAGCCTCTGTGACATAGCCGGTCTGTTCTGCGAAGTCGGAGAATTCGGCATTGCTCACCGGGGTTTGCCCCAACAGGAAGGGCTTCAGCTTGACCCGCCGCTGCGGGGCTTCGCCGTCCAGCTTGATGACCGGTCGGTTGGTCCCCATGAAAGCTGTCCCGCCTGGAATGGGGCAAAGAGCCCCGCGATGGGCTCCACCGCTCAAAGATTGCGGGGCGCGTTGAGAGGGGGGGCCCTTGGGGCCGGGTGGCGCGCAGCAGTTGGGAGAGGTCTGGTCCACCGCCATTGCTGCGTTATATCTCTTTTTTGTCTTGTACGATATTCATGCTGGCTGTGCCTGAAAATCCAATCTCCACTGATGCGAAGGGTCCGCCTTGGCACATTTGCCCGCGGTCCTGAGGGTCTGCGGGATCGGCGGCGGCCAGGACTTCAGTGGCAAATTGCTCTGCATTGTCCTTTGGGCGATAGCCTAGGAAGCTCGCCTTGTGATTGTCGACTGTGACCCGGTCATTGTTGGATACGCCATAGATCACTGAAAAGCCCGTGATCGGAGTGGTGATGGCCTGCTGAACCAAATGGATCAGATCATCATAGGACAGCCAAGAGCCGAGTGCGCGCGGGTTGTTGACCTGTGCGGCGGACAGGATTCGCAGGTGCACACTCTCAAGGCCCTTCTTGTCCCAATACAGACTGCCAAGATCCTCTGCGAAACATTTTGCCAAACCATAGTAAGTGTCCGGGCGGTGCGGCACCTCGGTATCGATTCTTTGGGTTTTAGGATACATGCCCACCGCATGAATGGAGCTGGCATAGACCACGCGGCGCAGCCCCTTGCGCGCGGCCGCTTCCCATACATTGTAAGCGCCAATGATATTGGAATGTAAAATCTTATCCCAGGCGGCCTCATCGCCAATAGCGCCAAAATGGATCACCATCTCAGCACCATCAAGCACCGCCTCCATAGCTTCAAGATCTCCCAGATCGGCTTTTACATAGGTCTCACCGGGATAGAGCTTGCCGATGTCCTCTATCCAATCGGTGGCGACCAGGCTGTCGCACATCTGGCTCAGCGGTTCGCGTAGATATGAGCCCAGCCGCCCCGCGGCACCGGTTAATACGAGTTTTTTCATCAGATTACTGCCTTTTCGACAAGGGGGTTGCCCTCTGCGATACGTTTGTATGCGAAGGGAGAAAGATCAATGCTGCGATAGGCACCATAGGTGATAAATTCTGCCAATCCCCGCCCGATTGCCATGGATTGTTGCAAGCCGTGGCCAGAGAACCCATTTGCTAAGAGGAAATTCTCGACCTCATGGTGTGGGCCGATGATCGCATTTTGATCGAAGGTGTTATAGTCATAATGTCCCGCCCAGCTGTTGATCAGCTTGATGGCTTCGAACTTTGGCACGCGGGCGGCGAGAATGGGCCAGACTTTCTCTTGCCAGATGCTGTGATCTTGGTTGAAATCATCATAGGCAACCGGCGCATCATCATCGGGTGGGCAGCCCGCGAGATAATAGCGCCCCTCCGAACGCATATGCACACCAGAGGGGTCAATGGTGAGGGGAAGGTCGCGGTCTAATGGCTGCTCGGCATCGAAGATGAAGCTGTAGCGTTTGCGCGGCTCTACAGGTAAATCGATCCCGGCCATGCGTGCCGTATGCGCGCCGCGCGGGCCGGTGCAATTGACCAATAGCCCGCAGCTGAGGGTTTCGCCCGACGCGAGCGTGACGCTGTGGATACGGTCTGCCTGCCGGTTGATCGCGACAACTTCGTTTTGCACATATTCAGCGCCTTTTTCTTGGGCCACGCGCTTGCACCAATCAAAAATCGTGCCGCCGTCAAAATAGCCTTCATTGGCTGTGTTGTGATTGCCAGCGGTAATATCATCCACATTATAAAACGGATATTCGGCCTGTATTTCAGCAGCAGTCATATGCCGTGTACCGGCCCCCAACTGCGCCTGCACCACTTGGCTTTGACGCAGGTTTTCTGCATCCGCGGCGGTATTGGCCAGATACATGTAGCCAAAAGATTGGATAGGGATGTCGGGAACCCGTGGGTCGTGGTCAAAATAGCTTTGAAAATTATTGATAAACTCTGCACCAAATTGACTGATTTGGATATTGGTCGTATTCGAAAACTGTTGGCGAATGCAGGAATTGGTGTGGCTTGTGGCGGCGAATTCAAAACTGAGATCCCGTTCCACCAGGAGAATCGAGCCGTCAAAGCCCGGATCGCGGCTGAGCCACCAGGCGATGGAGCTGCCATACATAGCGCCGCCAATGAGGATTACGTCATAGCTTTGCGCCCTGGGCGATTGCAGCTGTTGTGCCATTCAGAACGCCTCCCCGTTTTTTGCCCGCGCCAAAATATCTGCGATCTGTTGTGGTGCCAGGCCATAAATTTTCTCGGCCGCCTCCGCGGTGATATATCCACCGGCCAGATCCTTGAGGATGTCTGCGGTGGGGCGTTCTGAGGCTGGCCCATAGCCCCCGCCACCGGGGAAAGCCATCATGACTTTTTTGCCATGAGGCACAAATTGCTTGCCTTTTCCCTGCATGGCCGTGCCATCGTCCAGCGCGATCGTCGTGGCCCCGCCGCTTGATCCGCCTTGTCGGCCATTGGCTGGGTGGTTGACGCGATCGAACATAGCCTGGATATCAAATTCATAACCTTCTTGCGCGCCGACCTCCATATATTGGCCCAAGCCGCCGCGATGCCGGCCAGCGCCACCGCTGTCGGGGCGCAGCTCTTTGCGCCAGATCAAAACCGGGCCGACCTGCTCGGTCGCTTCGACGGGCATGGTCATGACACCGCTGGGAAAAGCAGTGGCGTTCATCCCATCCAAACTGGGCCGTGCACCAGATCCACCTGAATTGAAGGTCAAAACTTCTGCGCGCTGGGCATGCGGCGGGGCGGGCGCATCGCTGCGGGGGCGCAGGGAGACTTGGAAATTGCACAAACATCCCGCGCCCTCGGCAGGCACGAGCCCGGGCAGCAATTGGTCCAAAGCGGCATAGACCGCGTCGGGGACCATATGGCCGATGATGTGGCGCAGCGCCACTGGGGCGGGATGTAGGGCATTCACGATGGTGTTTTCCGGAGCCATGATTTCAAAAGGCGCCAGGCTGGCCGCATTGTTGGGAATCTCCGGTGCAATGGCGCATTTTAGGGCGTAGCAGGCATAGGCTTTGGTATAGACCATAGGGCAATTGATGCCCTTCTTGTCTAGGCCAGAGGTGCCGGCAAAATCGCATAGAACACGGTCCTGTTCGATGGTGAGCCGCACCTTTAGATCGACCGGGTGCGAATAGCCATCACTGCGCATTGCCCCTTGGGCTAATCCGGGCGTCAGCGCGTTGATCCGCTCAAGTGTCGCGCGGCGGGAGTTGGAGAGAATAAACTGTGAAATACCAGCCAGATCCACCAGCTCAAATTCTTCCATCATATCAACCAAGCGCCGATGCCCAATGTCGTTGCAGCTGGCCAGCGCATAGACATCTCCCACCAGTTGATCGGGCTCGCGCACATTGCCGCGGATGATCCGCATCAAAGTCTGATCCACCACGCCCCGATCGGCCAACTTCATTATGGGTATGTAGAGACCTTCTTCATAGACACTATTGGCATCCGCCCCAAAGCCCCGACCACCGATATCAACGATATGCGCGGTACAGGCAAAGAATCCAACAAAGGTTTCATTGTAGTAACTGGGCGTTACAATGGTTATATCATGTAAATGGCCCGTGCCTTCCCAGGGGTCATTTGTGATGTAAATATCGCCGGGCGCGAAATTTTCGCGGCCAATTCGGCGCATGAAATGGGCCACCGCATCGGCCATGGCATTGACATGCCCCGGTGTGCCGGTGACCGCTTGAGCCAGCATACGACCCTGTGCATCATAGACCCCGGCGGAAAGATCGCCGGCCTCGCGCACTGAGGTTGAGAAGGCCGTCCGCACCAGGGCTTGAGCCTGCTCTTCGACGACAGAGATCAGCCGGTTCCACATGACTTGATACTGTACCTCTGAGGTGGATCGGGATGTCGTGGGAGAGATCATTGGGCCGCTCCTTTTTCAGTCGAACGCACGGTCAGTTCAATACACCCGTCACTCATCGCCCGAGCGCAGCGGGATTTGGGTACGATGATGGTGGTTTCCTCCTCCTCTATCACCGCAGGCCCGTCCAGCTCTGCGCCTATGGCCATCTGCGCGCGGCGCCATTGTGCCGCCCGTGTCATTTGCCCGGATGCAGCGTCAAACAGGCTGCGAGAATGGGCCGCTTTCAAGCGCTGCGTAGCGGGCTGAGGCGGCAGGGGCTGTGCAGCTTCGGCGGTGGTTGCGGCATTGACCGACCAAACGGTGATCTCGATGTCCATACCTGCGACACTTCGGCCAAAAAGAGTTTGATATTCGCGCTCAAACAGGGCTTCAAACCGTGCCGCATCGGGAGATTGGGCCAGGGCAGCATCAAAGGGCACGGGGATTTCCCATCCCTGGCCGGAATAGCGCATATAGACTTTATATTGCGCTTCAATTTCGGCTTGCGCGTCGCAGCTGGAGACAAAGGCGGTGGCTTCCTGTGTCAAATCCCCCAGCAAATCGGTGGCCAGGTCAGATCTAAAATCAGTCAGACGCATGAATTGGCTGCGGGTGGCTTCAAAGCTGAAAGGCGCGCGCAGAAAGCCAATAGCAGATCCAACCCCAGCGCCAGTGGGCACCAGAAGGCGGGAAATACCCAATTTTTCGCATAAGCGCCCTGCGTGCAAAGGCGCTGCGCCACCAAAGGCGATCATCGTGTAATCGCTGAGGTTTTCGCCGTTTTCTACGGCATGGACACGCGCGGCATTGGCCATATTTTCATCCACAACCTCACAGAGGCCGAAGGCTGCGGTTTGGGACTCCATGTCGAGCGTATCGCCCAAATGTGTTGCAAGCGCGGCAGAGCTCGCCTCAGGATTTAGCGTGATGCGCCCGCCGGCAAAATTGTTGGGATCCAGCCGCCCAAGAACCAAATCGGCATCGGTCACCGCCGGCCTTGTGCCGCCACGGTCATAGCAAGCCGGACCAGGCTCGGAACCGGCACTTTCTGGTCCAACCCTGATTTGCCGCAGGCTGTCAACATGGGCCAATGAGCCGCCGCCGGCACCGATCTCGACCATATCAATCACGGGAATTGATATGGGCATGCCTGAGCCTTTTTTGAACCGATAGCTGCGCGCCACCTCGAAGCCACGGGCGGTCTTTGGTGTTTGGTCTTTGATGAGGCAAATCTTCGCTGTGGTGCCGCCCATATCGAAAGAGAGCACTTTATCAAGCCGATGACGCGCGGCGATATGGGCCGCAAAAACCGCCCCGCCGGCCGGGCCTGATTCCACCAAGCGAACGGGAAACTCAGCGGCATTTTGGAGGCTGATTATTCCGCCACCGGAGTGCATCAAAAAGATTGGGCATACAGCCCCTTCGCCATTCAAACGCCCTTTGAGACGGTCCAAATAGGTTTTCATCAAGGGTTTGATATAGGCATTGGCAATGGTGGTGTTGAACCGCTCATATTCGCGCATCTGCGGGCTGACTTCGCAAGAGAGCGACAGCATCGCGCCGGGCATGTGCTCGCCAACCACGTCCGCCACGAGGCGCTCATGGGCGTCATTGACGTAGGAATGCAGAAAGCCCACGGCGATGCTTTCAAAACCGGCCTGCTTAATTTCATTGACCAGGGATTCAATCTCAGCGCGGTTGATCGGCTTGAGCACTTGCCCATCAGCCTGCATCCGCTCCTTGAGTGTATAGCGAAAATTGCGGGGCAGGAGCGGTGGAAGCAGTGTGAGGTTGAGGTCATATTGTTCAAAGCGGCTTTCGGTGCGCATCTCAATCACATCGCGGAACCCTTCGGTGGTGATTAAAGCGGTTTTCGCACCGCGTCGCTCGATCAGAGCATTTGTGGCCAGAGTGGTGCCATGAATGATCTGGGTGATCTGCGCGGGATCTATCTGGGCTTGTGCGCAAACGCGCGCCATGCCCTCGACAATAGCTTCCTCTGGGGCGCTATAGGTGGTCAAGACTTTGGTGGAAAACAGGTCATCGCTGCGCTCTAAAACGACATCCGTAAATGTACCGCCAATATCCACGCCTAGGCGCACAGATTGCTTTTGCATGTCATCCTCCAACTTGCTGTCAGGTTAACAGAATATGGCAGCAGGGGAAGGGATTTAGCTCACTTTTTGTGACAAAGCGGCAAGGGAATCGCGCAGTTTGTGACCGGGCTTTGACTGCGCAATTTTATGTGATTTTCTCGAAGCGGGGGGGGCGGATTTAATGTCTTGGTCATACTGATGACGCAAGGTCACATTGCAGCTGCAATTCCGGGGATTGCCAGACGGACCCTGCCTGCACTAAAGCGCGTTTTAGCGTCATATTAGGAGCTCAAAATGTTTCAGGTCCATGCCACTGCGCGGTTGCGTCCGTCGCCTTTCTTCAACTCGGTGGTTGCCGAGGGCTGTACAAATGCCTCGATCTACAACCGGATGGTTCTACCGGCCAGTTTTGGCGATAAGGATAAGGAATATTGGGACCTGTTGAATGGGGTCGTCATGTGGGACGTGGGTGCGGAGCGGCAGGTGCAGCTTGAAGGACCCGATGCCGCCAAATTGGCGCAGATCCTCAGCCCGCGCGATTTGTCAAAATGTAAGACTGGGCAAGGCAAATATGTGCCGCTTTGCAATCACGAAGGTATTTTGATCAATGATCCGATTTTGCTCAAACTGCGCGAAGATCTGTTTTGGTTTTCAATTGCTGACAGTGATATCTGGTTTTGGGCACGTGCGATCGCTGCTGAGCGTGGCTTGGATGTGAAAATTTCTGAGCCGGATGTTTCGCCCTTGGCGGTGCAAGGGCCAAGAGCCGGAGCGGTTGTGTCGTCAATCTTTGGCGACTGGGTAAATGATTTGAAATATTTCTGGTTCTCCGAAACTGAAATCAACGGAATTCCCGTGGCTGTGCAACGCTCGGGTTGGTCAAAACAAGGTGGGTTTGAGATTTACCTGCGCGATGGAACACGCGGCGATGAGCTGTGGAAGATCGTCAAAGAAGCCGGCGCTCCTTTTGACATCGGCAATGGTGGCCCAACCTCACCGGAGCGGACCGAAAGCGGTCTGGTGAGCTGCGGCTCTGATAGCGATGGCACCACCAATCCTTATGAGGTGCGCTTGGGCAACTATATTGACTTGGATGTGCCGGATGACGTGATTGGCATTCAAGCGCTGCGCCGGATTCATGCGGAAGGGCCTAAGCGTCATCAACTTGGTTTGGTCTTAGACGGTGAAACGCCTGATCCTCTAGGTTTTTCTTGGGAAAATATCACCGTTGGTGGGCAGAAAGTCGGTGATATGACCAATTGTGTTTGGTCTCCGCGTATGGAAAAAAATATCGGCTACGCGCTGATCTCACGCAGCTGCATGATCGGCAACAAAGTAACTGTTTCTCGCTCCGGCGGCCGGATGGTCGAGGCAAGGCTGGTGGAGATGCCATTTTTATGACGCTTTGATAGACCTCTGCATAACCCGGCTGCCAAGCCATAACACTCTGCCTGGTGGCATGGCGTTGTTGAAATGGCGTTATGCAGAGGTCTTTGAACGATTGCGTCCGACCAGGTTGCGCGCCTGAAGAATGGCTCCATGAACTTGAAGGCGTCACTAAAGTCCGATAGGTTTGAGATGTTAAAAGGTATCGGAGTTTGGACTGTTGGTAAGAGCTCTCATAAATTCAACCCTATCGGTTATGCTACTCGCTGTGTGCTTAATGTTGTCATGGCGGGCATTGTCGGAGACAAATTTCTTTTTTTCCCAAATCTATGAATACAACGGAATAGAGGAGCAAATTGCCAAATACGGCCCTCAAAATAGGAACCGAAATGGATTTGAGACGACAACGAAGTCGGAGCGGGCGAAAATATTTGGGGAAATTGTTCGATCCGTTAATAATGGCGGTAAGGGTCTAGAAGACATTGTTTATAGGGACGCCAGTGGCAAAATAATTGATACGTTTCTGACGCAGCCAGAAATTGACCATTTAAATGATGTGGCGCGTTTAATCGGTCATCTCAGTAGAATATTGTCATATTTTGCGGCCATTCTAGGTGTTCTGGTGATGGTTTTCTGGATAGGAAAAGCTTGGAAAAACATTGATAAATGGAGACCTTACACTGTCGCAAAATCATTTTTGAGCATGCTGACACTTTTGTTGTTTTGCTGCGGCATTGTCTTGGCAGTCGGTCCACAAAGAGTTTTTTATTCGCTTCATGAATGGGTTTTTGCGGGCATGGCGCCTTGGCATTTTTACTTTCAGGAGTCGTTGATGACGACGATGCTGACCGAGCCATTATTTGGGAGCATATCAATTTTGTTGATGGTAAGCGCTTTTGCAATCTGGGTTTTACTCTCCGCGCTCATCAATAAAATTTTAGGTTAGCGGCTGTTTAGGCAGGGGTCTGAAACCATGGGCTGCGACCTGTGGCATGAAGGCCCAGACCAGATTATCCTTGAGACGACAGAGCAGGCCTAATAGTTTAACTTATCAAATATCTTTATATTTATCCCAATAGTCGATCAACCACTAAGGTTTCAGGGGCAGACTTCAAGGGCGGCACAAATATGTCCATAACATACTGACACCGCAAATGATATTTGAAACTCTGTATTCACTCCAGTGGGTAGTAATCTTTCTCACGCGCATGAGCGGCAACAAATCCTTGCTCAACAACGTTATTCCTATAGGCCAATTCAGGATCTTTGCGAAAGGCATCAAAGATGTTTGTGTGAAAAGTGGGCCGATAGGTAAAAACGCCCGTGGCTCCCATGGGCTCAAAACTCGGATCAAACCGCCTCCAGCGTGGGCCGCAACTCAGCATGCGGAGCGATTGGCCAGGATCCTCAAAGAACGGATCAATATTGTCAGTCAAGACAGTATCAATATCTAAGAACACGACGATGTCGAGCGTCTCGGCAATCTCAGGATGAAATAAACACAGTTTGGGCCAAGTGCCCTCTGTTTTGGGAAACGCATCGAGCCCGCTCATGGGAATCTGCATGCTGACGATATTCTAATCCAAACCCTTCGGATCATCGGTCATACAGATGAACTGAAAATCCAAAGAGCTCATATCTCTTGCGGCCCTGAACAATATGTTCACATGTTCAGAAGAAAATTCTGAACCCCACTTAATTGTGAGAATTGAATATTTCATATCAGTCCTTCCGTGCCGCCCGATCATCTATGTAAAATTTAATGTGCAGAGACGCAAACTCAATAATTTGTGAATTGCGACGCATGCCGGTGATGTGCCCATTAATCAAGGGTTGAAACACGGATCTCTGGTTTGAAGATTTTGGAAAATGGTGGACCCTAGCGGGATCGAACCGCTGACCTCCTGCATGCCATGCAGGCGCTCTCCCAGCTGAGCTAAGGGCCCTTTGGTGTCTTGCTGTCTAGGCAAGGCTCGGCGCGGGATCAAGAGGAAATCAGCGCGCCAAGCAAAGAAATTTAGCTGTCGTCGTCGTCTGTGGCGACATCTGCGATCTCATCCAGTGAAACCGTATCGTCGTCGTCATCATCAAGCACATCATCGCCCAAATCTACATCGACGTCATCATCGTCCAACACCACTTCATCGGTGTCAGTATCGGCTTCATTCATCTTTGTTGTTTGCACGTCTTCCGCATCGGCCACCATCGTGCGGCCTTTATTTGCATCAAGCGTAACAGTTTCGCCCGTATAGGGACTGATGATCGGATCTTTATTCAAGTCGTAAAAACGCTTGCCTGTGGTGGGGCAAATACGTTTGGTGCCCCATTCTTCGTTCGGCATGGGTTTTCCCCTCTCGCAATCGGTGACAATCTGTGCCGAGTGCCATACACAGGAGGCAGTGTCAAAGGTGAAATCTATTAATTCTTGGATGTCTGGGATGAATCTGCACTCAAATACCGCTGATCGGCAGCTCATACTGCCCGGGCGGCCTGAAATTACGGTGCAGTTGCGCCCCTCGCGCCGGGCAAGCCGGCTGTCACTGCGGATCTCGCGCCTCAAAGGGCAGGTGACGCTGATCCTGCCATTGTCTTGCCCGATGGCGCAGGCAAAAAGTTTTATTTTTGAAAAAGAATCTTGGATCCGGGCGCATTTGGCTGATTTGCCGCAAGTGGCTCATGCTGGTTTGGACCGCCAAATGCCCTTTGCGGGTCGACAGTTGACCATTCGCCCCGGCGCGGGGCGGCAGGTTATGCTGCAAGGGGCGCATCTGTTGGTGCCGGGTCACGAATCTTTGGTTCCTGCGCGCGTGAAAGCCTTTTTGAAGCTGCAAGCGCGTTTCGCGCTGCACGAGGCTGTCGATCACTACTCTGAACGTCTCGGGCGGCCCTATGGACGCCTGACGCTGCGGGACACCACCTCAAGATGGGGGTCGTGTTCGACAAAGGGAAATTTGAACTTCTCTTGGCGCTTGATCATGGCACCACCTGAGGTGCTGCGCTATGTGGCGGCGCATGAGGTGGCACATTTGGAACAGATGAATCACTCGGCTGCTTTTTGGGCGATTGTTGAGCGCCTCTTTCCGGGTCATCAGGAGCAGCGTGACTGGCTCAAGCGCCATGGCGAAGATCTGCTCCGTTATCACTTCTAGCCGCGACCGAGGGCGAGCCGCGCGCCGGCTCTAGGCCGCTGGCATTTGACAGCCATGGTCAATTGTGATCACAAATACAAATGGTAGAGAAATTACAAGATAGCTATTTGGCCGCTCACGACCAGCTTTACCGCAGTTTGCGCATGCGGATCATGTACGGCGAAGTGAGCCCGGGGCAGGCGATGACCCTGCGCGGTGTGGCCGAGGAATTTTCGGTCTCAGTGACCCCGGTGCGCGAGGCGTTAAAGCGGCTGGCGGCAGAGGGGGCCTTGAGTATTTCGGTGAGTGGACGGTTCCAAACCCCGGCTCTGACCAATGATCGGATCGAGGAGCTTGCGGCCCTGCGGGCGTTGATCGAGGTGGAATTGGCCACGCGGGCCTTGCCGCGCGCGCACATGGCGCTGGTTGAGCGGTTGCAAACTATAAATAACGCCATTTCTGTTGCTGTGGCGAAGGCGGATGCTGTGACTTACATACGCACCAATCTCGAGTTTCACCGCACGCTTTATTTGCGGGCGCAGGCGCCGGCGATGCTGGCAACGGTCGAGACGGTGTGGCTGCAAATGGGCCCGACGATGCGGGCGCTATATGGCCGTTTGCAACGCAAGGATCCGCCCATGCATCACCGCCTCATTCTTGCGGCCTTAAAAGCCGGCGATGAACCGGGCTTGCGGGTGGCTGTGCGTGCGGATGTCACTCAGGGGCTACGCATGTTGGCACGTTAAGACCTGCACCCATGGCGCAGGCCTAAAAACCCAATAAATGGCGTAACGGCAGCGGTCAGGCTCAGCTGTGAATTGCCCCATCGCCACAGGCCAAAGCCGCCTCGCGCACCGCTTCGGAATAGGTGGGATGAGCGTGGCAGGTGCGGGCCAAGTCTTCCGCGGCGGCACCAAATTCCATCGCCACGCAGATTTCATGGATCAGATCTCCTGCCATCGGGCCGATGATATGAGCGCCGAGAATACGGTCGGTCTGAGCATCCGCAAGGATTTTCACAAACCCATCGGCGGCGAAATTTGCTTTCGCGCGACCATTGCCCATAAAAGAAAACTTGCCGGCCTTGTAAGCTCGGCCTGCCTCTTTCAATTGCTCTTCGGTTTTGCCAACGGTGGCGACCTCCGGATGCGTGTAAATCACACCGGGGATCACATCATAGTTCACATGACCGGCTTGCCCGGCCAAAATTTCTGCTACGGCCATGCCTTCATCTTCGGCCTTATGGGCCAGCATGGGGCCAGAAATTGCGTCGCCAATAGCGTAAATACCTGGAACAGAGGTGGCATAATGCGCATCGGTTTGGATTTGACTGCGCTCAGTCAGGGTGACGCCAAGCGCGTCCAATCCGAGGCCGTCGACATAGGGGCGTCGTCCCGTGGCGACAAGCACCACATCGGCCTCGACCTCATGCTGGCTGCCCTTTTTGCGTTTGACATAAGAAACAGTTGCTTTGCCTTTTTTGACCGCAACTGATTGCACTGCTGCACCCATGGTGAACATTAGGCCTTGTTTTTTGAGAATTCTGAGGAAGGTTTTTTGGATCTCACCATCCATGCCGGGGGTGATCTCGTCCAAAAATTCAATGACCTCAACCTCAGCGCCCAGCCGCGCGTAGACAGATCCCAATTCCAAGCCAATGACACCCGCGCCGATTACCACAAGTTTGCTCGGAATTTTGTTCAACTCGAGAGCGCCTGTGGAGGTTACGACTATTTTTTCGTCGATCGCAATTCCTGGCAGGCTCGAGGGCTCGGAGCCAGACGCGATGATGATGTGTTTGGCCTGGTGGATGTCATCGCCAACTTTGACCTGACCTGCCGCAGGAATGCTGCCCCAGCCTTTCAGCCAGTCAATTTTATTTTTCTTGAATAGAAACTCAATGCCCTTGGTGTTGCCATCAATCACATCGGTTTTGTAGCCCTGCATCTTCGCCCAATCGACCTTTGGGTCTTCGGCAATCAAACCCATTTTAGAAAAATTATGTTGTGCTTCATGTAATTGGTGGCTGGCGTGCAGCAGGGCCTTGGAGGGTATACAGCCGACATTCAGGCAGGTTCCCCCCAGCGTATCGCGCCCCTCGACACAGGCGGTTTTTAGACCCAGTTGAGCGCAACGAATAGCGCTGACATAGCCGCCCGGTCCGGAGCCAATCACAATTACATCATAAGAAGCCATAAGACAGGTCCTTTATTTTCATGTCGGGCCCCTGGGCCCATGGTTGAACTTCTGTTTCGACCTCAGACTATGTGAGGCTGGAAAAAGATCATAACGGACAATTGTCCAAAATGAACACTATGTATGGTCGTTACCAGTGGCGTTTGACCGTGGCTGGATCAAAGATCCATTAACAGGCGGCGTGGATCTTCCAAGGCCTCTTTTACGCGCACAAGGAAGGTGACCGCACCTTTGCCGTCCACGACCCGGTGATCATAGCTCAAAGCCAGATACATCATGGGGCGGATAACCACCTCGCCGTTGATGGCCATCGGACGATCTTGGATTTTATGCATGCCCAATATGCCCGATTGTGGCGGGTTGAGAATTGGAGAAGACATAAGCGAGCCGTAGACGCCACCATTGGAAATGGTAAAGGTGCCGCCCTGCATTTCTGACATAGACAATTTGCCATCGCGGGCGCGGGCACCTTTTTCGGCAATGGCCTTTTCGATCTCAGCGAAAGACATGGAATCTGCGTCGCGGATGACGGGAACCACCAATCCGGTCGGCGTGCCTGCGGCGATTCCCATATGGACGAAGTTTTTGTACACAATATCTGCGCCATCAATTTCCGAGTTGACCTCTGGCACCTCGCGCAGCGCATGGCAGCAAGCGACCGTGAAGAAAGACATAAAGCCCAATTTCACGCCATGTTTTTTTAAAAACAGATCTTTATATTCATTGCGCAGGGCCATGACCTCGGTCATGTCGACCTCATTATATGTGGTCAACATGGCGGCAGTGTTCTGGCTATCTTTGAGCCGCCGGGCGATGGTTTGGCGCAGGCGTGTCATCTTCACACGCTCTTCGCGCGCCGCGTCATCTGTGGAAACCGCCGCTCGAATGGGAGTGGCTGGCGGGATCGGAGTGGCCTGGGGCGCGGCTAGGGCTTTTTGAACGTCTTGCTTCATCACGCGGTTGTCCTTGCCTGATGCGGTGACCTCATCGCGGGTCAGGCCGGACTCGGACATGAGCTTTTTCGCGGATGGGGCATCTTCCACATCATAGCTTTTCGCCGCAGCGGCGGAGACGCTTGCCTGTGCCGGGGCGGCTGCGCTGGAGATTTCTCCCCCAATTACAGCCAATTGGCCGCCCGCTTGTACGGTGCTGCCTTTGGCGGCCAGAATTTGACTCAAAACACCAGCAGCCGGAGCAGGCACTTCGACACTCACCTTATCGGTTTCCAGTTCACAGAGCATTTCGTCCTGAGCCACCGTATCGCCAGGTGCTTTATACCATGTGGAGACTGTGGCTTCGTTGACAGATTCGCCCAAGACCGGCACCATTACCGCGATGGTTTGCGCTGCCGGTGCGACTGTGTTTTCGGCGGGCGTGGCAGCAGTGGGCGCGGGGGCAGAGGCTGCGGCCCCCTCGTTGATCTGTGCCAACAGCGCTTCCGCATTTACGGTTGCGCCTTCGGC
The DNA here is from genome assembly GCA_002683685.1 of Paracoccaceae bacterium. GTDB lineage: Bacteria > Pseudomonadota > Alphaproteobacteria > Rhodobacterales > Rhodobacteraceae > Planktomarina. Next base: position 21,169 of record NYTV01000084.1, read on the forward strand.
AGCGACGATTTCCGCCAAAGTGCCAGCTACGGGGCTGGGCACTTCAACTGTGACCTTATCAGTCTCCAGCTCGCAGAGCATGTCATCCACAGCAACTTGATCGCCGGGTTTTTTGAACCACGTCGCGACAGTGGCCTCGGTCACAGATTCGCCCAGGGTGGGAACACGAACTTCGGTGGCCATGATTTTATCCTTTCAACGTAAGCGCTTCATCGACGAGCGCGGCTTGTTGTGATTTATGTATAGAGGCAAGCCCGGTTGCGGGGGAGGCCGAGGTCGCGCGTCCGACATAGGCCGGACGGCTGTATTTGGCACCAATGCGTGTCAGAACCCACTCAATATTCGGCTCGATAAAGCTCCAAGCGCCCTGATTTTTCGGCTCTTCTTGGCACCAGACGATTTCAGCTTGTTTGAAGCGTTCCAATTCATTGACCATCGAGATGGCGGGGAAAGGATAGAATTGCTCGACCCGCAGGAGATAGATATCATTAATGCCGCGGGCATCCCGTTCTTCGAGTAAATCGTAATAGACTTTGCCGGAACAGATCACCACTCGTTTGATCTTTTTGTCCGCCACCAATTTTGTCTCGGAATTGCCATATTGTGCATCATCCCACAGCACGCGGTGAAAGCTGGATCCGGTGGTAAACTCTGCACGCTTTGACACAGCCATTTTGTGACGCAACAAAGATTTTGGCGTCATGAGAACCAAAGGCTTGCGGAAGGTGCGGTGAATTTGCCGGCGCAGAATATGGAAGTAATTGGCCGGGGTGGTGCAATTGGCGATAATCCAATTGTCGTGGCCGCACATTTGCAAAAAGCGCTCGAGGCGGGCAGAGCTGTGTTCGGGGCCTTGACCTTCAAACCCATGGGGCAACAGCATCGTCAGGCCGGACATGCGTAGCCATTTACTCTCCCCGCTGGAGATGAATTGATCAAACATGATCTGCGCGCCATTGGCAAAATCGCCAAATTGCGCCTCCCACATGACCAAAGCATTGGGCTCGGCTAAGCTGTAGCCATATTCAAAGCCCAAGACCGCATATTCGGAGAGCATGGAATCGATGACCTCATACTGGCCCTGTCCCTCACGGATATTGTTGAGCGGGTAATAGCGCTCTTCGGTATCTTGATTGACCAGCCCAGAGTGGCGGTGACTAAAGGTGCCGCGCGTGCTGTCTTGTCCGGACAGGCGCACCGGGTGGCCCTCTGTGAGCAAAGAGCCAAAGGCCAAAGCCTCGCCTGTGGCCCAATCAATGCCTTCGCCGCTGCTCAGGGCTTTTGATTTGGCATCCAACATGCGCTGGACGGTTTTGTGGATTGAAAAGCCCTCTGGCACGCGGCAGAGGGTTTGAGCCACCTCATCAAATGTCTCTTCGGCCATGGCAGTGGCGCCGCGTTGATACTCTTCGCCGCGGCGATTCATTTTCGACCAACGCCCATCCAGCCAATCGGCTTTATTGGGCTTGTAGTCCTTACCGGCTTCAAATTCCGCATTCAAAAGCGACTGAAAGCTGGCCTTCATATCTTCGATTTCACCCTCGGGGATCAAGCCATCACGCACCAGGCGCTCTGTATAAAGTGTGAGGGTGGTTTTTTGTGTTTTGATCTTTTTGTACATCAACGGATTGGTAAACATCGGCTCATCGCCTTCGTTGTGACCAAAGCGGCGATAGCAGATGATATCGACAACCACGTCTTTTTTGAACTTTTGACGGAATTCTGTGGCGACGCGGGCAGCATGGACCACGGCCTCTGGATCATCGCCGTTGACATGGAAAATTGGTGCCTCGACCATCAAAGCAATATCAGTGGGATAGGGGGAGGAGCGGCTGAAATGCGGTGCGGTGGTGAAGCCGATTTGGTTGTTCACCACGATGTGCATAGTGCCGCCGGTCCTATGCCCTTTCAGCCCCGAAAGTCCAAACCCTTCTGCCACGACACCTTGACCGGCAAAGGCCGCATCCCCATGCAGCAAGATGGGAAGAACACCGGTGCGCTCGGCATCATGATTTTGATCTTGTTTGGCGCGCGCTTTACCCAATACGACCGGATTGACGGCCTCCAGATGGCTTGGGTTTGCGGTGAGCGACAAATGTACGGAATTGCCATCAAATTCGCGATCGGAGGAGGCGCCGAGGTGATATTTCACATCGCCCGATCCTTCCACATCCTCGGGCTTGAACGACCCGCCTTGGAACTCGTTAAAGATCGCGCGGTAGGGTTTGGCCATCACATTGGCCAGCACCGACAGGCGGCCCCGGTGGGGCATGCCGATGATGACGTCTTTAACGCCCAGGGCGCCGCCACGTTTGATGATCTGCTCCATCGCTGGGATCAAGCTTTCGCCGCCATCAAGCCCAAAGCGTTTAGTGCCCATGTATTTGACATGGAGAAATTTTTCAAAGCCTTCTGCCTCGACCAATTTGTTGAGAATGGCTTTGCGGCCCTCGCGGGTGAAGCTGATTTCTTTGCCGTAACCTTCAATACGCTCTTTGAGCCAAGAGGATTCTTCGGGATTGGAAATATGCATATATTGCAGGGCGAAAGTGCCACAATAGGTGCGGCGAACAATTTCCAAAATCTCGCGCATGGAGGCGAATTGCAGCCCCAAAACATTATCGAGAAAAATCGGCCGGTCCATATCGGCCTCGGCGAAGCCGTAGCTGGCTGGATCCAGCTCGGGGCGCGGATCATCCTCGCGCATGTTCAAAGGATCCAGATCCGCCGCTAGGTGGCCGCGGATGCGATAGGCACGGATCAGCATCAAAGCCCGCAGACCGTCAAGTACTGCGCGTTTGAGTTGATCCTCATTTAGGGACGCCCCAGTTTCAGCGGCCTTTTGACTGATTTTCTTACCCGCGTCGCGCGCCTCGGCCGTAGCCGGGTATTCGCCGGTAAAAGCAGATGTGAGATCATCCATCGGCATGGGCGGCCAATCGCTGCGCGCCCAAGAGGGACCAGAGGCTTTGGCGCGAACATCGCGGTCCTCATCGCCCATTGCTGCAAAGAATTCAGCCCATTGCGTGTCGACTGACACAGGGTCTGCGCTGTAGCGGGCATGCATTTGTTCTAGATATTCCGCGTTGTGGCCTTGCATAAAGCTTGAGGCATGGAACTGATCGTTTGCAGACTGATCTGTCATCGGATGACACCTTGATATGGAACAAAAAGAGAGGTTGAACGTGTCACGGCAAGGAAGCTCACAGAAGCAACCTTGCCGCCTTGGGCGCGCATTGATGCGGGGCGCGATCGTCTATCATCTAATTCGGCTCTCCGCGTCATATCCGCCGCTCCCATACTACGCGTCGATCGCGGCCAAAACCGCTTCGCCAAGGCTCGCAGGGCTCTGTGCAACAACAATTCCGGCCATTCTCATGGCTTCGATTTTATCTTCTGCGCCGCCCTTGCCGCCAGCGACAATCGCGCCTGCGTGGCCCATTCTGCGCCCTGCGGGAGCTGTGCGGCCAGCAATAAAGCCTGCCACGGGTTTCCAGCGGTCTTTTTTCTTTTCATCGGCCAGAAATTGCGCGGCTTCCTCTTCGGCTGAGCCGCCAATTTCACCGATCATTATGATCGATTGAGTTTCCTCATCGGCAAGGAACCATTCCAGCACGTCGATATGCTCTGTGCCTTTGATCGGATCGCCGCCGATGCCGACGCAGGTGGATTGGCCCAATCCCACATCGGTGGTTTGCTTTACAGCCTCATAGGTCAAAGTGCCCGAGCGGGAGACCACGCCGACAGAGCCGCGGCGGTGAATATGGCCTGGCATAATACCGATTTTGCAGGCGTCAGGTGTAATCACACCGGGGCAGTTGGGCCCGATCAATCGGCTTGAGGAACCTTCAAGCGCCCGCTTGACGCGCATCATGTCCAAAACGGGAATGCCTTCAGTGATGCAGACGATAACTTCCATCTGCGCGTCAATGGCTTCGAGAATGGAGTCTGCCGCGAAGGGAGGCGGCACATAGATGACTGTGGCATTGGCCTCTGTGACAGATTTGGCCTCATGCACAGAATTGAAAACCGGCAGATTTAAATGGGTTTGCCCGCCCTTGCCAGGGGTGACCCCACCGACCATTTTAGTGCCATATGCAATGGCTTGTTCTGAGTGAAATGTGCCCTGGCTGCCGGTGAATCCCTGGCAAATGACTTTGGTGTTCTCGTCGATAAGTACGGCCATTCGGCGCTCCTCGTTCGTATGTTGGCAGCGGCAGTTTCGGCCGGCTGCAAAATTCTAATTCAGCGGTCACAGGGCCGCGTTACAGCGCCTTTACAGCGCCTTTACAGCAGCAACGATTTTCTCGGCCCCATCGCGGAGGTTGTCGGCTGCGATCACATTCAGCCCGCTTTCGGTGATGATCCGCTTGCCTTCATCAACATTGGTGCCCTCTAAGCGCACGACCAAAGGCACCGTCAGCCCCACTTCTTTGACCGCGGAGACCACGCCATCAGCAATCACGTCACAGCGCATGATCCCACCAAAGATATTGACCAAAATACCTTTCACTTGTGGATCAGAGGTGATGATTTTGAAGGCTTCCGTTACTTTTTCTTTCGTGGCACCGCCGCCGACATCGAGGAAGTTCGCCGGCTCCGCGCCATAGAGTTTGATGATGTCCATGGTGGCCATGGCCAGACCAGCGCCGTTGACCATACAACCGATTTCGCCATCCAAGGCGATATAGTTCAGATCATATTTGGACGCTTCCAATTCACGGGCGTCCTCTTCGGTGGTGTCGCGCAGTTCGGCGATATCTGCATGGCGGTACACCGCATTGCCATCGAAGCCAATTTTAGCATCCAGAACCTTCAAATCTCCACCATCGGTGATGATCAAAGGGTTGATCTCCAACATCTCCATGTCTTTTTCGACGAAGGCTTTGTAGAGCTGGCCCATCAATTTAACACATTGCTTGATCTGTGCGCCTTGCAGCCCAAGGGAAAAAGCGATGCGGCGGCCATGAAAGCCCTGATATCCAGTGGTGGGATCCACCGAGAAGGAGAGAATTTTTTCTGGCATTGCTTCTGCCACCTCTTCGATATCCATTCCGCCTTCAGTGGAGGCCACAAAGGAAATGCGGCTTGTTTGGCGGTCGACCAGGATTGCGAGATAAAATTCTTTCTCAATACCGGAGCCATCTTCGATATAGATCCGGTTGACCAATTTCCCGGCAGGGCCGGTTTGTTTGGTCACAAGTGTGCGGCCCAGCATCGCCTTGGCTTCTTTTTCAGCTTCATCGACCGATCGCGCCAGGCGCACGCCACCGGCTGTGCCGGCGTCAGCTTCAATAAAGCCGCCTTTCCCGCGCCCACCGGCGTGGATTTGCGCTTTCACAACCCACAGGGGACCATCCATTTCCGAGGCTGCCGCTTTGGCGGCATCGGCGCTGAGCACAATGCGCCCGTCGCTGACAGGTGCGCCGTAGCTGCGCAATAGCGCTTTGGCTTGATATTCATGAATATTCATAGAGCTGATCCTGCAATTTATTCCTTACTGCATGTAAACCACATTAATTGAGGCAATATAGTAAGTTTATTGAAGAAAAGCTGTTTTTCG
>NYTV01000055.1 GCA_002683685.1 Paracoccaceae bacterium
TGGATGCGGGACCGGCCAAGGGTCGGGTGCTTGAGATGTTAGAGCCCTATGCAGACAGCCTACTTCCCGGCACGATTGAGGGCTATCGCTTGCCACAATCGGATGGCAGCGCACGAAACCGCAAAAACATTCGTGCAGCTGATGCTTTGCTGTCTCAAGCGGGCTGGACTGTGCAAAACGGTCTGCGCCGCAACGCCGAGGGCTTGCCCTTTGAGATCACCGTGACCTTGAAACAAGGGGACACCGAAAGCCAATCCATGATGGATATTTATCAACAAGCGCTTGAACGCTTGGGGATCACCCTAATAACCGAGGTGCTGGATTCGGCGCAATATAAAGAATGCACGCAGGTCTATGACTTTGATATGGCCTATTATCGGCGCGGCTTGTCACTCAGCCCCGGCAATGAGCAAGTGCTCTATTGGGGCAGCTACGGGGTGGAGCAACCCGGCACGCGCAATTGGATGGGCATGAACTCGCCCGCCGCCGAAGCGATGATCGCCAAATTGGTCGGCTCAAGCAGTCGAGAAGATTTTCTTGCAGCCGCGAAAGCGCTCGACCGAATTTTAACCGCAGGTCGCTATGTAATTCCAATCCATACGAGCTCATTTAGCAGATTGGCCCATATCAAAGAGATCAAATATCCCAAACGCCTACCGATGTATGGTGATTGGATTGGTTTTTTGCCCGATGTATGGTGGTACGAGGCCCCATAGAGGCCTGGGCAATTTATGGAGTAAATCCAGTATGAAACATGCTGTTTTTGCAGAATTTTTAGGAACAGGCTTCCTGTTGGTTGCTGTGGTCGGCAGCGGAATCATGGCTGAAACCCTGGCGGATGGAAATATTGCTCTGGCGCTTTTGGCCAATGCCATTGCAACAGGCTGTATGCTGTATTGCATCATCACCCTATTTGGCGCGATCTCGGGCGCGCATTTCAATCCTATTGTTACGCTTGCCTTTTTGCTGCGAGGCGATCTGCCGATCACACGAGCCTGCGCCTTTATTACCGCGCAGATTATTGGGGCAATAGCCGGGGTCATCTTGACCCACGCAATGTTTGACCAAAACCTGTTTCAACTGTCGCAAACCCCGCGCAGCAGCGGGCCGCTTTGGGTGTCGGAGATTTTTGCAAGTTTCGGACTGCTGCTCATGATCTTCGGCGGTTTGGCGCAAGATTCCAAAGCCATTGCCGCAATGGTCGCGCTCTATATCACAGGTGCCTATTGGTTCACCGCCTCTACCAGTTTTGCCAACCCTGCGGTCAGCATTGCCCGTGCTCTGTCAGACAGTTTTGCAGGCATTTACCCGGCTCATGTTCCGATGTTTATCCTATGCCAACTGATCGGGATGGTCCTGGCGCTTTGGGGCGTGCGCGCGATATTTGGGCGCGCATCAAGTGGTTAACCGAGGGATGTGACCCATAAAATCGTTGCATCTTCCGCGCTTTGCGACACCACATTATGTCCCATTGAGGCGTCATAATAGGCCGTATCGCCCCGGCGCATTTCAATTGGCTCATAAAATTCCGTATACAGCTTGATGACCCCCGTCAGCACATAAAGAAATTCCTCCCCATCATGGCGGACCCAGCCGTCGAACTCCTCCATAGACCGGGCATGTACCACAGTGCGATATGGCAACATGAGCTTTTTCGACAGTGAATTGGCCAAGAGCTCATGCTCATAGGTGGCGGTGACATGGCTTTGCCCCTCGCCCGCCTTGGTATGGGCCAAGCGGCCGTTGATTTGATTGTTGACGGGCGGGGTAAAAAGCTGCGGGACGGAAATTTCCAAGCCAATCGCAAGCTTTTTCAACGCATCATAGGTCGGAGACATTTGCCCATTTTCAATTTTTGACAGGGTGCTGCGGGCCAGACCAGCTTGGCTTGCGGCTTGCTCCAATGTCCAATTGCGCGCCTTACGTAACTCGCGCACGCGTAGCCCGAGGTCTAAGGGCAACCCGCCTTCGGAATTGCCATTTTCACGAGCGATTTGGATGAGCGAATTGGGATCATTTTTTGTCATGGCTCCGTCATAAACCGCCCGAACAAGGCTTGCAACCTGGAGTGACGCGCGCTAGCCGATCTCTATGGATGCCTTGATTGACCTTTCTCCTGCGGCCCCCTGCCCCCAGAGTTTCAATCTGGCGGCATATGTGTTGAGTGCCGCGACACAAACGCCGCATAAGATTGCGTTGACAGTTTATGAGGAAGGTATCCCGCGCCGTTACAGCTACGCGCAAACGGCGCGGGCGGTTTTTGGCGCGGCCACGGGTCTGCGCCAGGCGGGGATTGCTGCCGGGGATCGTGTCTTGCTGCGCATCGGCAATACGGTCGATTTTCCGGTCTGCTTTTTGGCCCTAGCGGCGCTGGATGCTGTTGCAATGCCCTGTTCGGTCGCTTTGACAGACCGCGAGGTGATGGAGCTGCTCCGAAAAACCCATCCCAAAGCCATGATTTGTGATCCAAAGCTTGGATTAGAGGAATTTGACGGGCAAACGCTGCAGACCCAGCAGGTGCAGGCGTTCCAAACGCTTCCCCCCGGTCGCCCGATCCTGGGCGATCCCAATCGTCCCGGCTATATCATTTTTACCTCTGGCACGTCCGGCCAGCCGCGCGCTGTTTTGCATGCCCATCGCGCTGTATGGGCGCGTCGGATGATGTGGGCGGGTTGGTATCAACTGACGTCGCAAGATGTCATGATGCACGCCGGTGCCTTGAATTGGACCTATACATTGGGAACAGGATTGATGGACCCTTGGGCGATCGGCGCCAGCGCAGTCATCCCAAACACGCAAGAGCCGGCCAAATTGTGGCAGATCATGCAGGCGGAGAAGGCGAGCATCTTCGCAGCCGCACCGGGCATTTACCGACGCTTGTTGCAACAGCCGGTGCCGTGCCCCTCTAGCCTGCGTCATGGGTTGAGTGCCGGTGATATCTTGCCGCAAGCCCTGCGCGACAACTGGCGAGACCATACACAAACTCCGATTTGTGAAGCCTTTGGCATGACCGAATGTTCGACCTTCCTATCTGCGACACCCTCTGCACCCGATCATCTTGCCGTGCAGCCCGGGCGCAAAATTGCCATTTTTGACGGCGATGACCTGGTCCCTTGCGGGCAAATCGGGACCATCGCGGTCGATAGCCAGGATCCGGGTTTGATGCTGGGCTATATTGAGGATGCGGCCCTCACCTTGCCGGTGAAAAACGGCTGGTATCATACCGCAGACCAAGGGCAGATTTTTGCAGATGGGCGGATTGAGTTTGCCGGACGCAGCGGGGATATCCTCAATGCTGGTGGCTACCGCGTAGCACCGCGGGAAATAGAGCAAATATTGGAGGCATGCCCCGGTGTTCAAGAGGTGGGCGTCACGGAGGTAGAGGTGCGCCGCGATGTCAGTATCATCGCCGCCTTCGTCGTGGCCGAGGAGCAATTTGATCTTGCGCAGCTCGGTGCGCTGGCCGCGCGGGATTTGGCACGCTACAAACAACCGCGCATCGTGCAACGCGTCTCCACCTTGCCGCGCAATGCGAATGGAAAATTGATCCGGGCAGATTTGCCCCAATTGTGGAGCAGTAAGTTATGATTAAGCTGGATATTATGTCTGATCCGATTTGCCCATGGTGCTATATCGGCAAAACCCATCTTGAAAAGGCGCTGGCTGAACATCCAGATCATCCCTTCACCGTTGAATGGCATCCGTTCCAGCTCAATCCTGACATGCCGGCCGAGGGCATGGACCGCCGCGTCTATTTAGAGCGCAAGTTTGGCGGTAAAGAGGCCGCAATCAAAGTTTATTCACAAATTGAGCAAACCGCACAGGCGCTGGAGCTGCCTATTGATTTTGCCGCCATGAAGCGCACACCCAATACCATAGATGCCCATCGCCTTATTCACTGGGCCGGATTGGAACAAAAACAAAATGCGGTGGTGGATGCGCTGTTTCAAGCCTATTTTTGCATGGGTATCGACATCGGCAACGGCGAGGCTTTATGCGACATTGCCGAGGTGGTCGGCCTTGAACGTGATGTCATAGCCCAGCTTTTGGCCGGCGATGCTGACCGCAGCATGATCCAAGAACGCGACGCCCACAGTCGCAAAATGGGCGTCACCGCTGTGCCGACATTCATTATTGCCAATCAGCACGCGGTCCCAGGGGCGCAACCGCCAGAGGTCTGGAGCTCCATCATTTCGGAGCTACAGGCGCAATTGACGCAAACCTAGGCTTTGCGCTTCGCCTCTGCGGCCACGAGCGCGGCAAGATCCTTGGCAATGGCGAAAGCCCCTTTGATTTTATCAGAGGTCCGGCCCCAATCTCGGCGCACAACAACCTTGTTATCACGGATTTTCGCCAGACCGCGTTGGTCCTCCAAGAATGCCACCAAACCGCCGGGAGAGGCAAATTTATCATTGTGAAACTGGATGGTTGCGCCCTTCGGCCCACCATCCAATTTGGCAATCCCGGCTTTGCGGCACATGGCCTTAATGCGCACAATGAGCATCAATGTATTCACCTCTTTCGGCAGAGGCCCAAAGCGGTCGATCAATTCAGCTGCGAAGCCTTCCAACTCGACTTTCGTGGCAAGAGACGACAATCGGCGATATAGACCCAAGCGCACATCCAGATCTGGCACATAGGCCGCAGGAATGAGGACCGAAACTCCAAGATTGATTTGCGGTGCCCATTGGTCGTTGTCAAGATTGGCCTCGGTCTCACCCGACCTGATCTTCGCAATCGCGTCTTCTAGCATTTGCTGATAGAGCTCATAGCCCACATCGCGCATCTGACCCGATTGCTCTTCACCCAGCAGATTGCCGGCGCCGCGAATGTCCAAATCTTGGCTGGCAAGCGTAAACCCGGCCCCCAAGGAATCTAATGAGCCCAAGACACGCAGGCGTTTTTCGGCGGTTGGCGTGAGTTTGGCGCGGGGTTTGGTGGTCAAATAGGCAAAGGCACGGGTTTTAGAGCGCCCCACCCGACCACGAATTTGATAGAGTTGGGACAGGCCGAACATATCCGCGCGGTAAATAATCATAGTATTGGCGGTGGGAATATCCAGACCTGATTCCACGATGGTCGTGGCCAAAAGCACATCATATTTGCCATCATAAAATGCATTCATTTTGGCATCTAGCTCACCCGCCGGCATCTGACCATGCCCCACCACGACCGAAACTTCCGGCACATGCTCACGCAAAAAGGCTTCCATATCAGGGATATCCTGAATGCGCGGCACCACAAAAAAGCTTTGCCCACCGCGATAATGCTCGCGCAACAGCGCCTCGCGCAGGGTGATGGTGTCAAACTCGCTGACATAGGTCCGAATGGCAAGCCGATCGATCGGCGGTGTCCCAATGATCGACAAATCGCGCACACCGGTCAAAGACAATTGCAAGGTCCGGGGGATGGGTGTGGCCGTGAGCGTAAGCACATGCACGTCAGATCGCAATTGCTTGAGCTTTTCTTTATGTCCCACGCCGAAACGCTGTTCCTCATCAATGATCAAAAGCCCAAGGTTTTTGAACCGCACCTGATCAGAGAGCACAGCATGGGTGCCGATCACGATGTCCACCGTACCGCGGGCCACCCCATCACGGGTTGTATTGGCCTCTTTCGTCGTGACAAAACGGGACAATTGCCGGATCTCGAGTGGAAAGCCTCGGAACCGCTCGGCAAAGCTTTTCGCATGTTGACGCGCAAGCAGCGTCGTTGGCGCGACCACCGCCACCTGCAAACCACTACAGGCCGCCACAAATGCCGCCCGCATCGCAACTTCAGTTTTGCCAAAGCCAACATCGCCGCAAATCAAGCGGTCCATGGGGCGGCCAGTGCCCAGATCTTCAATCACGTCGGAAATGGCGTTCGATTGATCGTCAGTTTCTTGATACGGAAAACGCGCGCAAAAACTGTCCCACATCCCCAAAGGGGGATCCACGAGCGGCGCTTGGCGCAGCGCGCGCTCGGCGGCCACACGAATAAGCTTCTCCGCCATTTCGCGAATGCGTTCTTTGAGACGCGCTTTCTTTGCCTGCCAGGCGCCGCCGCCCAAACGATCCAAAAGGCCTTCGTCATGGCCATAGCGCGACAAAAGCTCAATATTTTCTACCGGCAAATAGAGTTTGGAATTTTCCGCATACTCAAGCAAGAGACATTCATGATCTGCCCCTGCTGCGCTGATAATTTCCAAAGCCTTGAACCGCCCGACGCCGTGATCCACATGAACCACCAAATCACCCGGGCTTAGGCTTTGCGTTTCGGTAAGGAAATTATCCGCCCGTTTGCGCTTTTTCGTGCTGCGCACCAAACGATCGCCCAGAATGTCTTGCTCAGTGATGACAACGAGATCCTCTGTCTCAAACCCATGCTCAAGCTGTGAGACCGCCAGATAGGTGCCCGCGCCGCGCAGGTCTTTGATATTGCGGATCTCGCGAAGCTCTCCATGCCCCTCATCTTGCAACAGGCCCGAAAGTCTCTCTCTGGCACCGCTCGAGTAAGAGGTTATCACCACAGGCTTTATTGCACCCATTTTCTTGATATGATCAGAGACAGCACCAAAGAGACTCAGCGCCTCGTTCTGACGTTCGGGTGCAAAATTGCGCCCAAGACGCGCACCGGCATCCAGCGCATTCAGCCCGGTGGGTTGTGGCAGAACCGACAGGGCAACCTGCCGCCGCTCAGCCAAAGCGTCCAGCCA
>NYTV01000085.1 GCA_002683685.1 Paracoccaceae bacterium
AGCGGCGAGGGCCAGCAAAAGCACAAGGCAGAACGGCTTGTAAAAATGTTCCCATCGGGGGACGAAAGACAGCTGTCCCAAGATAACCCCCAGCGCCGCGGGCCCAGCCATGGCCAATCCGCGAGCGATAGCAGTTTGGTCCATCAACCCGAACGCCAGCAGGCTGACAGCCGTCGTGACACTGCCCAAAAACAAAAACAGCACCAGCGAGGCGCGCATTTCACGCGGTGGTGCGCTTTGCGCCAAAACGTAGAGCGCCACAACCATTCCGCCAACACTGGCCAGCCCCGTTGCCACGCCCGCCATCCAGCCCGATCCGTAAAGCCCCCAATTGCTCGCCAAAAAGCGCCATTGCACCCGGGCAAGCTGCAAGGCAGCAAGACTGGCGATGACCGCAAGCGCGATCAGCTTTGAGGTTTCCGTATCGAACTGGGTGGTCAGGGCCAGCCCGAGTGGCACGCCGATGGTCGAGCCAACGGCCAGGCCCAGTGCGACCTTGCGATTGGCCTCGCGCCAACCGCCGCGTAGCATAAAAAGTGAGGCGGTCATCTCAAGCCACCAACAGACGGGGATCAGTTGCACAGGCGGCAGGATCAAAGCACCGGATGCCATGACCATGGCGGAAAGTGCAAAGCCGGAAAAGCCGCGCACCAGTCCTGCAATCAAGCAAATCAGACCGAGCAATGCAAGGTGATCTGGCGGCAACGCCAAGGCTGCGAAGCCAGATTGGATCACGGGTGCATTTCACTGGCGATCAGCGCCACACCTTCGGAAATTTTCCGAACGGGAAGCGAGCTATACGCCAAGCGATAATAATTCTTTGGCGCATCTTGTTGGGTAAAAAACGGCCGACCCGGTTCTATCAACACGCCCTTGCTGCGTAGCCGCTTGGCAACCTGCTCCGTGTCAACCTGCGCCGGGGCACGCATCCAAAAGGAGCTGCCGCCAAAGGCGCCTTGCCCGGCGACGGTAAGGCCATTTTGGGAAAAAGCCTCCTCCATAGCCAAGCGTCGCGCATGAAATTCAGTACCCATCCGGCGGATCAGCGCGTCGTAATGACCAAGTGATAGAAAATAGGCCGCCGTGCGTTGAATATGGCCGGGCGGATGGCGCAATACAGTTGAGCGCAGCGCCCGTGCCTCGCGGATAAATGGCTTGGATCCAACCAGATAGCCAAGCCGTAATCCGGGAAATAGAGATTTTGAGAAACTGCCAACATAGATCACCCGCCCCTCACGGTCCAAGGATTTCAGCGCTGGAGAGGGGGCCTTAAGAAAGGACATCTCAAACTCATAGTCATCCTCAACAATCAAGAAATCTTGCTCTGCCGCGCGCGCCAGAAGCGTTCGGCGGCGCTCCAGTGGCATTGTGGTGGCGGTTGGGCATTGGTGGGATGGCGTGGTGAAGACCACATCGACATCCGAAGGCAAGGCGTCTGGCCGTAAGCCTCCCGCATCCACCTCCACACTTGCAACTTGGCAGCGCGATTGGGTTAAAATATCGCGCAAGGATGGGTAGCAGGGGTTTTCCAATGCAGCTGTTCGCCGTTGGTTCAACAGGACATTCGCGGTCAACCAAAGCGCATTTTGCGCCCCCATGGTAACCAAAACTTCATCTGGCTCTGCTCTGATTCCCCGCCGCGGCAGCGTGTGGCGCAGGATAAATTCGATCAACTTCGGATCATCCCGATCGAAGTAATCACTGGTTAGCGCATCGTAGTCTTTAGAGCCCAAAGCTTGAAGTGCACAGAGTCGCCAATTCGACCGATCAAACAGGGTTTCATCGGCTTGACCGTAGATGAAGGGATATTTGTAACTGCCCCAATCGGAGGGTTTCATCAGTGTCACTCCACCCGAAAACTTTTGACCAATGGCGCGGACCCAATCGACTTTGTCTTCACGAGGCATGATAGGAAATTTCGGCGGCTGCGGCGCATTTGAGCTGATATAATAACCGGAGCGACCGCGGCTTGTGAGGTAGTCATCTGCCAGAAGTTCGGTGTAGGCGAGGGTCACGGTGATCCGACTCACCCCCAAATGGGCTGCCAATTTTCGGCTTGAGGGCATTTTCTCCCCAGCCCGAAACCGTCCACTAAGAATTGCTTCAGCGACCAGCTGTTGGATCTGGTTCTGCAGCGTGCCTTCCGAATCGGGCGGTAAAAAGAAAGTCTCTTCAGAAATCGCCATTTTGGACCTAAGGCTATGAGGTTTTGGATCTAAAGATGCCGAATATTTCGTAAGGGCGCAAGGTCAAGAACTGGTGGCGCGCTTGGATATACTTGGCTGGGCATAAAAAGGCAGGGGCGTGCCCTGCCTTTTTACTTAGGCTCTCGGAGGATTAGCCAAACACGCGGCTCAAGGCCTGATCTATGGCATCGGTGATGAGATCAATATCTTCAGCCGTACAAATCAGTGCCGGTGATAGGCAAAGAGTGTTGTTAAATCCTGGTAAGGAGCGGTTTGTCGCGCCGATGATGACGCCCTGCGCCATGCAGTCTTTGACCACTGCTTGTACCTTTGCTTCCGGTGCCGGCTCGCGGGTTTCGCGGTTTGTCACCAGTTCTGCACCGCAGAACAGGCCTTTGCCACGGACTTGGCCAATGATGCTGTGTTTCTCTGCCAGGGCTTCGAGATTGGCAATCAACTGCGCGCCACGGGCTTTGCAGTTTTCAAGAAGGTTCTCCTCCTCAATGATGCGCATATTTTCCAGCGCTGCTGCCGGGCCTGCGGTGCAGCCGCCGAAGGTGGAGATATCGCGGAAATATCCCATGTGATCGCTGGCGTCTTTAAACTGTTCGAACACCTCTTCAGTGGTGACGGTCAATGAGATGGCCGCATAGCCAGAGGCGACACCTTTGGCCATTGTGACAATATCTGGCTGGATATCGTAATGTTGGTATCCAAACCAGGTGCCGGTGCGCCCAAGACCGCAAACGACTTCGTCTATCATCAGCAAGACATTATATTTTTTGCAGATTTCCTGCACCCGTGGCCAGTAGCCTTCGGGCGGAACAATAACGCCGCCGCCTGCTGTGATGGGCTCAAGAATCAAACCGCCAACAGTGTCTGGACCTTCGCGCAGGATAACATCTTCAATGGCATTTGCCGCGCGCAATCCGTAGCTTTCGCCTTGGCCAAGGTTGTCTTGTGCCGCTTCGCGATACTCAAGGCAATGAGGTACGGAAATGAAACCCTCGGGGAAGGGGCCATATTGCGCACTGCGCTCATGCTGGCCACCGGCCGCCAAAGTCGCGATGGTGGTGCCGTGATAATCGCGCTCGCGGTACAAAATTTTATTTTTCTCGCCGCCATATTTCTTGTGCGCGATTTGCCGGATCATCTTGAAGCCTTTCTCATTGGCTTCCGATCCGGAGTTCGAGAAATAGGCCCGGCTCATGCCAGGCATTTTTTCGATCAAGCGCTTGGAAAAATTGGCTGCAGGAATTGAGCCAGCGGAGCCAGCAAAATAGTTCATTTTGACCAGCTGATCGCGCACGGCATCGGCAATGCTTTCGCGGCCGTAGCCCACATTTACGGTCCATACCCCGCCGGAGACCGCATCCAAATGTTCTTTGCCGGCTTGATTCCAAACCCGCATGCCTTTGCCCTCAACAATAATGTTGGGGTCCGCAGTTTCGAACATTTTATGTTGGATCAAGTGATGCCAAACATGAGCTTTGTCGTTGGCGACAACTTCACTCAAATCATTTTGCAGATTGCCGTCCATAGGCCATGCTCCTTGTTCAGATATTTTGGAATGATTAAATTCGATAGACTTACTTTGACAACTAACAGCGCAGAAAAGCTATGCTAAAAATAGGTCCAGATATATATCCTTTGTATATCCAAAAAGCATTTCTGCTTGCTGGATGCAACGACTGTTTGCAGTGTTGCGCGGATGAAGCAGTTGTGCTGGCGTGAAGATCAGCAGCCGCTCGTTGTGAAATTGGGAGTGACCAAAATAAAAGCTGCGCAGGTCTGAGCAAATATTTCTCTGAATATTTTGGGTGATATTGCAATATCATTCAAAAAAATTCAAGAATATGCTTTGCGCGGCCCTTATTTTATGGTCAGGTGTACTCCTGAATTTGGCCATTTTGACGGTGAAAGCCGGTCTTATTCTGGCGAGATTGAATGAAGGAAACAAGTTGGCCATCAAGCGCCAGCGCAACTGGGAGAAAATAATATGAAATTGAAAACTGCATTGAAGAGTGCTGTTGCTGGGTTAACCTTGGTGTCCGGCTCCGCTGCATTCGCAGGCGGCCATGGCGAGTTGAACGTCGCTTATTTTCTAGAGTGGCCAATGCCATTCCAAGCGGCTAAAGTTTCTGGTGCATATGACGCTGCTTTGGGCATGAAGGTAAACTGGGTTTCTTTCGACACAGGCACAGCAATGTCTGCAGCCATGGCGTCCGGTGACATTGATATTTCCGTGTCTCAGGGTGTTCCACCTTTCGTGGTCGCAACATCAGCAGGTCAAGATTTACAAATCGTTGACGTGGCTGTGTCCTATGCGGACAACGACAACTGTGTGGTCGCGTCCGGTTTGGAAATCGACAAAAACTCCGCAGGCGAACTGTCTGGCAAGAAAGTGGCCGTGCCGTTGGGCACAGCGGCGCACTACGGTTTCTTGAAGCAAATGGAGCACTTTGGTGTATCCTTGGACAGTGTGACAGTTGTGGACATGGCACCTGCCGAAGGCCAAGCGGCCTTAGCTCAAGGCGCTGTCGACATGGCTTGCGGCTGGGGCGGTGCGCTGCGCCGTATGAAAGAATCCGGCAACGTATTGCTGACAGGTGCGGAAAAAACTGAGCTGGGCATTTTGGTTTTTGACGTGACCACAGCACCTTCTGGTTTTGTCGCTGAAAATTCTGATGTTGTGGCGAAATTCTTGGCTGTGACTGCCGACGCTAACGCCGCATGGAATGCATCTCAGCCTGAGTTCATGGCCAATATGATTGCACAAGATGCCGGTATGAGCGTTGAAGATGCAAAAAGCTCCATGAGCACGTTTGTGTTCCCAGACACCGACACTCAATTATCTCAGTCTTGGCTTGGTGGCAATGCGCAGACCTTCATGAAAGGTGTTGCGGATGTTTTCGTGAACGCAGGTTCAATCGACAGCGCCAAAGGCAGCTATGCTGACAATGTGAATACAGGTCCTCTGGTTTCTGCTAAAGATATGTAAGCTTTGAATGAGGTAGGCGATTTCAGATCGCCTACCTCTCTTTTTACTGTGTGATTAGTCCGCGGGAATCCTCCGTTAACATGAGAAAAGGCCAAGCATTTTTGGCCAGAGGGGAGCTTCAGGTGTCAGGCCTGCTTATTGACAATATTTCTATGCGCTTCGATTTGCCCAATGGTGGATCCGTTCAAGCGCTTAAAAACGTAACCTTAGATATAAAATCTGGAGAATTGCTGAGTGTTCTTGGCCCGTCAGGCTGTGGCAAAACTACTTTGCTGAATATCGTAGCTGGGTTTCTGGCGCCCACAGAGGGACAGGTTGTTGTCAACGACCATGCGGTCAAGGGGCCCGGACCTGAGCGCGGGATGGTGTTTCAGCAAGGTGCGTTGTTTGAGTGGATGACCGTACGGGAGAATGTTTCTTTCGGACCAGATATGAAAAAAATGCCGCGGAACAAAAGCAGCAAGATCGTTGATCGTTTGTTGGAAGTTGTTGGGCTCCAGGATTTTAAAGATAAGGCGGTTTATGAGCTCTCAGGTGGCATGCAGCAACGTGTGGCTTTGGCCCGTTGTTTGGCCAATGAGCCGGATGTGATTTTAATGGATGAGCCTTTGGGCGCTTTGGATGCTTTGACCCGCGAAAAGATGCAATCCTTGGTGCTTGATCTGTGGAAAGAGACCGGCAAAACCATTATTTTGATCACCCACTCCGTGGAAGAAGCGTTGCTTTTGGGCGAGCGTTTATTGGTTATGGCGCCGCGCCCTGGCCGAATTCACAAGGAATACCGCCTGCCTTTTGCGGAAATGGGTGTTGGCGCGGATCTGCGTGTGGTTAAGAAACATCCCGATTATGCCAAAACTCGCGAGGAAATTTTGGCAATGATTTGGGAAATGGAAGAGGAAATAATGGGCCGCTCGGAGGAAAGCGCATGACTGGTTTGATCCTTCTTGCCGTATATATCGCGATTTTTGCGGTCAGTATGGTGATTGTAGCTTGGGCCACAAAACAATTTTTTACCCGTGCTGATTTTACGTCCCTAAAAACAGTTACTTTTGGCGATGAAAGCGCTGTGAATGCGAATCGGGCCGCTTCTGTGATCTCGGTTCTGGCAATTTTTGCGTTGTGGGTGGCTTTTACCAATTCATCCTTGCCATTGCTTAAGGCGAAAGGTCCGTTTGAGGGTAGGGTGGAATTCACCTATACTTCCACCCTACCGGATGGACGCAGCGATGACGCATCTGTTTCTATTTTGGTTTATCCCGAAGATATTCAGTTGAAAGTAGATACCAATGGTGCGCCCGGGAAGATTCCAGAAAAACTCGACGTTGATCTTGGCGACGGGTTCGCAAAGAACGATACATTGGTCATTCCGCGCTATGGATCAAAACTAATCTCTGTGTTCCAAAATGATGAGTTCAAAAAATCCGATGGAGCTATCGTGACTCATTTCAACGGGCAGGTCCTAAAGCCCGGTGAACAGATTCTTTTGCCTGAGGGACGCTTGGCGCTCACTGAAAAGGGCACGCCATTCTTCGAGCCCTCCAGTGGATTTCGCATGGCACGGCTCTATCTGCCCGCCCCTGAAGTGACAACAAACCGCTTTTTACAGCTCAATCGGGAAGGCTACCGCAATTTTACGCTTTTGGAGCACACTTGGGCCTCCTTGCAGCGTGTGTTGCTTGGTTTCTTCTTCGGCGCACTTTTGGGTATTCCCCTCGGTTACGCCATGGGGCTGACCAATTGGGCGCGGGGCTGGTTTGACCCGATTGTTGAATTTATGCGCCCAGTGCCCCCCTTGGCCTTGATCCCCTTGATGATTATTTGGTTCGGTATTGGTGAGACGTCTAAAGTGATCTTGCTGTTTCTTGCAGCGCTATGGATTATGGCGATCGCTGCGCGTTCGGGCGTGTCTGGTGTGGCCATTGCCAAAGTGCATGCGGCCTATTCCTTGGGTGCCAGTAAATCGCAAATTTTGCGTAAGGTGATCATTCCAAACTCACTGCCTGAGATCTTTACCGGTGCACGGGTGGCTATGGGTGTCTGCTGGGGCACGGTTGTGGCGGCTGAATTGGTCGCGGCGGAAAAAGGTCTTGGCATGATGATCATGGTTGCGGCTAAGTTTCAGCTGACAGACATCGTGATTGTGGGGATTATTCTTATTGGTGTAATTGGTTTTGCCATCGACATTGGGATCCGCAAGCTCGAAGGCTGGCTGGTGCCTTGGAAAGGCAAAGTTTAAAAGCATCCAAGACGGGCCCATAGGGCCCGTTTTATTTTTCAGCTCTAGGTTTTGACCCGACTGTTGTCCGGGTCATAA
>NYTV01000086.1 GCA_002683685.1 Paracoccaceae bacterium
GGATATCGCCAATCAAGCCAGCCTAACCACCTATGCGGAGGGTCTACCCTTTTCTGAGTTCATGCCCGATGCTACAGAAGATCACGCCAAGCAGCTTGAGCTGTTGCAACTGGCTGGAAAATGATTGGATGCCTATTATCGAACCAAAGTCTCTGAGATCCGTATTTTTCAGCCAAAACATGCGGTGAATTACTACCATGATTTGGGAGAAAAATTCAGTCGGGAGACCTAAAAGTTGCCGCCAAACCTCCTATTTTGCACGGGGTTGAACGGCTATCTGAGCTCGCGGCAAAATATTCCGATCAACCGACTGTATCTGCGGTTCAATATGGCGATTTTCATATGCGAAATCTCATCTTTGATGGCACCTATTCAACCAGAATCAATATATCAAAAAACCAACCAGCGCCCGTGGGCCATGACATCGCTCGACTTTTGTTTGATTATACCGCTATTCTTCGCAGCTCCGAAGATCTTGAGAGCGAGCAAATCATTCCTGCGGATGCCATTGAGGCCTTTTTCGGTGGCTATCGGCTTGTAGCCCCGATGATCCAAGTGTTTAGTTTTTACCCTATGCAAAAATTTTGGGCTCCTTAGTCAGTGTCCCGCAGCGACGCAATGATCGCTCCAAAACCAAGCAAAAACTCTAGAGCGATTGCCCCCTTTTGCGCGGGTGGCCTTCGCCTAAACTGATGCGCGCGGAATTCTGATCAAGAAATCAGTGCTCAAGCTATTATTTTGTTGATAGAATCGGTGAAAACCACGACAGTGAGACCTTGAAGTTGCTTGGGTTGACCTCATTTGCATCGTATTTTGAGCATAGGACTATGGGCTGTGGCCTGCTTTTTCGAGAGCAGCAGCACGGCGTTCGCGGATCCCGTCGAGCTGGTTTTGCGCGATGGTTCTTTTTCAGTTTCTGGCACGCTGACCTCATACGATGGGGAAATCTATCAAATTCAATCCGAGTTTGGGCCATTAACCTTAGCGGCTGAAATGGTGGTCTGCCGAGGGGCGACCTGCCCCACTTTGAGCTCATCACCCGAAAACGTCACATTCTCCGGTGACGTTTCATTGAATTCCGCGCTGCTCATGCCGCTTATTCAATCCTTCGCAGAACATCAGGGCTATTCCTATCAGCTATCTCAAGAGTTGGCGGGCCAAATCACCTTATTTGATCCGAATAGTGGCGAGGCACGCGCGGTTTTTACGCTGTCTGATCGCAATAGCAGGGACGCGATTTTAGATATTTTAAATGAACAGGCTCATTTTGCTTTGACGCTGCGCGATGCGACGCCAGAAGAGCAAGCGGCCCTCAAAAAAGATATGTTTGGCGCCTTGGACCATCCGCAAAACTCTCTGGTTGTGGGGTGGCAAGATCTGTATTTATATTCCCAGCCCAGCAATCCCAACAGGTTCATTACCATGAGCCAATTGGTAGCGATGTTAGGTGAAAAGCCCGGGCTTTGGCCACTTGCCGCAGGCAGGCAGTACCCGGCCATTCTCATAGGACAAGAGGATCAAACGCTGGCGCTGAAGCAACTCTTAAGGGTTGTTGATAACATCCGTCCGATGCCGCCCAAGGGCGTACACACCCCCGGTCGTTTAACGGTAAGCATCGATCAGATGACACAAGACACCTTGGTCCAAGTGAGCTTGGGATGCGGTCCACAGGTGATGCCCGCCGAAGTCCAAACCCTCGCACATCCTTTGCAAACGCCGATCTACCTGATCGCCGCACCCAAGAAGATGCAAAGCATCTCCCGCGCCTTTTGGGCCTTTTTGCTGACGCCAGAGGCGCAAGACGCGGTGCAGAGGCTAGGTGTCACCAGCCGCAGCCCCAAAAAGACCGAAATTCATGGGCAATCCGGCCTCTTGATTAATGCAATTTTAAACACGGATATGGACATGCGCACCGAGGATTTGCGCCAGGCTGTGCTCAACCTGAATGGCTATGAGCGAATGTCTCTCGCCTTCCGCTTTTTAGAGGGCACGCAGATCATGGACGCAGGCTCGCAAGCCAACTTCCAATTCCTCAAGCGATTGTTTGTGGTGGGATATTTTGAAGGTCGCAAGGTCTTGTTTGTTGGGTTCAGCGACAGCCAAGGAAGCGCGGATGGCAATGTGCAAATTTCTCTCGACCGCGCCCGCGCTGTGCGCGCCACCATCGCCACATTGCTGGATGATGCCCAGCTCAGTAATGGGTTTGAGGTTCTCGGATTAGGAGAGGGCTTGCCACTGGCCTGCAATGATACCGCCTGGGGTCAAAATCAAAACCGCCGGGTTGAGATTTGGGTCAAATGAAAGCCCAGCGCTGATCTTATCAAACGCTAGGCTTTGCACTTTAGTCTTGACTTTTAACCCCATCCCAAAACCGTTTTACCTTTTTGAAAAACCCTTGGCTCTCGGGGCTGTTGTCAGTTGAGAGCGCTTCAAACTCTTTCAGAATTTCTTTTTGCCGCGCTGTCAAATTTACCGGCGTTTCTACCTGTAGCTCAATGAACATATCGCCCACGCCACCGCCACGCACAAAGGGCATGCCCTTCGAACGCAACCGCATTTGCCGGCCAGATTGGCTGCCACTTGGGATCTTAACCCGGCTGCGGCCCCCGTCGATATTGGGCACTTCGATATCGCCGCCCAATGCAGCGGAGGTCATCGACACGGGCACATTGCAAAACAGATTGTTGCCCTCGCGCTCAAAAATCTGGTGATCTGCCACCTCAATGAAAATATAGAGATCGCCTTGAGGTCCACCGCGTGCACCCGCCTCGCCTTCGCCCGAAAGGCGAATGCGCGTGCCAGTTTCGACACCCGCCGGGATATTGACGGACAGCGCCCGGTCTTTTTCAACCCGCCCAGCGCCGTGGCAGCTCGAACATGGGTTTTTGATCACCTGCCCTGCGCCAGAACAGCTGGGGCAGGTGCGCTCAACGGTGAAAAATCCTTGCTGTGCGCGCACTTTACCCATGCCCGAGCAGGTACCGCAGGTCGCCGGTTCGCTACCAGAGGCCGCGCCTGTTCCCGAGCAATTTGCACAGACCACAGCCGTTGGCACATTGATGGTTTTTTGTAAACCGCCGAACGCCTCTTCGAGGGTAACGCGCATGTTATAGCGCAAGTCCGCACCGCGCGCCGCACGTTGCCGGCCACCGCCACCACGTCCACCCATGAAATCGCCAAAAAGATCGTCGAAGACATCGGAAAAGGCACTAGAGAAATCTCCTTGCCCGCCAGGCCGGCCACCGCCACCCATGCCGCCTTCAAACGCGGCATGACCGTAACGATCGTAGGCGGCCTTTTTATTGCTGTCTTTGAGAACTTCATAAGCCTCATTCGCCTCTTTGAAGAGACCCTCAGAGGCTGGATTATCTGCGTTGCGATCTGGATGAAGCTCCTTCGCCTTGCGACGATAGGCTTTTTTAATTTCCTCCGCCGTGGCCCCTTTCGAGACCCCGAGCGTTTCGTAGTAATCGCGTTTTGACATCTAAACTATCCCCTCTGGAACGGAAAAACCGGCCGGCAAAATCGCTGGCCGGTTTAGACTGATCCTTACTTGGCGTTAGGTGCGTTTGTCGCCGTCCAGATCTTCGAAATCTGCATCCAAGATGTCATCATCCGCAACAGGACCATCGTCAACATCGCCATTGGCTTCGGCTTCTTGGCTGGCTTTATAAATCGCTTCCCCAAGCTTCATCGCCGCCTCGGTTACGTTTTGGATGCCAGCTTTGATTTTACCCGCATCTTCTGATTCCAGATCATCGCGCAATGCCGCCATGGCCAATTCAATCGCTTCGATTGTCGTTGGGTCGACCTTGTCATTGTGCTCTTCCATCGCTTTTTCAGTGGAATGAATCAGGCTTTCCGCCTGGTTCTTAGCTTCCACGAGCTCGCGGCGGTCTTTATCTGCATCCGCATTGGCTTCCGCATCTTTCACCATGGCTTCGATATCTGCATCTGACAGACCCCCCGAAGCTTGGATGGTGATTTTTTGCTCTTTGCCAGTGCCCTTATCCGTCGCGCCAACCGATACGATCCCATTGGCATCAATGTCGAATGTCACCTCAATTTGCGGCATACCGCGCGGCGCGGGCGGAATGCTTTCCAGATTGAACTGACCAAGGATCTTATTGTCAGCTGCCATTTCCCGCTCACCCTGGAACACACGAATGGTCACCGCGTTTTGATTGTCTTCTGCGGTGGAGAACACTTGTGATTTCTTGGTTGGGATCGTGGTGTTGCGGTCGATCAAGCGTGTGAACACACCGCCCAAAGTTTCGATACCCAAGGACAAAGGTGTGACGTCGAGCAAAACAACGTCTTTCACATCCCCTTGCAAAACACCGGCTTGAATGGCCGCGCCCATGGCAACAACTTCATCAGGGTTCACGCCTTTGTTTGGCTCTTTGCCAAAGAATTTGGTCACTTCCTCAATCACTTTTGGCATGCGGGTCATCCCACCAACCAAAACGATTTCGTCGATATCGCTCGTAGACAGGCCGGCGTCTTTCAACGCAGCTTGACAGGGCTTCAAAGACGCTTTGATGAGATCCCCCACCAAGCTTTCCAATTTGGCCCGTGTAAGTTTTACGACCAGGTGCAAAGGTTGGCCAGATGCTCCATCCATTGAGATGAATGGCTGGTTAATTTCTGTTTGGCTGGACGAAGACAATTCAATTTTCGCTTTTTCCGCCGCTTCTTTTAAGCGCTGCAAAGCCATTTTGTCTCTGGTCAGATCAACGCCATTTTCCTTTTGGAATTCTTCCGCAAGGTAGTTGACGATACGCATGTCAAAGTCTTCACCGCCAAGGAACGTATCTCCATTGGTGGATTTGACTTCAAAAAGGCCGTCGTCAATTTCCAAGATGGTGACATCGAATGTCCCACCGCCAAGGTCATAGACGGCAATGATTTGCGATTCTTTTTTGTCCAAACCATAGGCCAGGGCTGCAGCCGTTGGCTCGTTGATAATCCGCAGAACTTCAAGGCCGGCAATCTTGCCCGCATCTTTCGTCGCTTGACGCTGCGCATCATTAAAATAGGCCGGTACGGTGATGACAGCTTGTGAAACATCTTCGCCAAGATAGCTCTCGGCTGTTTCTTTCATTTTTTGCAAAATGAATGCAGAAATTTGCGATGGAGAGAATTGCTCCCCCTGCGCTTCAACCCAAGCGTCCCCATTACTACCGCTGAAGACCTTGAAAGGAAGGTTTTTCATATCTTTTTTCAGGTGGGCGTCATCATACCGGCGGCCAACCAAGCGCTTTACGCCAAAGACCGTATTTTCTGGGTTGGTAACAGCCTGGCGTTTTGCAGGTTGGCCCGCAAGACGCTCATTTTCGGTAAAGGCAACGATCGACGGCGTGGTCCGTGCACCCTCTGCATTTTCAATTACCCGCGGTTGCGATCCGTCCATGATCGACACGCAGCTGTTTGTTGTTCCAAGGTCAATTCCAATGACTTTAGCCATTTCTTAGCATCCCTTCGCTCTGGCGATACCGGGGCTTTCGGCCCGCAGTGCGGCGCCTGTGCCCCAATTAATTCAGCAGTTCATCTAAACTACCAGCTCATCGCGCTATATAGGTGTGTCAAACACCCCCTGCAACCATCTGGAGGCAATGAAATTTGGATTTCATAAAGTTAAATAGGCAAACCACGCCAAGCCACGCCCTAACTGTAGGGGGAATATCTGTTTTTAAAGAATTTTTGCCCTTAAGCGATCAATTACGACTGGTCGAGGGGCTGCGAGAGGTGGCCGCTCAAGCACCGGTTTTTTCGCCAAAAACGAAATTTGGGAAACCGATGTCTGTACAACTAACGGCGGCTGGTGACTTTGGCTGGTTTTCAGATCAGCGCGGATATAGATATGTAGAGCACCACCCGTCTGGCGTGAATTGGCCGGCAATTCCAGACTCGATCATGGCCATTTGGCGGGCAGTCGCAGGAGCGGCTCCAGACCCAGAATGCTGCTTGATCAATTTCTATGGCAAAGGCGCGCGCATGGGGCTGCATCAAGATCGGGATGAGGCTAATTTTGATTGGCCCGTTGTGTCCATATCTTTAGGGGATGATGCCCTGTTTCGCGTGGGCGGCAGCGAGCGCGGCGGCAAAACAGAATCAATTTGGCTACAGTCTGGCGATGTTGCGGTGATGGGCGGTCCAGCAAGGCTCAATTATCACGGCATTGACCGGATCAAATTCGGCAGCTCATCTCTTCTAAAAGAAGGGGGTAGGCTCAATATCACGCTGCGCGTGGTGCGTTGACGTCCTTATCGAATCGATCCCCAGCTGATAGAGGCACGTTTTCGGGTGAAAAACTCGCCCATAAGACCCAGGACCACAGCAACCAAGGCCACCTTCAATGGATAGGACAAATTGGAGTGCATCGGTGAATAATTAATGAGCATCATACCGCGCGCTTGGTCCACGCAGTGGAACAAAGGGTTCCAATCGAACATGGCCAACATGAAAGATGGTAATGTATTGGCAACGAACATTTTCCCTGATGCAAGCGTATTCACCCGGCGATAGACCATCAAAAGAATATTAACGAGTGGCAGATGCCAAGGTGTTAAAGCCAAAAACACCATGCCAATGGCCACGCCAGTAAACCAGCTGAGCAAAAACACACCGGCCAAGCCAATTGGGTTAAAAATACACACTGGGTTGAAAGCAAGATGGTAAATCAGAAGGATTGTTCCGATGGTAATGTTTTGTTGACATAGGCTTTGCAGCGCTGCCGAACATACGGCAATCATCGTATTCATCGGCGCATGCTGCATCATGCCAGAGGTCGGCCCTTCCGCCTTGGACACAGATTGCACAGCTGTATTATGTGTTATGAACATGGCGATGCCTGAGATAATATAGAGCATATAATCGCCGTTGATTGGCGACGTTCTGACCCCCATCAGCTGAAACATAAAATAGAGGGCCATAACAAACACAACCGTCTGAGCCATCGACCCAATCAATCCGAGCACAGCGTTCCGGCCACTGGATTTGCGCATGCTGCGCACCGTGCCAAAATAGACCTGCTCGAGAAAAGCAAGGGTTCCGGATGTACCGGAGCGTGTATGGCGAGGTTTAGCAAACATTTGTAGTTTTTCAAAAATATAAAAAGAAGTCGAATTGCAACTTTGACGAATGCGCCCTAAGTTACAAGAAAATATGAATTAATTTAACACGCCGACAAGGAACGTTTAAGTTTTGGATTTTACCGCTTTACAACAGGTCATGCGCAGGTTCGCTCTTGAAGCAGGCTGCGCGATCATGGAGATTTATAACGGCCCTGATTTTGAGGTCAAAACCAAATCAGATTCCAGCCCGGTGACCGCCGCCGACGAAGCTGCGGATGCGATAATTTCCGACGGGTTGCAGGCCGCCTTTCCAGATGTCACCCTCATCACAGAAGAACAAGCGGACAGCCATTTTTTAAAAGGTACGGAGTTTTTCATCGTCGATCCTCTGGATGGCACAAAGGAGTTTGTCCATCGCCGCGGAGATTTTACAGTAAATATTGCCTATGTGGTCAACGGCATCCCCATTCGGGGCGTCGTCTACGCCCCTGCAAAACACCGGTTGTTTTATACAGATGCCCAAGGGCAATCACTGGAGGAAACTGGCCCATTCGACTTGGAAAAAATCGGCACCTGCCAAAATATCTCCATAGCCGTTCCAAATCCTGATGGTTTGCGCGTTGTTGCATCGAAATCACACAGAGACCCAACAACAGATGCATATATCGCAAAATATCCGGTCTCCGATTTAAAAAGCGCGGGTTCGTCACTCAAGTTTTGCCTAATCGCAACTGGCGAAGCTGATCTTTACCCACGCGCAGGCCGCACCATGGAATGGGACACAGCAGCCGGGCATGCCGTTTTGAACGGGGCCGGCGGTGGCGTTGTGCGGTTTGATGACCTGACGCCTTTGACCTACGGCAAGCCTGGCTATGAAAACCCATATTTTATTGCCTTTGCCAAGGGGGTAACCTTACAAAAACCATGAGCTCAAAACAAAGGCCGCATGTGCAGAAGTCATGCGATTTAAAGGATAAAAATTTACACAACCCTAAGGGATTGACCCTACGGAAAGCAAGACAATTTAGAAACGTGTATATTTAGTTTTCTTAGATAATTTTAATCTTTCGCCAAAATTTTGGGCGGCTCGACCATACTAGAAAAATATTTAAAAAATGAAACATAAAGTTACCACAGCTATTTTCCCAGTCGCCGGCCAAGGCACGCGGTTTTTGCCTGCGACAAAATCCATACCAAAAGAAATTATGTGGTTAGTGGATCAAAAACTCGTGCAATATGCGATTGATGAAGCGAGAGCGACCGGGATCAAAGAATTCATCTTTGTGACCTCACGCGGCAAAGGTACTTTAGAAGATTGTTTTGATGAAGCCCCAAAGCTCGAGCGATCCCTATGCAAGAAAGGCAAAGCAGAGCTGTTGTCAGTGCTGAAATCTACCAATATGGAAAGCAACGCAATCGCCTATATTCGCCAGCATCAGGCCATGGGTCTGGGCCATGCGGTTTGATGTGCTCGGCGATTGATTGGCGACGAGCCTTTTGCTGTTTTATTGCCCGATGATGTCATCTCGGCACAAAAATCCTGTTTGCAACAAATGGTCGCGGCCATGCGGGTCTCCAGCAAAGATGCATCCTCTTACGGAATGCTCGATATCGAAAAAGAACAAGGCCCCGCTCGTATCTGTCAGGGGCATGGTCGAAAAGCCTCCCTTGGGGCACGAGCCCTCAAACTTTGCAGTCATCGGCCGCTATATCTTACTGCCATCCGTCATGCGAAATCTGACCAAGATCAAACGCGGTGCCGGGGATGAAATTTAACTCACGGATGCAACGGCACCCTCAGAAACCTATGATACGCAATTCGAGGCTTTGGCCCGCGAAGCCTATGCTGCGGATTATTCCAATTTTGGTTTTAAGCCATTAGAGATTTAGGCCGCGACCGAGCTCGGGCCTTCCTGCAAGATCGCGAGCAAGGTGCTGGCGCTCTCATTGTTGCGCAGTTTCATGCAAACATCAGAATCACGCAGCGTCCGCGAGACCAGGGCCAAAGCCTTCAGATGCTCCACACCGCTATTCAACGGGGCAAAGAGGGCAAACACCAAGTCGACCGGCTGACGGTCAACGGCATCAAAATCAATCGGTCGATCCAATTTTATAAAACAACCCACTATGCGGTCAAGATTTTCAAGACGTGCATGGGGCAGGGCGACACCGCGCCCCACACCCGTTGGACCTAAATTTTCACGCTCCAACAAGGCCGCGACAACACCATCACAATCCATACCATAGACCTGCGCCGCCATGGTGGAGAGGTCTTGGAACAAACGTTTTTTGCTGCCCACAGATTGCGCGCAACGCACGGCATCGGGATGAATAATTTCCAGTAGATCCATTAATAATCCTAGTTGTATTTTGGCTTAAGTCGGGTCGACCCATCCAATATTGCCATCGTCACGGCGGTATACAACATTCACCCCATTATGACCTTCGTTTTTAAAGACAAGGACCGGCGCCCCCGCGAGTTCCATCTGCATAACGGCCTCTCCTACAGACAGGGATTGGATTTTCTGTTCCATCTCCGCCACAATTAGAGGTTGCAGACTTTTCGGTTCGTTATCGGTCGAATCGTCTTGTTGAGCGAGGATATACGAGGATGCTTCCGAGAATTCAACGGGCTGCGCGCGTTCTTTATGATGATCTTTCAATCTGCGCTTATATCTGCGCAATTGTTTCTCCATTTTATCAGCAGTGGAGTCAAAAGCGGCATATATTTCATGATCATGCGCTTTAGCTTGCGCCGTTAAACCGGTCGACAAATGTACACTGACCTCACAGACAAATTCATTAGAACTGCGCGAGAATATAACCGACGCATCCGTGGGTCGCTCTGCATATTTTGAAGCTATGGCGTCCACAACAGATTTTACATGCGTCTGAAGTGCGGCGCCAATGTCGATTTGTTTTCCGGAAATTTGATATAGCATTTGGTCTCCTTTTTGTCAGCCTCAATATGACCAGCCAGGGGCGCGTTGGGCCATATCAATCACGCCTCACGATCCCATACATGGTCGCAAGCTGCAGCGAGCAGTTTGTTTGAATTGGCTGAATATTATGACAACATGTCACAACTCTATTTGGCCAAATATCCGGGGCAATTGTCAACTCAAAATTGAAAATTAGCTCAATCTGAAATTTTCGCCCAGATAAACACGCCGAACATTTTCGTCCTCAACAATTTCTTTCGCAGTGCCGCTACGCAGAACCACGCCATCATGCAGAATATATGCGCGATCAACGATATCGAGCGTTTCTCGGACATTATGATCGGTGATCAACACCCCAAGACCGCGCTTTTTCAAATCTGATACCAAATTGCGAATTTCTCCAACTGCGATTGGATCTACCCCGGCGAAAGGCTCATCTAACAGCAAATATTTTGGGTTTGCCGCCAAGCATCTCGCAATTTCAACCCGTCGGCGTTGACCACCTGACAGCGCAAGCGATGGGGACCGACGCAGATGTTCAATAGAAAATTCATTGAGCAATTCTTCCAAGCGCTCTGAGCGTCGATCTCGGTCTTTCACGCTCAATTCCAAAACTGCACGAATATTGTCTTCAACATTCATGCCACGAAAAATCGACATTTCTTGCGGCAGATACCCAATGCCGAACCGGGCCCGCCGATACATGGGCAGGCGCGTGACATCGCGGCCATCAATGCTCACCCGCCCCCCCTCGGGCGTGACCAACCCAGCGATGGAATAAAAACAGGTGGTTTTGCCTGAGCCATTTGGCCCCAAAAGCGCCACAACTTCACCACGGTGCAAATGCATGCTCACGTCACTGATGACCAACCGTTTACGGTAGCTCTTTCGCAGCGCCTCTATTTTGAGGCCACCCTTGCCATCTGAAATTTCAAACTGCGGATATGGCATTATTTGGATCCACTTGGCAGCACGGTACGCACGCGACCCTCCATCACGGCGCCCCCCGTATCAAGATCAATCGTCAGAAGATCAGCGGATAGGCTTACAGGGCCCTGATTGAGCAAAACAGCACCTCGCATCCGCAATTCACGCCCGGAAAGATCATAATCCGCGCTGTCCGCTTGGGCTGTCTCCGTCGGTGACACCAAAAGAACACTTCCGCTGGCAGACAGCCGCCCAATCCCGCCAGCCTCCAGATAGGTGACATCCACCAGATCTGCAGACAGGCGCATATCCCCCTGAGCAATCACCACATTGCCCTCAAACCGCGCGGCGCCATTTGTTTGGCTGACCGTGAGCCTGTCGGCCAAGATTTCAACAGAAGCCTCTGGATCACTTTGAAACCCATCCAAGGACAGGGCGGTTTGCGCCGAAACGGCAAAGGCTCCGCAAACTGTCGAGAGCAGAAATGTAATGAGCAGCAAAATGTGACGCACGGATGACCTCAATCAATAAGTTTTGGCGAGTATACCAGCCGCACATCATTTATGAAAATGATTTGCTGATCGTCGGCGGTCATTTGCAGATGCATTTCCCCCGCAGTGATCGCGCCCAGGGCGGTCACCCCCTGAAATGCACCTTTGGCAGACGCCAGACCCTGCTTGAGATTCATGTCCAAGGCCTCGGTTGTCAGCCAAAAATCTGGCAGCGCTGCAATGTGAACATTCCTTGAGATTTGCGCGGTTTGCGTTACTGAGTCCAAAGCGCCCTGCCCCGCGGTAACTTGGACACTACGATTATTGGTGGATCTGAGCACGACAGATAGATCGGTGATCTCAAGAATCTGTGCATTTTCAATTTGCGGTGAGGCATAGGCCGCTGAGAGGGCGATTTCTGTGCCATTGCTGGCGATGCCGGTGAAATACGGCTTTGTAATACGCTGTTCGCGGATAATTTCAGCAACGTTATGTTCGGCATAGGGTAAGGATTGGGTCACGTCCACTTTTCCAGAAAACAGAAAAATCGTCGACAACAGGCCCAGCGCAACGATGGGCAGCAGGGTTTTGAGCCATGCTACAAGCGCCGAATAACCGTCGTCGAAGGAAAAATGCATAGGCCTCTCCGCTATCGAAACTCAGCCTAAGAATGGGCAAAGATATCGCTGTCTGGCCAACCTGCGAGATCTAGCTTTGCCCGCGTGGGTAAGAAGTCAAAGCAAGATTGCGCCAACTCCATGCGCCCCTCGCGGATCAGCATCTCATTTAGCCGCTCGCGCAATTCATGTAGGTACAGCACATCGGACGCTGCATATTCCACTTGCGCCTTAGACAAACGCGCCGCGCCCCAATCGGAAGACTGCTGTTGTTTGGAAATATCCACGCTGAGCAATTCTTGCAGCAGGTTTTTCAATCCATGCCGATCCGTGTAAGTTCGGGTCATACGGCTGGCAATCTTTGTGCAATAGACCGGCGCAGTCAAAGCCCCAAAAGCCTCCTTCATGGCTGCGATATCAAATCGGCCAAAGTGAAAGAGTTTGAGAACATTGGGATCTTCCAGCATCCGGCATAGATTAGGCGCCGAAGTTTGCCCCTTGGCCACTTGCACCAAATGCGCATGGCCATCACCGCTGGACAGCTGCACCACACAAAGACGGTCGCGCTTAGGGTTCAGACCCATAGTCTCGCAATCAATGGCCACAATTTGGCCTAGATCCAAGTCTTTCGGCAAATCGCCTTTATAAACATGATTCGTCATTGTGATCCCTTGTATCTGAGCAGGCCCTATCGCCTGCCTGCCCCTCTAGAGCCTTGCTGTCAATTCAATATAGACCCCGAAAGGTCGCACGTCACCCTTCGCCCTTCGCTTTGATATAGCCACTGCCTAAAAAACGATTTATCTGCAGTTTAATAATTCACGCCATCACACGATCGGAAGCCTGAAAATGCGCGACACTGGAAAGACAATTGTTAATAGCTGGAATGAATGGGACCCACTGCGCCATGTCATAGTTGGCCAGGCGGATGATTGCCATATTCCAGCAGAAGAGCCCGCTCTAGACGCTAAAGTACCAGAAGATAGCGATATGCGTGGCCAATGGGGACGCAGGCCACAAGAGACGATTGATCGTGCCAATGAGTTGCTCGATAATTTCGCCAGTCAGTTGGAAAAACGTGGCATTCGTGTGGATCGTCCCACATCAATTGATCACTCTATGCCAGTGCAGACGCCAGATTTCTCAACCCAGAGCCAATTTGGCTGCATGCCACCGCGCGATGTCTTGCTGACCGTCGGATCCGAAATGCTCGAAGCAACCATGTCTTACCGCTGTCGCTGGTTTGAGTACTTGAACTACCGCCCCTTGATGCAAAAATATTTTGAAGAAGATCCGAATTTTCGTCATGAATCTGCGCCCAAGCCCCGGTTGACGGATGCGGATTATCATCCCGATTACTTGTCTGAAAAGATTGGTGTTGAAAAACGGCTGAAATGGACGGCTGAAAAATTCTTTGTCACCACCGAGGAGGAGCCATTGTTCGACGCCGCCGATGTTCTGCGGTTTGGCCGCGATTTGGTGGTTCAACATGGGTTTACCACCAACCTTAAGGGCATCGAGTGGCTGCGCCGCCACTTCCCAGACCATAGGGTGCATGCGGTGAATTTCCCAGGTGACCCCTACCCCATTCATATTGATGCAACATTCACGCCCTTGCGGCCCGGGCTCATCTTGAACAATCCACAACGCCGCCTGCCTAATGACCAGCGCGAAATGTTCCAAAAGAACGGTTGGCAGATTGTCGATTCCGCCCAACCGGCCCATAACGCACCGCCACCTCTATGCTACTCCTCCACATGGCTGAGCATGAATGTTCTCGTCCTAGACCCGAGAACTGTTTGTGTCGAAAAGTCTGAGGTCTATCAGGCAGAACAAATGGACAAGCTGGGCATGGAAGTGGTCGAAGTAGACCTGCGGGATGCCTATGCCTTTGGCGGCGGGCTGCATTGCTGCACCGCAGATGTTTACCGCGAAGGCCTCTGCGAGGATTACTTTCCGAACCGCTAAATCAGTTGCATAAACGCAGAATTCAAAAGGCCTTCTCCATTTTGGACGGGCCTTTTGGCCTCTCTTTCGTCACAATCGCCTCGCCAAGGCCATGAAAACTGAAAATGCTGTACTCGCCTAACTTATTGAAGCGGTTTGCAGGCGCTGCCCATGCTTCCCCATAAACATAACGTTACGCAAAGGTCTCTGGGGTAAATAAAAAATCTCGAAAACTTATTTGTGAGCGTCTGTACCCTCTCTTTGCGAGCCATTCGGACGGCTGTTCGATCTCACCTTTCGCAGACTCAGCTCCAGCCACAGCACGGGCGCACACCGACGGATGGTTTTGGACATGCCACACAGAACGGGCATTTACATACCTTCAACATCAATTTTCACACCTGTCACATGCTCATCACCAACAACATCATCAACTGGCCGGTCACCCACGCCCGGACGAAACTTCGCCATTCCTGAGTTTTCGGCATTGGCCCGCTTCAAATGTGCCTTCCCCGATTTTGCACCAGCAACTACATGGTGCAACGCCACATTGTCTATCTGGTTCAAATCCAGTGTTTTTTATGACATCTATCAAATGCGCCTGCGGCTCGAAGGAATGCACCATCCGGGCCTTGATGGTGCCCGCAATTACATCTGCGCCAAAAGCTCGACATGTTTGGCCGTAAAATCTTTCCGCACTTCCAGAGGGGCGCGCAGATGAAGGGTCAAGCTGTCCATAAGGGTGGCGTCTACCTTGCCAAACAGTCGATCCGCCTCCGCCCATGAAAACCCGGCCAGCTGTGTAGCTTCCAACCAAGCACTAATCTTATCGGCTTTTTTAATCTGCTTTTTCAGCATAGAGGCCGTGACGGCCGGCAAACCAAAACGGATATGAATGGCGGCGGCCAATCGTTTGTCGAGATCGTCGTAACCCGGCCCGACCGAAACCTTTACCGGCGAAATCATATCCCCAATCACATATTCTGGCGCATCATGCAGCAGGGCGGTCAATCGCTGCGCTGGCGTGGCCTTTGGATTCAAGCGCCAAAAAATTTGCTCAACCAACAAAGAGTGTTCCGCTACCGAATAGGCAAAATCTCCAACAGTTTGGCCATTCCACCGCGCAACAAAGGCCAGCCCATGCGCGATATCTTCCACCTCAATGTCGACAGGTGTAGGATCCAAAAGATCCAGCCTGCGGCCAGACAGCATCCTTTGCCATGCGCGGGGTTGTTTCATGAGTGCTTGACCTTTTTCACAGCAGGTTATGTTGCTCCCTACCCTATTGTCGAGAGGACAAAGCAATGTTATGGCGGCACAAATCTTGAACCCCATAGACATTAAAAACCCGTAAGGACCCCGAATGGTACATGATTATATTGTAAAAGACATCTCTTTGGCTTCATTCGGCCGCAAAGAATTGGATATCGCCGAAACCGAAATGCCAGGGCTAATGGCCTTGCGAGAAGAATATGGTGCTTCCAAACCTTTGAAGGGCGCGCGCATTGTTGGCTCATTGCATATGACCATCCAAACCGCGGTGCTGATTGAGACGCTCGTAGAGCTTGGCGCAGATGTGCGCTGGGCCTCTTGCAACATTTTCTCGACCCAGGATCACGCTGCCGCGGCCATTGCGGCAGGCGGCACGCCAGTCTTTGCGATCAAAGGCCAGTCTTTGGAAGAACATTGGGATTATCTCGACCGGTCTTTCATGTTCCCCGAAGGCGCAAACATGATTCTTGATGATGGCGGTGATGCAACCCTCTACGTGCTTTTGGGGGCACGGGTGGAAGAGGGGGAAACTGATCTTATCGCCGTGCCAAAATCTGAAGAGGAAGAGGCCGTCTTCGCGCAAATCAAAAAACGTATGGCCGAAACACCCGGTTGGTTCACAAAAATCCGCGCGGCGATCCAAGGCGTGTCCGAAGAAACCACAACGGGCGTGCACCGCCTGTATGAATTGGTCAAACAAGGCCAGCTGCCCTTCCCGGCCATCAATGTGAACGACTCAGTTACCAAGTCAAAATTCGATAATAAATATGGCTGTAAAGAATCTTTGGTCGACGGAATCCGCCGCGCTACCGATACTATGATGGCGGGCAAAGTGGCTGTGGTTTTAGGCTATGGCGACGTAGGCAAAGGCTCTGCTGCCTCCCTGCGCGGCGCCGGTGCGCGCGTGAAGGTCACCGAAGTTGACCCCATCTGTGCGTTGCAGGCGGCTATGGATGGCTTTGAAGTTGTGCTGCTTGAAGATGTGGTGTCCAGCGCAGATATCTTCATCACCACAACAGGCAACAAAGATGTGATCCGCATCGAACATATGCGTGACATGAAAGATATGGCGATCGTCGGCAACATCGGTCATTTCGACAATGAAATTCAAGTCGCCAGCCTCAAGAACCACAAGTGGACCAATATCAAAGAGCAGGTCGATATGATCGAAATGCCAAATGGCAATCGTTTGATCCTACTTTCGGAAGGCCGGCTGTTGAACCTTGGAAATGCTACGGGCCACCCCTCCTTTGTGATGTCCGCTTCCTTTACAAACCAAGTCCTGGCGCAAATTGAACTCTGGACCAAAGGCGATGAATATAAAAACGAAGTCTACATCCTGCCCAAACATCTGGACGAAAAGGTCGCCCGTCTGCACCTAGATCGTATTGGGGTGAAACTGTCATCGCTCAATGACGAACAAGCTGCCTATATCGGCGTGAGCTCCGAAGGCCCGTTCAAGCCAGAGCATTATCGCTACTAAAAAACACATTTAAAAGCAGCCCGGCTTAAAACGCCGGGCTGCTTTTTGCTTACACAGACCTCCGCATAACGCCGTTTCAACAAAGAAATGAAGATAAATCCTGCCGGGGGGTGTCACCACCGAGCCAAATCGTCTGTCTTGGCGGCTTTAGCGCGGGCTGCGTTTTGCCAGAATTCGCTGCAAAGTCCGGCGATGCATGGACAGACGCCGCGCTGTTTCACTGACGTTGCGATCGCAAAGCTCAAACACCCGCTGAATATGCTCCCAGCGCACACGATCCGCAGACATCGGGTTCTCCGGGGGTGGTGGCAATTCATCCCCTGTGGCCAGAAGCGCATTCGTGATATCTTTAGCATCAGCTGGCTTAGACAGATAGTCGGTCGCACCGATCTTTACCGCCGCCACCGCCGTGGCAATTGCCCCATAACCCGTCAAGACCACAACCCGGCAATCGGGACGCTTCGCGCGCAGCACCTCGACAACATCCAAACCATTACCATCTTCCAGCCGCAAATCCACAACTGCGAAAGCTGGTGGGCGCGCCGTCGCAATCGCTCGACCCGCTGCCACTGATCCAGCTTGCTCAACCGAAAATCCGCGTTTTTCCATCGCTTTCGCCAAACGCTTGAGAAACGGCTCATCATCATCCACCAAAAGCAAAGACTTGTCCTCACCGATGTCCAACGGCTCATTTGCCATGATCTGATCCTTCCGATTTTCTCTACGTTAACAAGATGGTTCGAATATAGCTAGTATCAAGAGGCCCTCAAAACACAGGCCACACGATCCGCAACCACCTCCGCAGGAAGATCACTGCGCAAAAAGTCAACAAAGCCGACACCTGGAACCATTAGATAGGAAAAACTTGAGTGATCCATGAGGTAATATTCCTCATCTTCACTTGGCTGTTTACGGTAATAAACTTTATAAGCCCGGGCTGCTTTCGCGATTTGCTCGGCTGTGCCGGTCAAGCCCACCATTTCAGAATGATTATTGGCTACAAAATCCGCCAAATATTCGACTGTGTCGCGCGCTGGGTCAATTGTTATAAAAACCGGCTTCACAGCGAAGCCCGCGTCGGCCAAAATCTCGACCGCCACCACATTGCGCGCCACATCCATGGGGCAAACGTCCGGACAAAAGGTGTAGCCAAAGTAAACCAACGCTGGATGATCTAGAACCTGGGCATCCGTTACCATGCGCCCCCGGTGATCCATCAGCTTAAACGGTCCACCAATATTGCCCCCCGCAACAGAACCTTCAATACAGGCTTCAAAGCGTTGTGCCGGCAACATGATCTGGGTAATTGTTACGGTGACCACCAGGGTCAAAACCACCGCGGCACCAGCAAAGGCTGCAAATTTCGTCACTGACATCATGGCCCCCTTATCGTTTCTAAGATACTCCTATGACATATCTCATGAATGTGCAGCCTCAGATCGCTACAGGAACCTAAAATGTCACAGTCCAGAATAGGCTATATTGACCAAAATGCCCGCAGCAACTGGATGCGTTTGCGCACCCTCGTGACCGTGCGTTGGGTGGCAATCACCGGACAAATATTAGCGCTGATCGTTGGGCAAGAGCTTTATGGCCTCTCCTTGGCCCTTGGCCCCTGCTTTGCGGTGATTGGTCTGTCGATCATAGCCAATATTTTTGCTGTTCTGATCTTCCCCGACAATCGTCGTCTGTCTGAAGTGGAAACAGTTTTAACCCTGCTATTCGACACGCTGCAACTTTCTTTGCTTCTGGCTTTCACCGGCGGGCTTAACAATCCCTTTACCCTGCTCATTTTGGCACCCGTCACAATTGCCGCCACCGTGCTTCCCACCCGCTCAACGTTTCTTTTGGCCTTTTGTGCAGTGGTTATGACCACAGCTGTTGCCTTGGTTCACCTGCCCCTGCGCACTGCGGACGGGCGGTTGCTTGAAATGCCTTTGGTTTTTGTGTTCGGGTTTTGGGTGGCCATTATCACTGGCATCATCTTTATCTCGATTTATACCCGACGCGTAACCACCGAAATGACCTCCATGTCCGAGGCACTTCTGGCCACGCAAATGGCCCTGGCGCGGGAACAAAAACTAACTGACCTTGGCGGCGTTGTAGCAGCCACGGCGCATGAATTGGGCACGCCACTTGCAACCATAAAGCTGGTCAGTGCAGAATTAATGGAAGAATTGAAAGACACAGAATCCCTGCATTCCGATGCTCAGCTCATCCGAGAACAGGCCGAACGTTGTGGCGCCATTCTCCGATCCATGGGCCGCGCAGGCAAAGAAGATCTGCATCTGCGCAGGACACTCTGGTCCGCTCTTGTTCGAGAGGCTGCGGAACCCCACCTTGACCGCGGCAAGACCGTTTCCTTTACATTTGAAAACAACCTTGAAACCGATCCCGATCAACCCCTGACCTTCCGCAAACCCGAGGTGATCCACGGCCTACGAAATTTAATTCAAAACGCAGTAGATTTTTCTCAATCTGAAGTGCGGGTGGATATCCGCTGGAGCAAAGACAGTTTAGCCGTAACAATTTCTGACGATGGCCGCGGTTATGCTCCGCAAGTAATCAATCGAATCGGCGATCCCTTTGTCCGCCGCCGCAATCGATCCTCCGCACATGGCGCTCGCCCCGAATATGACGGTATGGGACTTGGATTGTTTATCGCAAAAACGCTGCTCGAAAGATCTGGCGCGCAATTGGAGTTTTTCAATGGCACCAAGAAAAATGCCCTTCGCGGAGCCATCGTTACCAGCACTTGGCCCTGCCACAAGCTTGAAGCCAAAGAAGAGGCTGTTGGTGAAAACCAGCAGATAAAAATTGAGTGAGCGATTAATTCGGAATTAAGACACTTGCGCAACACTGCGCCCAAAAGGGTTTTAATGTGCTGGAAATCGTTGAACAAAATTTACTGGTCTCTGGCATGGTGTTTCTCGCAACGCTGATCGCCATGTCATCGGGCTATGCGTTACTGCGCAAAAATCTGAATGTTGCGGGGCATGCTATGCGGGCCTATCACACGCCACGAGGCCGTGCCCGGCCCA
Organism: Paracoccaceae bacterium; assembly: GCA_002683685.1. Lineage (GTDB taxonomy): Bacteria > Pseudomonadota > Alphaproteobacteria > Rhodobacterales > Rhodobacteraceae > Planktomarina. Next base: position 19,797 of record NYTV01000086.1, read on the forward strand.
CCAAGGAATTAGATGACGAAGGGCAAGATGCCGCAGAGCTGCATCCGCATCCCATCTGGATTACCAGCCACGATCGGCAAGTCACATGGGGCAATAAAGCTTTTAAAGCTAGCGAAACAGATTTCGTTGCCACCTGCAAACATTGGCTCACAATTGGGCAAACCGATGGGCGGATACAAACGCACAGCGGCGCGGGGCAGGTCTGTTGGTACGACATCACCACCCAACAGCAAGACCATGAAACCCTCTGGTTCGCCAGCCCGGTCGATGGCGAAATCCGCGCTGAGGCGGCGCGTCGCGAATTTATGCAAACCATGTCTAAGACCTTTGCCCAGCTCTCCACCGGCCTGGCCATTTTTGACCGCAAGCGCGCGCTCATCCACTTTAAACCGGCGCTCTTGGATATCACCGGTTTAAATTTTGAACCTCTCAGCTTAAAGCCCGATCTGGCCAGCTTCCTTGATACGCTCCACAGCAAAGGTTTTTTGTCCGAACCTAAAAATTATCATGATTGGCGCGACCAATTGGCTGAATTAGAATCCGCCGCTGAAAAGGGCAGCTATCGCGACGTCTGGGAACCAAGAGAGGGGCTCACCTATCGCGTTTCTGGAAAACCACGCCCAGACGGAGCCATTGCGTTTTTGCTCGAAGAAATCAGCGCCGAAACCGCGCATGCCCGCGAAACCCATGCCGAGCTCTGCCTGTTAAAAAATGCACTCAATGCGGTCACAACCCCCCATGTAATTTTTGATGGGCTTGGCGCTTACGTGCGCTCTAACCCCACATTTCAATCTATTTGGCCGGAAATAGCACGCAAAAAACTATGGAAAAATCCCTTTCGGGCTGCCTTCCGCTTTGGCAAAAACGGATGTTGCCAAATGGCGCTTGGGAAAAAATACGCGCAACCGTCTTGGGTCGTGGCGATTGAACCCATTGGAATGCTATTTTATCTTCAAATGAGGGTTGACGCTTCGAGCTTCAATGTACGCCGCTGGCCAATCGCCACACGCTGATTGAACTTGGACCAAGTCATAAGCCCGCGATGGTTGCCCATCAGCAATCAGTGGCCTAATTTTCGCTTGCAGCATCGGGTGCCCAACGTATTGTAAACCCATGCACACCCCGGTCTTGCCTCCCCAACCAAAAGTCGCGCACAGCTACTCGTCCACACAATCTGGTGCTGAGCTGGATGCAGCCACAAATGCGGAGAGGCTGGCATGAGCCGCAGCGCGAATATTCAAGCCTTTCTAAAAGTCGCTGGTTGGGACATGGCCCAGCGCGGGCCATTGGCAGGAGATGCTGGCAATCGAAAGTATGGGCGCCTGAACCACTCGCAAAAGGGCGTCGCCATATTGATGGATGCCGACCCCACCACCGGAGAAGATATCCGGCCTTTTCTAAATATTGCCGCGCATCTGAAAAGCTGTGATCTTTCCGCCCCTGAGATTTATAACGCAGATTGCGATCTGGGGCTGATCCTCCTGGAAGATTTCGGCGATCAGCTGCTTTTTGATGTCGCCAATACCACCCCAGAGCTTGAATACCCGCTCTACAAAATGTGCCTGGAAGCTCTGACACAATTGCACCAAACGCCGCCGCCCTTGAATGTCGAATCCTATTTTCCACACGAAATGGCGCGGGCCGCTGAGATCACCCTGGCGTGGTATTGCAGCTCGGACCTCGGAGCGACCATCGCAGCAGAACTGCTCAGACAATTGGGCAATCTCGACTGGACGCGTCCCGTTCTCGTCCTGCGCGATTACCATGCACAAAATGTCGTCTATCGTCCCGAGCAATCCGGTCTGGCCCAAATTGGGCTCCTGGACTTTCAAGACGCCCAGCTTGGCCACCCGCTGTATGACACCGCTTCCCTCATTCACGATGCCCGCCGCAGCCTACATCCCAATGTTGAACAGCGGCTCAAGGATGCTCTGACGCAAACCTATGCAGGCGCCGATGATTTTCACCATGCATTGTCCACCCTCAGCGCCCAGCGCAACCTCAGAGTTCTTGCCCTATTTGCAAGGCTGTGTCTCAGAGATGGTAAGCCCGGATATCTTAAGTTGATGCCACATGTTTGGAACAACCTTTGGCGTGATTTATCCCATCCGCATCTGTCCGATCTGTTCCGCCTCTGCCAATCTCTTCCCGAACCCACGCCAAAACTACAATCAGAATTGAGAGCAAAATGCGCCAGCCGCCCCATGAGTTGATGCTATTTGCTGCCGGTTTTGGCAGTCGCATGCAGCCACTCACCTCTGATCTCCCAAAGCCGCTGATTCCCGTCGATGGGAAAAGCCTGCTAGATCGGACATTAACGCTCGCCGAAGCCGGCGGGATTACCAAGACCGTCGTCAACACCCATTATCTTGGCGACAAAATCGCAAACCATTTGGAAAACGATCCAGTTCAAGTTCTGCATGAATCCAATATTCTCGACACCGGCGGTGGGCTCAAAAATGCCAGTGCATTCTTTGATGGCCCAGTAGTTTTTACCAGCAACAGCGACGCCATATGGTCTGGTCCCAATCCCTTTTCCTATCTATTCCAAAATTGGCAAGACACCTGTGATGCGTTGCTCCTCTGCGCTCCTGTAAGTCAAGTGATAGGTCGCGCCGCCCCCGGAGATTTCTCTATTTCTCAAGATGCTATGATTCAGCGGGGTGGGGATTTCGTGTATCTCGGCGTTCAGATTATTCGACTGGACACGGTCCGACATATCCGCGAACAGAGATTTTCGCTCAATACAGTTTGGGATGCGTTAATGGCTAAGAAGACCCTGCGTGCCTGCCTATATCCTGGGCAATGGTGCGACATCGGCACCCCTGAAAATATCGCCCTTGGTGAGAAATTGCTGAGAACGCGCCATGTTTGAGGATCGTTCTAACTTTCGCGTTTTTGGCACCTATTCAGGTCAAGCCTTTCCAGACACGTTGCTCGATGGGTTGGCCATGCGGCTGCAAGGGGCCGCGCCTGAGCACTGGGCGCGGGTTGAAGTTTATGTCAACACGCAACGCATGAAACGGCGATTGGCCGAGCTTTTTTTGCAAGGCCCTGCGCGGTTGATGCCAAAATTTCATTTGGTCACAGACCTGGCCTATGACCCGCTGCTGACAGATCTACCAATGCCGGTTCCGGCTTTGAAACGCAGATTGGAAATTGCACAGTTGGTGCGCAAATTGATCCAACGTGTTGAGGGGCTGGCACCCGCAAGCGCGGTGTTTGACTTGGCCAATAGCCTGGCGGGTTTAATGAATGAAATGCAGGGAGAGGGCATCGCTCCTAATGTCATTGAGGGTCTCGATATTTCCGATTTCTCAGGTCATTGGGAACGCGCTTTGCAATTTATCACCATCGTGCAGCGTTATTTTGAGGGAGGCGAAGCCCCGGACGAAGAGGCCCGGCAACGGGCCGGTGTTTTTGCCCTCACCCAACGCTGGCAAGAAAATCCGCCAGATCATCCGATCTTAGTGGCGGGCTCGACCGGGTCACGCAACACAACTTTTCATCTGATGAAAGCGGTGGCCGGGTTACCGCAAGGGGCTGTGATTTTACCAGGATTTGATTTTGATATGCCCGCTGAAGTTTGGACACAGCTGTCCGATCCGAAAACCAGCGAAGACCATCCACAGTATCGATTTTCGCGCCTGCTAACCGCGATGGATCTCACATCGGATCAGGTGGTCTCCTGGACCGAAGTTACCCCGCAGGCCGCCGCTCGCAATCGGCTCGTGTCCTTAGCCTTGCGCCCAGCGCCGGTCACCCATCACTGGCGACAAGAGGGGCCGTATCTAACGAAGCTTGACCAGGCTACGCAAGATATCACCTGGCTGGAAGCGCCAAACCAAAGGGTGGAGGCAAAGGCCATTGCGCTGAGGCTGCGACATGCCGCCGAAATGGGACAAACAGCTGCGGTGATAACCCCAGACCGTAATTTAACCCGGCGCATCGCAACTGCGCTGGCCGCATGGAATATCACGCCAGATGACAGTGCTGGAATTCCGTTGAATCTCACTGCGCCGGGGCGGTTCTTATTGCATGTATTGGATCTGGCACAACCAAAACTCACCTCAGAAACCCTATTGATTTTGTTGAAACATCCCCTCACCCATTCTGGTGGAGATCGGGGTCAACATCTACGCAATACCCGCGAGCTTGAGCTTTATTTGCGCCTCGATGGTCCAGCATTTCTGACAAGGCAAACCCTTTTGCATTGGGCTAAAAAACAAGATCTCTATCGCCCATGGGTGGATTGGATCAATGCAAGCGCCTTTGATCCGTGGCCCCAAGGAACTGAGCCATTGGAAAACTGGATTGCGCACCATCGGAGGCTTGCAGAACGGTTATCAGCTGGTCTGTCGGGCCAGGAGGGCGAGCTGTGGGACAAAGCACCCGGGCGGGACACGAAAACCGAAGTAGAGAACCTGACAAAATATGCCCAAGCCGCAGGAGATGTGGAGCTCATAGACTATAGCGCCATTTTGCGCGGTGTTTTAAGCGCCGGACAAACCCGCGACCAAAATCAAGTGCATTCAAATATCCGTATTTGGGGCACGTTGGAAGCGCGGGTGCAAAGCGCCGATCTGGTCATCCTTGCGGGATTAAATGACGGCACCTGGCCCGAGCCGCCGGCCCCAGACCCCTGGCTCAACCGCAGCCTGCGGTTGCAAGCAGGTCTGCTTCTGCCGGAGCGCAAAATTGGTCTGTCAGCACATGATTTCCAACAGGCCGTTGGCGCCAAAACCGTTTGGCTGACCCGGTCCTTAAGATCCGATGATGCGGAAACCGTGCCCTCCCGCTGGCTCAATCGCATTGAAAATCTGCTGAATGGGCTTGAAAAGCCAGATGATTACTCTTGGATGGACCGCCTACGCGCCCGTGGCGAAGATTGGCTTGCTAAAGTCGCAGCCTTAGAGGAGCCAGAAATCGCTCCGCTGAGCATCAGACCTTCTGTCGCCCCGCCAGTAGCCTGCCGACCTGAGAGGTTGGCAGTCACGGATATTAAACACCTAATTCGTGATCCCTATGCGATCTATGCCAAGCGCATCTTAAATCTAAAGCGCCTAGACTCGCTGACCAAATCGCCTGATGCTCCGCTGCGCGGCACCCTTATTCATGATCTTTTGGAGGCGTTTTTGGAGACCGCCCCCTGGGCCAATGCTGAGGCCGCCAAAGCCACACTCCTAGCTCTGGCAAAAGAGCGATTTAAAACCACTGTGCCTTGGCCCGCGGCCCGCCGAATGTGGCTGGCGCGGGTGGATCGATTTTCTGAATGGTTCATAACACATGAAATGATCCGGCAGGCGAACATCATCTCGACCAAAACAGAGATTGAAGGCGAGATTAATCTGCCAGAGCTCGGTTTTACCCTTAGCGGAACCGCCGATCGAATTGACCTATTGAAAGATGGCTCAGCGCATATTTACGACTACAAAACCGGTAAGCCTCCAACCCCAGCACAACAGTTACATTTTGACAAACAGCTCTTACTGGAGGTTGAGATCCTGCGGCGCGATGGATTTTCTGGATTGGGACCGCTCAAAGCCTCTGGGGCCACATATATCGGCCTTGATAATGCGCCCAGTCAACCAGCAGCACCTTTAGACGAGACTGACGTGTGGTCAGATTTTCACAATTTAATCCGCGCCTATCAATCCGCTGAACAAGGCTATACCGCCCGACGAGCAATGCTAAAGGCAGATGATTCATCCAATTATGACCATCTGGCCCGCTACGGAGAATGGAGCACCAACCAGCGCGCCACAGTCATCAAGGTGTCAAAATGAAACTGAGTGATGCAAGCCTCCGACAAATCGAAGCAGCCCACCCAGCACGCTCTACATGGCTCGCGGCCAATGCGGGCTCTGGAAAAACCCGCGTGCTGACAGATCGCGTTGCGCGGCTGTTGCTCAATGGCGTAATGCCGCAAAACATTCTTTGCCTGACCTATACAAAAGCTGCGGCATCAGAGATGCAAAACCGACTGTTCAAGAGATTGGGACGCTGGACCATGTTGGACGAGGCCAAACTTTTGGAAGAGTTGGCAGCCCTTGGCATAAAGTCCAACCTCAAGTCAGCCGATATTAAGCGCGCCCGAACGCTCTTTGCACGCGCGGTGGAAGCTCCGGGCGGCTTGAAAATTCAAACGATTCATTCCTTCTGCGCCTCGATCTTAAGAAGATTTCCCCTAGAAGCGGGGGTAAATCCACAGTTTGTCGAGATCGACGAACGGGCCCAAAATCTTCTTCTTGACGAGGTGGTTGAAACCATTGCGGATGGGCCAGGACATTCATGCTTTGATGGTATCGCAGAATATTTCACGGGAGCAGAGTTACAAAAATTTCTGCATGCAATCTTAAATTTGGATCACCATTTCGACAATCATCCCGGTGCAGATGGTATTTGGGAGGCGCTGGGCCTGGTGGCCGAATATGATGAGGCATCTCTGGCGCGTGACTGTTTCTTGCCTGACGATCTCAAAAACATTGAAGAGCTTAGAGCGCTCCTCATGACCAAAAGCGAAACTGGCAATGACTTTAAAGCCGGTCTAGGGTTGCAAGCCATCAACGGGCCAACGCTTACCGTGGCCGATCTTCCCACATTGGAATCAATATTTCTAAACAAATCCGGCAAAGCTCCGGGCGCGGCAAAAATTGGGTCATTTCCCACAAAGACCACGCGAGGTGAACTGCCCTGCATGGCGCAGATAGAAGCACTTATGCAGCGGGTAGAGGCCGCGCGGCACAGGCGTTTGAACCTGAATGTTGCGAGACGCAGCTTGGCGCTGCATGATTTCGCTGCCGAATTTATTGACACCTATCGAGCGCGAAAACAGGCGCGGGGCTTCTTAGATTTTAATGACCTAATCATGCGCACGCGCCATCTGTTGTCTGATGAACGTGTCGCCGCATGGGTCTTATTTCGCTTGGACGGTGGCATTGATCACATTCTTGTGGATGAGGCCCAAGATACCAGCCCAGCGCAATGGGATGTCATCCGGCTCCTCGCTCAGGAATTCACCTCTGGCGAAGGCGCTCGGGCAGATGTGCCCCGAACAATCTTTGTTGTGGGCGATAAGAAACAGTCGATCTATTCCTTCCAAGGCGCAGATCCGGATGGGTTTGACCGGATGCGTGACCAGTTTTCCCAGAAATTGCGCGAAATTGATCAGCCTTTTCAGTCGACGACTTTGGATTATTCCTTTCGCTCTTCTTCGGCGATCTTGGATGTCGTGGATCAGGTCTTTGCCAATCGCAGCGGACTTGGCTCTGGATCGGAACATTTGGCATTTAAAAAAGACCTCCCTGGCCGCGTTGACGTTTGGCCTGTGTTTCAAGCCCCCGATAAGACAGAGCCACACCATTGGACGGTTCCCGTAGATGAGGTTTCAACAGATCATCAGGACAAACAATTGGCCGATGCTCTGGCCGGACAAATCTGTGATTTGATTGAAAATGAGATGCTTACTGAGCTGGATGACGCAGGCGCCGCCTTTCAGCGGAAGATCACCGCTGGTGATTTTTTGATTCTGGTTCAGAGCCGTCAAAAACTTTTGTTTAGAGAGATCCACCGGGCATGTAAGGAAGCTGGCCTGCCAATCGCCGGCGCGGATCGGTTGAAAGTTTCAGCCGAACTGGCCGTTCGGGACATCCGCTCCCTACTGGCGTTTTTGGCACTGCCAGAAGACAATTTATCTCTGGCCGAAGCGCTAAAATCACCGCTCTTTGGGTGGTCCGAACAAGATCTATTTGATCTCGCGCAGGGCAGAGACTCGCCATTTTTATGGCGCAGTTTGCAAAAACGAGAAGAGGAATTCCCAAATACAGTGCAGCGGCTCACGGAGCTCCGCGATCTTGCGGATTTCAAACGCCCCTTTGAGTTGATCGAACATATATTGACCACCCACAACGGCCGGTCCGCTTTATTGGGCCAATTGGGACCAGAAGCCGCCGAAGGGATTGATGCTTTGGTCAGCCAATCTCTGGCCTATGAGCGCAGCAATATTCCCAATCTCACTGGGTTTCTCGTCTGGCTGGACGCCGATGATCTTGAGATCAAGCGTCAGATGGACAGTGTTGGTGACAAAATTCGTGTGATGACCGTCCATGGCGCCAAGGGCTTGGAGGCGCCGATCGTCATTTTGCCCGACACCGCGCCACGAAAGGCCCCCAAGGCCCCACTGGTCATGGCTCATAATAATGTCGCTATTTGGCCTCCAAACAAAGAGTTCATGCCGAATGAGTTAAAGGCCAGCCTGACTGACATTCAACGTCAGCAAAAGGAGGAACGTGAACGTTTGCTTTATGTGGCCATTACCCGCGCAGAAAGCTGGCTGATTGTTATGGGTTCAGGGACGATAAAAGAGACCGATGATTGTTGGCATAGCGTCATAAATAACGCTATTTCGACCCTTGGTGCCTCTCCTTTGCCCACGATGGCCGGGATGGGATTGCGCTATGAGCCGATGCAATGGTCAGTAGGGGCCCAACGCGATACTGCAAAACCGCAGGTGATAAAACAATCCCCACCAAGCTGGGCAACTCCCTTTGCCAAACCGCCCCAAGCCCCTGTGAAAGCGCACTCACCATCCGATTTGGGCGGTGATAAGGTGCTGCCTGGTGGCGCACCGCAAGGCGCTGAGAACGCAAAACGAATGGGAACAGCGGTACATCGGCTCTTGGAAGTCTTGCCCAATGCGCCACAAGATCAATGGGATAAGATCGCCAATTGGTTGATTGAGGCAGATATCCGAACCGCTGCCTGCCAGGAAGCCCGCGCGGTGCTGCAACGACAGGAGCTGGCGCATATTTTTGGGCCCGAAAGTTTGGCTGAGGTCGACATAACCGCCCATTTGCCAGAGTTAAACGGTGATCCAATTCTTGGATCTATAGACCGGCTGCTCGTTTCATCGTCGCGGGTTTTGGCGGTGGATTTCAAAACCAATCAAATCGTACCGAGCAAAGCCGCGCAGGTTCCAAGCGGTCTTTTGAGACAGATGGGCGCCTATGTAGCCGCCTTATCGCAAATCTATCCTGACCTTGAAATCGAGACCGCAATTTTATGGACCAAGACCCTTGAGCTCATGCCCCTGCCACAAGATCTTGTGATTTCCGCCTTGGCAGATACGTCACTTACTTGACGCTGGGCGCTTGCAACTCTAATTCTTCCGAAAGACTTATAACATTTGGAGTAACCCCATGGCCACTGTCGCTGCTACTGACGCAACTTTTGATAGTATTGTAAAAGACTCAGATCTCCCCGTAGTGGTGGATTTTTGGGCAGAATGGTGCGGGCCATGCAAGCAAATTGGCCCATCACTTGAAGAACTGTCTGTCGAAATGGAAGGCAAAATTAAAGTGGTCAAAGTGGATGTTGATAGCAACCCCTCCGCCGCTGCGGCCCTCGGTGTGCGTGGTATTCCAGCGCTGTTTTTGTTCAAAGACGGGCAGGTCGTTTCCAACAAAACAGGCGCGGCCCCAAAAGCGGCTTTGAAAAGCTGGATTGACGACGCCATTTAAGGTAACTGCTTTATCTCTGAAATGGGGCGCTCCTATGGGCGCCTTTTTTCTTGCCCTTGTTGCCAGCAGTGGCATTTCCCATATAGCGTCCGTAGTGAGGAGAAGCAGATGAGCGATACAAAATTCCCCGGTTGGCATGGTACAACGATTATTGGTGTGCGCAAAGGCTCTCAGGTTGTGATTGCCGGCGACGGTCAAGTCAGCCTTGGTCCAACGGTGATCAAGGGGTCCGCGCGCAAAGTGCGGCGCTTATCACCCGGCGGAAATGATGTCGTGGTGGGGTTTGCCGGCTCTACAGCAGATGCCTTTACCCTCTTGGAGCGGCTCGAAGCGAAACTCGAAGCCACACCTGGACAGCTGCAACGCGCCTGTGTTGAGCTGGCCAAAGATTGGCGCACTGATAAATATTTGCAAAAGCTCGAGGCCATGTTGATTGTCACAGATGGGGTTGAGCTGTTGATTATAACCGGAGCTGGTGATGTGCTAGAGCCAGAACATGGAATTGCGGCCATAGGCTCAGGTGGCAACTTCGCTTTGGCCGCTGCGCGCGGCTTACAAGAAACAGATCTCAGCGCAGAGGAAATTGCCCGCAAAGCCATGGCAATAGCCTCCAATATTTGTGTCTATACAAATGGCAACCTGACCGTTGAGGTAATTTCAAAATGACCGACCTAACTCCTCGTGAAATCGTATCTGAGCTCGACCGCCATATTGTTGGCCAAAACGACGCGAAACGCGCTGTGGCTGTTGCCATGCGCAATCGGTGGCGCCGCAAGCAATTGCCCGATGAGCTCCGTGATGAGGTTTATCCCAAAAATATTCTCATGATTGGTCCCACTGGGGTCGGTAAAACTGAAATTAGCCGCCGATTGGCCAAATTGGCCCGCGCGCCTTTTCTCAAGGTGGAAGCGACAAAATTCACCGAAGTGGGCTATGTCGGACGGGATGTTGAACAGATTATTCGGGATTTGGTGGACTCGAGCATCACCATGACCCGCGATCACATGCGCGAAGATGTGCGTGCTCGCGCAAAAGAAGCGGCAGAAGAGCGCGTGATTGAGGCAATTGCTGGATCAGATGCCCGCGATGCAACCCGCGAAATGTTCCGCAAGAAATTGCGCAGCGGCGAGTTAGATGACACGATCATAGAGCTTGAGGTTGCTGATACTTCCAACCCTCTGTCGGCATTGGATCTTCCCGGTCAACCAGGCAGTCAGATGGGAATGATGAATCTTGGAGATATCTTCGGCAAAGCCATGGGCGGCAGGACCAGCCGCAAAAAGATGACCGTAGCGGCGAGTTATGATGTCTTGCTCGGAGAAGAAGCAGATAAACTGCTCGACGATGAAATCGTCACCAAAGCCGCCTTGGCGGCTGTAGAACAAAGCGGAATCGTGTTTCTTGATGAGATTGATAAAGTCTGCGCCCGCGCCGATGCGCGTGGAGCGGATGTCAGTCGCGAAGGTGTACAGCGCGACTTGCTGCCGCTGATTGAAGGTACAACAGTGTCCACTAAGCATGGGCCCGTGAAAACAGATCACATATTGTTTATCGCCTCTGGCGCATTTCATGTTGCAAAGCCATCCGACCTCCTACCTGAGCTTCAGGGTCGCCTGCCGATCCGTGTGGAGCTTCGCGATCTCACCGAAAAAGATTTTATTCGCATTCTATCAGAGACTGAAAATGCATTAACCCTGCAATATTCAGCCCTTATGGGGACAGAAGATGTCTCTGTGAGCTTTAGCGAAGATGGTATAGAGGCTTTGGCGCGCGCGGCAGCCGAAGTGAATCGCTCCGTAGAGAACATTGGCGCAAGGCGACTTTATACGGTTATTGAGCGGGTTTTTGAGGATCTGTCCTTTGCTGCACCGGATCAGGCGGGTTCAGAGGTGGTTATTAATAAGGCTTATGTCAACAAAAACCTCGACAGCCTATTAAAGTCAAAAGATCTGTCTCGCTACGTATTATAGCTCTTGCCAGAAGCCAGGTTTCGTCTGACAACAGCACATGATCCGTTTTATCCTGAAAAACAGCCGATGGTTAACGGCCGGGGCCCTACTCACTTTAATCTCAAGCTTTGGGCAAACGTATTTCATCTCTATATTCGCAGGTGAAATCCGCGCGACATTCAACCTATCCCACGGAGATTGGGGCGCGATCTATGGATTTGGCACATTTGCATCCGCGGTTGTGATGATTTGGTCCGGTGGTTTGACGGATGTCATGCGGGTGCGCAACCTTGGGCCGATTGTACTGGCCGCCCTGGCAGCCTCTTGTTTGTTCATGGCGTTCAACCCATGGGTTGCCCTGCTGCCCGTTGTCATTTTTTGTTTGCGCTTTACGGGTCAAGGTATGTCAACCCATATCGCCACAGTTGCGATGTCTCGCTGGTTTGTTGCCAACCGCGGCAAGGCGCTTTCGGTGGCCAGCCTTGGATTTTCATTTGGTGAAGCCTGTTATCCGGTTCTCGTGGTCAGCCTTTTGGCATTTTTCACCTGGCAAAGCATTTGGGTCTTAGCAGCTGGCACAGCAATTTTGGCCATTCCCGCGCTGCTTTGGTTGCTCGCAGAGGAGCGCAGCCCTCAATCTAGCGCCGCCGAAGGGCAATCCTTTGGAATGGGCGGGCGTGATTGGAGCAGAAATCAGGTTCTTGGCCATCCACTGTTTTGGTTCATGATCCCCGCGCTCTTGGGTCAGTCGGCATTTAACACCGCTTTTTTCTTCCTTCAGGTACATTTTGCCGAAATTAAAGGTTGGGACCATTTGCAACTGGTTGCCATGTTTCCAATTTACACCGCTGTTTCGATAGCTGCGATGGTTTTATCTGGAATCTTACTCGACAAATTAGACACCGCTCGCTTGATCCCTTATTTTCAATTGCCAATGATTGTTGCCTTTTTGACTTTTGCCTACGGTCAATCCCTTCTCTCAGCTTTGGTGGGGTTCATTTTCCTTGGCCTGTCCTCAGGTGCGAACGCTACGCTGCCAAATGCTTTTTGGGCTGAATTTTATGGCACAAAGCACCTCGGCTCAATTAAGGCGGCAGCGGCGGCTGTCATGGTTTTAGGCTCTGCCGTCGGTCCCGCAATAACCGGCATCTTGCTAGATTACGATATAGCGCTTGATGCTCAATATGTTGCGGTCTCTATATTTTTTGGCTTCTCGTCTGTGATAATGTGGATCGGTGTGAGACGTGTAAGCAACAGCTTTCTGATCTAGCGACCCCTGCGACGCAAATAGACATAAAACGCCCCTGCCCCACCGTGGCGCTGATGGGCGGGTGTCACCTCCAAAATAACCGTAGACAGTGGAGATTGGCGCAGCCACATCGGCACATTGTGCCGCAACACTCCATGGCGCTCAGGGATGGGCCCGTGATCTGGTTTGGATTTCCCCTTGCCCGTAATCACAAGAACCAATCGGCGCTGCAATTGCGCAGATCCTAAGATGAAATCTTGCAACGCGGGATGAGCTTCTGCCATTGTCATGCCATGAAGGTCAATGCGCCCTTCTGGTCGCAGTTTTCCACGGGTCATTTTGCCAAATGATTTTGCGTCCATCGCAGGTACAGGCTTCGCCGCTGCCTGGCCTCGGCTGACCACAGCCCCAGATCGTGATTTTATGCCAATCTTAAAACCCTTGAGGTCCGGTTGGACCGGTGCCGGGCGCTTGGCCTTGGGTTTTGATACAGACAGAGCGGGCGGCATCTCCATCTTTGCGGGTAACACCAGGGGCGTTGCCGTATCAGCCACTTTTTTCCAAAGCTCTCGCTCTTCTGGACGCAATTTTCTGGCCATTGTTAGTGTTCCAATACCAAAGCGCGCGCGTCTTCGATTGGCATCAAAAGGATCATGCGGCCCGTATCTTTGGTTAATCCCGCCGCTATTCCAGCCTGAGAACCCGTGCCAAAAAACACATCCGCACGCTGCGGCCCGGTTATGGCAGACCCTGTGTCTTGAGCGATCATAAGGCGATTTAAAGGTCTCGACCCACCTTTTTCAAGCCAGATCGGCATTCCAAGAGTGACGTATTTTGGATCAACGGCCAATGTGCGCAGGGTGGTGAGTGATCGGTTCATTGCTCCAAGTGGACCTTTGTCACCAGGCACATCATCAACCCGACGAAAAAACACATAGGCAGGATTTTTCCAGATAATTTCTTGTCCCTGCTCAAGATTGTTCTGCGCCCATTGTATTATGCGGTTGGCGGATACTTCATGCTCCTGCAAAACTCCCAGCTCGACCAAATTGGGACCAATGGCCTGATAACGATGGCCGTTAGAGCCTCCATAGCCCAAGCGGATGGTCGTGCCATCTTGCAGACGCAAACGACCCGATCCTTGAATTTGCAGAAAGAAAATATCAGCAGGATTCTCCACCCAAGCTATTTCCAGCCCCCTGCCCTTTAAAAGTTCATTTTTCTCAATATCTCGACGGGTTTTCCAAATGCCGCCAGTCCGCACCTCATCTGGCACGCCGTAAATTGGGTATCGAAACCGACCAGTTCGCGTAAGAGACCCAGTAAGTTCAGGCTCGTAGTAGCCGGTAAAAAGAGCCGGCTCTGTGGTCTTGGTTAGGATTAGTTGGAAAAATGTTTCAAAATATAGTCGGCTATTTAGATTTTGATGAGCAACTGCGCAAAGGGCTTGCCAGTCTTCTCCAGACATATCTCCACAGGTCACCTTAAAAGCCTCGAGCGCCGCCGCGTGGTCATCATCCATCCAACCATTGAGCGCCGAAAAAGGAATGGGCTGATAGCTGTTGCCTGCAGTCACCGGCAAGCCAAAGGCTGCAAAAATAGCAGCCAGAAGCAGTGGTTTAAAGATCATTCGCCCGTGGCAATGAGCTGCCAGTTTGGATCGTCGGCACCCATTGTGCGACCGAACGTCCAGACATCGCGTTGGCGTTTAATCTCGGTTTCATTGCCCTCAATAACATCCCCATCCGCATTGCGCACCACAGAGGTCAGCTCACAAATGAAACGCACGTCAATCTGGGCCACCTGAGTTTTGGGATCAAAAGTCGCGCCCATTAAGCCAGTGTCTCGCACACCAATGAATTCTGCGTCAATCGAAAGCCCCTGTGCCTTGCGGGCCTCTACAACTGAGGCAAATGCGTCATAGACACCTTCATTCAAGAAGGCTTTGACACTGTCCAACTCACCATTCTCAAAAGCCATTAAAATCATTTCATAGGCGCTTTTCGAACCATATAGAAATTCAGTCACAGAAAATGATGGCTCTGCTTGTTTCATGCCCAAAAGCGCGGATGCTGCATCACTGTCTTCTGCAACGTGGTCTGTAATGTCCTGATCTGGACCACCTTCAATCACTTCAAGCTTTGGCCGATAATCTGCGCGCTCTACAATATCTGCTCGTGGACCCTCATGACCTTCTCTTGTGCCCAGAACGCCCCGCAACTTCAAAATGAGATAAATGGCGATACCCGCTAAAGCCAATAATTGTATAATTTGCATGTTCATTGTGATCTCTTGCCCCATGAGGAATAGAAATGTTCTATCTTGATACCTATGTAGGGCAGCAGGTGGTTCAAGTCCACCAGCACACAGATGAATTGGAGAGCCAAAATGCGGTTGCTGATAGCTTTTATAGCGGTGCCTTTAATTGAAATCGGCCTTTTTATCCAGGTTGGTGATACGATCGGCCTATGGCCGACGTTGTTCATCGTTTTATTGACCGCCATTGTTGGAACCGCGCTTGTGCGCAGTCAGGGCGCACAGGTATTAAGTGCCCTTCAAGGATCGTTTCAAGCCATGAAAGACCCAACCGAGCCATTGGCGCATGGAGCTATGATTTTGTTTGCCGGCGCTTTGCTACTCACACCGGGGTTTTTCACTGATGCTTTTGGATTCTTGCTTCTCTTCCCGCCCTTCCGGCACTTGATCACAAACATGATCCGCTCAAGGCTGACATCGGCCAATGTGAAGTTCTCCACCCACCAGACCGGCTCAGATGACACCGTTATTGATGCGGACTATATAGATATTTCAGAGCCGCAAAGCTCCACTGACCCTACAAAGCATTGAGGGTCACACCACATTCTGTTATGCGGCTCGGGATATATTTTTAGGAGCGACCAGGATGGCACAAGAACCAATTGAAAATGCTAAAAACGAAGAAGAGGCCACGCCTAAGCCGCTGAAAATGCAGGTTTTAGCTCAATATATTCGCGACATGTCTTTCGAGAATATTTTGGCTCAAAAAGGCATTAGCGGTGAAGCGCAGCCCGATGTGTCGGTTCAAGTCAATATTGATGCCAAAAAGCGTCCAGTCGAACATCAGTTTGAAGTCATCATCAAAACAGAAATTTCGTCCAAAACAAAAGATAAGAGCGAACCAATGTTTTTGTTAGAGCTGGAATATGCAGGCATTTTCCATGTTGAAAACCTGCCAGAAGATCAACTGCATCCCTATTTGATGATCGAATGTCCGCGCATGATCTTCCCATTCTTGCGACGCATCATCAGTGATGTCACACGAGATGGTGGCTTCCCACCGCTTAACCTCGACTCCATGGATTTCGTTCAACTCTATCGCAATGAAATTCAACGGCGCGTTTCTGAAAACGCCAAAGCGAAGGCAAACTAAGTCTCTTTTGTCCAAAGGGCATCAGATCCTAAAGCGGCGATGAATGAATCATGCGCCGCTTTTTCTGTCTCTGAGAGCCTGGATGGCAGGGCTTTTGGCCGGGGCGCGGGGCGCCAATCAGAAGATGGGGTACCATCCGCCGATGTTTTGACCTCTGGGCCAGATAAAACCAAATCTGGCTGGCGACCACCCACCAGCTCCAAATAGACCTCGGCTAAGATTTCGGAATCAAGCAATGCCCCGTGCAGTGTTCGAGAAGAGTTATCAATACCAAACCTTCGGCACAAAGCATCCAGTGAGGCTGGAGAGCCAGGAAATTTGCGACGGGCAATCGCAAGAGTGTCAATTGCTTGATGATTGGGTAAGGCTGGCCGATTTACCCACTTTAGCTCTGCATTTAAAAATTTCATGTCAAAAGAAGCGTTATGTATGACAAGCTTTGAATCTTTAATAAAATCAATGAATTCTTGTGCGATGTCTTTGAACAGTGGTTTATTTGATAAAAATTCTTCGCTCAATCCGTGCACATTAAACGCAGCTTCCGGCATGTTGCGTTCTGGGTTGATATATTGGTGATAGGTTCGGCCGGTCGGCAAGTGATTGAACAGTTCTACTGCTCCAATCTCAACAATCCGATCCCCTTCACTCGGCTCAAACCCCGTGGTTTCTGTATCCAAGACAATTTCACGCATTTTGTTGCCTTTTTTTGATATCTTCTAAAATAGCATCGACCGCCTGAGCTGCTGTTTCAAGACTGGTTGTGTCAATTATGTAATCTGCCTCTGCGGCTTTTTTTTCGGCCGGCCATTGTTTGGATCGGATCATCTCAAAATGCTCTTCCGTCATCCCTGGTCGTGCCAAAACACGGGATTTTTGCGCCTCAAAACTCGACATTACACATGCCACGGCATCAAAATCAGTTTGTGAATTGAGCTCAAACAACAAGGGGATGTCAAATACCAAGATAGACTTTGGATTATTCGCAGTAAATGCGTGTCGGTCTTGTTTAACAAGCGGGTGAATGATCGCTTCTAGCTTTGGCAAGAGGCTGGCATCTTGTGAAATAAGTGCACGGAGCTTTGCGCGATCCACCGCTCCTTGAAGCACGGCGTCGGAGGCAATCTTCGCAATACCAGCCACAGCCGTGCCGTTTTTGCTATAGGCGCGGTGAACAGTGCTGTCGGCGTCCCAAATTTTGCACCCGCGGTCTGCGAATAACTGGGCAGTTGTTGATTTGCCCATGCCGATAGATCCGGTCAATCCCAATAAAAAACTCATGTGAGCATCAACGCCTCTAGCTCTTGGTCCACCTCGGGCCGGGTGCCAAACCAAGCTTCAAAACCAGGCACAGCTTGATGCAATAACATGCCAATTCCACCCACCACCTCACATCCACGCGCACGCGCGTCTTTTAAGAGCTGGGTTTCTGAGGGCGCGTAAATGAGATCTGTTACGAGTGCATGCGGATTTATGTCGGTCACGTCAAACTCTAGAGCCGCTTTGCCCATCATACCAAGAGAGGTGCTGTTCACCACGGTGAACACCTCTGATAAAACATCTTCTTTATCCTGCCAATCAATCACTTCAATAAGATCAGATATTTCAGCGGCCAGGTCATCAGCGCGGGCACGGGTCCGATTAGAAAGATAAATTTTTGGGACGCCCGCGTCTAAAAGGGCAACCAAAATCGCCCGCGCAGCGCCACCTGCTCCCAATACCAAAGCAGGGCCAGCCTTCGGCTGCCAGGTCTCACTTTGCGTGGATAGGTTGGTTATGAAACCGTAACCATCTGTATTATCTGCACGAATATCACCGCTGTCCGTTTTTATCAGCGTATTGGCTGCACCTATGCGTTGCGCTCTTGGACTCATGTGATCAGCGAATGCCAATGCATGTTCCTTATGCGGAATGGTGACATTAAATCCCGAAAAACCAACGTCAAACAGCATATTTAGAGTGTTATTAAAATGCGCGGAAGGAATATCTATCGCGATATAATCCCCTGATATGCCGTTTTTTTGAAGCCAATGCCCGTGCATCCGAGGTGACTTACTTTGAGCAATCGGATGACCCAAAACCGCCGCAAGTTTCGGGCTTTGGTATGGGTTATTTGTGCCGATTTGATTTAAAAATCCTGTGATTGGCCCGATAGAAAGCCCCATGATGTCAAACCAATGACCGCGAACAGCAGAAAAGAGATCTGGCGTTCTTTCAAAGTGATAACCGCCTGCGGCGTGTCTTACCTCCTGCCAATATGCTGCAACGTAAGCGTCTATTTCAGCCGCACTCATGGGCCGCATCGACATATGGCTGATTGCGATATGTCGCCACTGAGGTTTGCAATCTTTGTAAATTACATTGGCAGTTATCAATCTATGCGTTTGTCCAGAAAGGCGAGATAGAGAGTCTTTTAGCGCTTCGCGAGAGGCGGGCTTACCAAATATTTCTCCTTCAAAAACCAATATTTGATCACAGCCAATCACCCAACTGTCTAAATTCTTTCGAGATATTTTTAGTGCTTTATGTTCTGCTAAAGTATCGGCAATGTCGCGCGGCGCGGCCTGCTCTGCATTCAAAGATTTCGTAATATTTTCTTCATCAATCTGTGGTGACATAAACCGAGCACTTATTCGTGCCGAGTTTAAAATGCGGCGGCGCGTGGCAGATTGAGACGCGAGGATAAGATCCATGTAAGATAAACCTGTGGATATGTTTGCTGTGACCTGTGACTCAACTGTGGGGGTAATCGCGGTCTTTTGCAAATACAAGAATTCTTACTGAATTTCATTCAGATTTAGAATCTTTCAGTGAATTTGTCTTCTGTGGATATGGACAATTTTTTGCTGATGATTATTTCTCCTTTGGTATGTTTAGTGGCTTTAATCAACAGAGTTATACACATGGATATTTTTTAAAATTTTGTTTTGATATGATTTATTTTCATGTTGTGTTTTTGTTAGTGGTTTTATCCACCTGTTCATAAATACATAGATAAAATTTGATCCACAGATTTCACCAGCACTACATCTCTCTACTAAAATCTTCTAATATTATTATAATATAAAGTGGAGAGGGTACCATGAAATGATAGATTACTTAATTGCGATATACGCATGGTTGAAAGCTGGCCATATAATTTCGGTAATTTCCTGGATGGCTGGAATTTTTTATCTGCCACGCCTTTTTGTACATCATAGCGAAAAAGTAGAGGTTCCTTCTCAGACTGATCGTTTGTTTTCTATGATGGAATCGAAATTGTTAAAGGTCATCATGACGCCTGCTATGCTTGCGACTTGGGGTTTTGGGCTGTCTTTGGCGATGATACCTGGAGTGTTAGATTGGTCAGACATCTGGCCTTGGGTTAAGCTCATTTCTATTATAGCAATGACATGGTTTCATTTTTGGTTGGCCAAGCGGCAAAGAGATTTTGAACTGGGTGACAATCAGCTGACTGGAAAAACTTACAGAATAATGAATGAGGTGCCGACAGTCTTATTGTTGGTGATCGTTATTATGGTTGTGGTTCGTCCATTTTGAATAAGCCTGTAATATTTGACTCATCCTTTGCTTTTGAGTAACGAGAGGGTGCGCCCGTCCGGGATCGCTTTTTCTTAATAACATCTGTGGTGCCTAGGGAAACCTTTGGCAGGAAGAGACTCCATGACAACTAACCGTGTGACTTTGGCCGAATTAAAGGCAAAAAGCCCAAAAGATCTGCTTTCTATGGCAGAAGAATTGGAAATTGAGAACGCCTCGACCATGCGTAAGGGCGATATGATGTTCTCAATTTTAAAAGAGCGTGCGGAAGATGGCGCAGAGATTTCCGGCGATGGGGTCTTGGAAGTGCTTCAAGACGGTTTTGGTTTTTTGCGGTCACCTGAGGCAAATTATCTGCCGGGTCCAGACGATATTTATGTCTCACCGGAAATGATCCGGCAGTTTTCACTACGAACCGGGGATACCATTGAGGGTATCATTAAGGCGCCAGAGGATACTGAGCGTTATTTTGGTATGACTAAGGTTGAGAAGATCAACTTTGAGAATCCAGAACATGCGCGTCACAAGGTGGCATTTGAAAACCTGACGCCGCTTTATCCAGATGAGCGGTTGAATATGGAGCTCGAAGATCCAACAACGAAGGATCGTTCGGCACGGATTATTGATTTGGTTGCGCCGATTGGTAAAGGTCAGAGATCTTTGATCGTTGCGCCGCCACGTACAGGTAAAACTGTTTTATTACAAAATATTGCCAATTCAATAGAACGAAACCATCCGGAATGTTATTTGATTGTTCTATTGATTGATGAGCGGCCGGAAGAGGTCACCGATATGCAGCGGTCTGTGAAGGGTGAGGTTGTGAGCTCTACCTTTGATGAGCCTGCGACGCGTCACGTTGCTGTATCTGAAATGGTGATTGAAAAAGCAAAGCGTTTGGTTGAGCACAAACGTGATGTTGTCATCTTGTTGGATTCAATTACCCGATTGGGTCGGGCGTTTAACACGGTTGTGCCTTCATCAGGTAAGGTCTTGACCGGTGGTGTGGATGCGAATGCTTTACAGCGGCCAAAGCGCTTTTTTGGGGCGGCTCGAAATATCGAAGAGGGCGGCTCTTTGACCATTATTGCGACAGCTTTGATTGATACTGGCAGCCGCATGGATGAAGTTATTTTTGAGGAATTCAAAGGTACTGGCAATTCCGAAATTGTTTTGGATCGCAAAGTCGCTGACAAGCGGGTGTTCCCGGCTATGGATGTTTTGAAATCAGGTACGCGTAAGGAAGATTTGCTGGTTGATAAAGTCGATTTGCAAAAAACCTATGTGTTGAGACGGATTTTGAACCCGATGGGAACGACAGATGCGATTGAATTCTTGATTTCTAAGTTGAAACAGACGAAATCTAATTCGGAATTCTTTGATTCTATGAACACCTAAGTGTCTGTGATGGACACTATTTATGCGCAGGCAACGGCAACAGGTCGGGCAGGGGTCTCTGTTATTCGTGTATCGGGGCCCGAGGCTTTTGATATAGCAGGAGTATTTTGTGATTTGCCTGATGTGGGCCGGATTGGTTTGCGGGCGGTTCGAGGCTGTGATGGGGCGCTTATTGACCGCGCAGTTGTGCTTTGTTTTGAGAATGGCGCGAGCTTTACAGGGGAACGTGTCGTTGAGTTTCAAGTTCACGGTGGGTTGGCCACGGTGGCACGGCTGTTGTCGGAGCTTTCGGCACAGAAGGGCTGTCGTCTGGCAGAGCCGGGAGAGTTTACCCGCCGGGCGCTTGAAAATGGTCAGCTAGATCTTAATCAGGTTGAGGCATTGTCGGACTTAATTGACGCTGAAACCGAATCCCAGCGTCAACAGGCTATTCGCGTTTTGGACGGAAGCTTTGGGGATGCTGGAGAGCGGTGGCGTGGCAAGCTTTTGCGCGCAGCGGCTCTTTTAGAGGCCAGCATCGACTTTTCGGATGAAGAAATTCCGGATGATCTGTCTGTTGAGGTGATCTATTTGGTCGAAGAGACGCGTGCTTCTATGTCTGCTATTATGGAGCGATCTACTGTGGCGGCTAAAATTCGCACTGGTTTTACGGTTGCGATCATTGGTGCGCCAAATGTTGGTAAATCCACTTTGCTCAACTCTATTGTAGGGCGACAGGCCGCGATAACTTCAGATGTAGCTGGAACGACGCGAGATGTCATTGAGTGTCGGGTGGATTTGCAGGGGCTTGCTGTTAGCTTCTTGGATACAGCGGGTTTGCGCGACTCTAAAGATGAGATAGAAAAATTAGGTATTTCAAGAGCCTACGAAATGGCAGATGCTGCTGATATTCGTGTGTTTCTGATAGAAGAGGAAGGCGAGCCTCTTCCGATTACAATGCGTGATGGCGATATTGTTCGGCTGAATAAGGGAGATGAGCGCGGGCTTGATGTCGAGGCGATCTCTGGCAAAACTGGCCAAGGCGTATCAGAGCTATTGAACCTAATTGCTGAACGATTAGCGGTGAAAACGCCAACGGATGTGGTTGCTATTCGAGAACGGCAAATCACCGGGTTGCGTGCGGCGGAATTTTTTCTTGCGCGGGTTTTGACGCTTGTCCAATCTGACCCGCTGCCGTTCGAGCTTGCCAGCCAGGAGCTTTATTTTGCGCTTAGTGAATTGGATTTTGTTTTTGGTCGGATTGATATAGAATCTGTCTTGGATGAAATCTTTTCAAGCTTTTGTTTGGGGAAGTAGGGGGCGCGTTTCACGTGAAACATTTTGATGTTGTAATTGTAGGTGGCGGCCACGCTGGTTGTGAAGCGCTTCATGCGGTTTGCAGGTATGGCTTGCGGGCCGCGCTTGTGACCTTGGATCAGAGCAAAGTCGGCGTGATGTCATGTAACCCGGCAATTGGGGGGCTGGGTAAGGGCCATTTGGTTCGCGAGATTGATGCTCTTGATGGGATCATGGGCACAGTGGCCGATTTGTCTGGCATTCAATTTCGTCTGCTGAATAGAAGCAAAGGTCCCGCTGTACAGGGGCCACGGACACAATCAGATCGAAAGCTGTACCTACAGGCGATACAGGCTCTTTTAGCGAAGCAAGATTATACGCTGATCGAAGGCGAGGCGGCGGACCTAATGTCAAGTGGCGGCGCCGTGACAGGTGTTCGTTTGGCCGATGGCTCAGATATTTGTGCCCATGCGGTTATTCTGACGGCCGGGACTTTCATGCGGGGCGTCATACACATCGGCGATAAAAGAGTTTCTGCCGGCCGCATGGGAGAAAAAGCAGCTGATGTGCTGTCGCAGAAGATGGAATCTTTGGGCGTTGTATTTGGCCGATTAAAAACGGGTACACCACCCCGTCTGAATGGGGATACCATTAATTGGCGTCAATTGGAGCTTCAACCTGCGGATTCCGATCCAGTTATGTTGTCGTTTCTTTCGCAAGGACCAGCGGTGCAGCAGGTGAGCTGCGGCGTCACCCACACAAACAGCCAAACCCATGACATTATTCGGGAGAATATTGACAGATCGGCAATGTATGGCGGGCATATAGAGGGTATTGGGCCGCGGTATTGCCCTTCTATTGAAGATAAAATAACCCGCTTTGCCGATAAGTCGAGCCACCAAGTATTTTTGGAGCCGGAAGGGCTTACGACAAATTGCGTGTATCCCAATGGCATTTCGACGTCTTTGCCGCAAGATGTTCAAGAAGCCTATGTCAGGTCGATTGCGGGGCTGGAGAATGTTGAAATTCAACAACCGGGATATGCCATAGAATATGATTTCCTTAATCCTCAAGGCTTATCAAGTGATTTGGAATCAAGCTTGATGGGTGGATTGTTTTTGGCGGGCCAAATAAATGGAACCACTGGGTATGAGGAGGCTGCAGCCCAAGGCTTAGTTGCAGCCATTGGTGTTGCGAAGCGGCTTAAGGGTGTGTCGCCCATCACATTTGATCGTAGTACCAGCTATATTGGGGTGATGATTGATGATTTAATAACACGCGGCGCAACTGAGCCTTATCGGATGTTTACATCACGGGCGGAGTTTCGATTAAAGCTGCGCGCTGACAACGCCGATCAGCGGTTAACCCAGCAAGGTTATACTTCCGGCCTTGTGTCTGAGTCTAGGTTTGACGCCTATCAGGAAAAGATGAAGCGTTTAGACAAGTGCCGTGCGCTGTTGTCATCAATGGCTGTTTCGCCCAACCAAGCCCGTCAGGTGGGAATAGATCTTGGTTTGGATGGGCGTCGTCGCAATGGGCATGATCTGCTTTCGATTCCCGGGGTGACGGTTTCTAAACTCTCCGGTCTGGCCCCAGGGTTAGCTGAGTGTGATACGGCGTCTTTGGATCAGGCCGCACGAGAGGCGCTCTATGTAACTTATATTGAGCGTCAGGGCCGCGATATTGATGCCTTGGCTCGGGATTTGAGCGTTAAGATTCCAAAAGGCTTTCATTACGCGGCGGTTCCTGGCCTGTCGTCTGAGCTGATTTCAAAACTAAACGCAGCGCGTCCAGAGTCGCTTGGTGCTGCTAAGAATATTGAAGGGGTGACGCCGGCAGCTTTGACGGCTGTTTTGTTAAGCATCAAGTCCCAAGGGTTGAAAAATACCGGATGACGAGGCATGAAAACCTTACCAGCCTGAGTGTTTCACGTGAAACAACGGCGCAGCTCAATGAGTTCGTTGAGCTCGTTAAAAAGTGGAATCCGGTTATCAACCTGATCGCAAAGGGCAGTATTTCAAACATCTGGAGCCGTCATATTGAAGATTCGGCACAAATCATCGCACTGGCAAAGCTGTCTGATTATTGGATCGATATTGGCAGCGGTGGAGGGTTTCCCGGCATTGTTGTGGCGATTTGTTTGAAAGAAATCTCTCCCTCCACTTGCATTATATTGGTTGAAAGTGACCTGCGAAAGGCCGCTTTCCTTCGTCAAGCTGCAGCTACTTTAGAGCTAAACTGTGAAATTCACAGCTCTAGGATTGAATCTCTAACCCTTGCTCGGGCCGCTACCGTTTCGGCGCGTGCTCTCGCAGCTTTGCCCAAGCTCTTAGAATATGCAGAAACTCTTGTTGAAACGGATGGCGTATGTCTGTTCATGAAGGGGCAAGGACATCAGGATGAACTTGCGGCGGCGCAAAAATCGTGGTCATTTGAGCATGACATCGTGCCGAGCCAGACAGACATTCACGCAGCGGTGTTGAAAATTAGGAATATTCGACGTGCAGCAGCCTAAACAAAAAATATTCGCCATCGCCAATCAAAAAGGCGGGGTCGGGAAGACAACCACAACCCTAAATTTGGCAGCTGCAATCGCAGAAGCTGGTTTTAAAGTGCTGGTCATGGATCTTGATCCCCAGGGAAACGCGTCAACAGGGCTTGGCTCCCATGCGGATGCGCGCGCATTCACGACCTATGATGTTTTGACCGGCACTCAAGTGGAACCCCGGTTTGTACAAAAAACAGATATTGAAAACATCGACCTTGTTCCATCGACAACAGATCTCAGCTCTGCGGACATTGAATTGGCCAGCGCGAAAAACCGAAGTGAGATGTTGCGCAAAGTTTTGAGCAACTCAGATCTGTCAAAATACGATTATATATTGTTGGATTGTCCGCCGTCACTCAACGTCCTAACAGTAAACGCCTTGATAGCAGCCCACGCCCTTATCATTCCATTGCAAAGCGAATTTTTCGCTTTAGAGGGTCTGTCGCAATTGCTGATGTCCGTGCGAGAGGTGCGAGATCTGGGCAACCCAGATCTTCGAATAGAAGGGGTGGTGCTGACAATGTACGACGCGCGCAATCGCCTATCCTTGCAAGTCGAGGAAGATGCGCGGGAAAACTTGGGCGAATTGATTTTTAAAACGGTCATTCCGCGAAACGTGAGAATAAGCGAGGCGCCGTCCTTTGCGATGC
The DNA here is from genome assembly GCA_002683685.1 of Paracoccaceae bacterium. Classification (GTDB taxonomy): domain Bacteria; phylum Pseudomonadota; class Alphaproteobacteria; order Rhodobacterales; family Rhodobacteraceae; genus Planktomarina. The sequence continues at coordinate 45,327 of NYTV01000086.1, forward strand.
CCGTGTTGAGTTATGATAGCCGATCCAAAGGTGCAGAGGCCTATCGCGCCCTTGCACAAGAAATTTTGGCACGCAGATGATAAAGAGTTAGGATATAAAATGGCCAATACCCCCAAACGCCAAAGAGGTCTCGGTCGGGGCCTATCGGCGCTGATGGCTGATATTGAACAGACAGTCGGTGACACAGGGCCCAGCAGCTCCGAGCGGCGCAGTGATATGCTTGTGCCGATCGAAAATGTGCACCCCAATCCGGATCAACCGCGTCGGCATTTTGATGTTGATGAATTAAACGATCTTGCCGGGTCAATTCGTTCGAAGGGTATTATTCAGCCGCTGGTCGTGCGTGCGCATCCAGAAAAAACCGGCGAATATGAAATCGTTGCGGGGGAACGGCGGTGGCGGGCCTCCCAGCTCGCCCAGCTACATGAATTGCCCATTGTGGTGCGGGAATTTTCTGATTTGGACGTTCTCGAGATCGCAATTATCGAAAATATCCAGCGCGCAGACCTCAACCCCATTGAGGAGGCGATTGGATATCGCCAGCTCATGGATAAATTTGGTCACACGCAAGAGCAGATGGCCGAAGCGCTTGGCAAATCGCGCCCACATATCGCAAATGTTCTGCGCCTTCTGGCGCTTCCAAAAGATGTTCAAGCCCTTGTCATCAATGGCAACCTGTCAAGTGGTCACGCGCGCGCATTGATTACGGCGCCCAATGCCTCTGATTTGGCGCGTGTTGTTGTGGCGCGTGGGTTGTCTGTTCGACAGACGGAAAAATTGGTGAAAGAGCCGAAAGCGCCCAGCAAAGACCGCATGCCAAGATCTGCCAAAGACGCAGATACGCGTGCGCTTGAAGGTGATCTTTCCGCAGCTCTTAAAATGGCGGTCTCCATCACGCATAACCCGGGACAAGAGGGCGGTTCGATTACCATCCGCTATAAAAATCTAGAACAGCTCGATGAGCTTTGTCGCCACCTAGCAGGGCTCTAATACATCAAGGCTTGGACCAATTGATTCAAAAGCGGGCGACCCGATTTTGTGGCGCGAACTTGATTTTCGTGGAGGTCTAGCAGGCGCATGTCCAGCAGGTGACTTGGAATATCGAGCTGCGCATTGGCGACGCTCTCAATGCGCGTTCGAGAAATCCCATCTAATATTCGCAATCCCATCATGATAAGCTCATTGGCGTGATCTCGCGGGGTTAATGTTTCTTGGTGACTGGTGCCGCTCTTTTGTAACTCTACCCGCTCCAACCAGGCCTGGGGCGCGAGAGCTGTTTTTGTGGCGTGGCGCTTCCCTCCCAGGGTCAAGCGGCCATGGGCTCCGGGCCCTATTCCGATATAATCGCCACCGCGCCAATAAATGTTATTATGTTTAGATTCCAGTGACTTGTGTGAATAGTTGGACACTTCATAAGCGTATAGACCTGCTTTGGCGCAGATCTCATTGGTCACATCAAACATATCAGCGCTTAAATCTTCATTGGGCAACCCTGCCAATTTCCCTGCCTGCGCTCGAAAGCCAAAGGCCGTTCCAGGCTCAATTGTTAGTTGATACAATGACAGGTGCCCCGCGCTCATATCTATGGCTTCGCTGAGCTCCTTTTGCCAGGCTTCAAGCGTTTGATCTTGCCGTGCATAGATCAAATCAAAACTGACCTGGTCAAAATATGTCTTCGCGACAGTGAGGGCGGATCGCGCCTCTGCCACGGAGTGCAACCGACCGAGGCGTTTTAAGTCGGGATCGTTTAGCGCCTGAATTCCCATGGATATTCGGTTCACCCCGGCGGCGCGAAAATCAGTAAAACGCGAGGCTTCAACCGAGGACGGATTGGCCTCAAGCGTGATTTCAATATCATTCGCGAAAGACCAATGCACCCGCGCGCGATCAATCAGGCGCTCAACCATTTTGGGTGGCATCAAGCTTGGCGTACCCCCTCCGAAAAAAATCGAATTCAACACACGACCCCGGGTCAGGGCCCCATGGCGATCCAATTCGCTCAGGAGAGCCTTTTCCCATACATCGTTGTCTACCGCCGCATTGACATAGGAATTAAAGTCACAATACGGGCATTTTGCTTCACAAAATGGCCAATGGATATAAAGACCAAACCCGCCATGATGCCAATCTTCCATCATGTGAGGCAGCCAGACACCAGTTTTTTGAAGGCATCCGCCCGATGACTGATCGGGTGTTTATGTTCTGGGAGCATTTCAGCAAATGTTTGATCATACCCATCGGGTTGAAACATGGGATCAAAGCCAAACCCATGAATGCCACGCATTGGCCAGACCACTTGGCCCGGCACGATACCAGCAAAAACCTCATCGTGACCGTCTGGCCAAGCCAGGCACAATGTACAATTAAACTGTGCATGGCGCGGAAAGGGCGCATCGGCCGCTTCCAGCTCTTCCCAAACCCGCGTCATCGCCATCGTAAAATTGCGACCATTGGAGGTTTCCGCCCAATCAGCCGTGTAAACCCCCGGAGCGCCAGCTAACCCGTCGACACAGATGCCACTATCGTCAGACAGAGCCGGCAAACCTGTTGCTTGGGCCGCAAAATGCGCCTTCAGGCGCGCATTTCCTGCGAAACTTGTTTCTGTTTCTGCCGGCTCGTCCAGGCCCAGATCGCCAGCACTTACACATGCGACACCAAAGGGTGCCAAAAGCGCCTGAATTTCGCGCAATTTGCCTTTGTTATGACTGGCTAGAACGATCTTTGGTTCGGTGAGCGCTCGCATCAGCCAACGGCGGCCAATTGAGCAGCGACCAATTGCGCCACGCCCGCTTCAGCCAGATCCATCAGTTGCCCCATTTGGTCGCGCGAGAATGTTGAGCCCTCAGCCGACATTTGGACTTCTACCAATTTGCCCGATCCCAACATAACGAAATTGCCATCAACCCCGGCTTCACTGTCCTCGGGATAGTCTAAATCCAAAACTGCTTGGCCGGCATAGATACCGCAGCTCACCGCAGCCACAGGATCCAAAAGCGGATCGCTGATAACATCCCCAGCCTTCATGAGTTTTTGAACGGCAAGCTTAAGCGCAACCCAGCCACCTGTAATCGCAGCGCAGCGTGTCCCGCCATCTGCCTGGATCACGTCACAATCGATACTGATCTGTCGCTCACCCAAGGCGACGCGATCCACACCGGCGCGCAAACTCCGCCCAATGAGACGCTGAATCTCTTGCGTACGCCCAGATTGGCCGTTTTTGGCCTCGCGGCGCATTCTTGTATGGGTGGCGCGGGGCAGCATCCCATATTCTGCTGTCACCCAACCCAACCCCGAGTTCCGCAGAAAAGGCGGCACGCGCTCTTCCAAACTGGCTGTACAAAGCACATGTGTGTCGCCAATCTTGATCAAACAAGATCCCTCTGCATGTCGGGTGACGTCTGTTTCAATCACAATGTCACGCATTTGATTTAATTCTCGATTGGATGGTCGCATAGCTTGTCCTCTCATTGTTCATGCGCGAATATGCGAAGAGGACCACAAATAGCAAGGCTTAGGTTAATGGACTCGTCGATAGAGGTATTCTCAGAAATGGATGCTCGCAGCCGTGAAGTGTTTCAACGGCTTGTGGAAAGCTACCTGTCTTCGGGAGAACCGATGGGCAGCAACACGTTAACCCAGCATATGACCGAGCCCGTGAGTGCCGCCACCATTCGCAATGTCATGAAAGATTTAGAGCTTCTTGGCCTGCTCGATAGCCCGCATACCTCTGCTGGCCGTCAGCCAACGGAACTTGGTCTGCGTATGTTTGTCGACGGGATCTTGGAAGTTGGCGAGCCTGACAAGGCCGCGCAGCGTAAAATTTCCGCTACGATGGAAGAAAATGACAGCATAACAGGCATGCTTGATCGTATGTCCAGCGCCCTATCTGGGCTTACTCGTGGCGCATCTTTGGTTCTCGCGCCAAAAAAATCTTCGCCCATAAAGCATATTGAATTTGTGTCTTTGGCGACCGATCGTGCGCTCGCGGTTTTGGTTTTTGCCAATGGCGAGGTTGAAAACCGGGTATTTCGCCCACCTTTGGGTCAAACCCCGAGCCAAATACGCGAGGCAGTGAATTTTTTGAATGCCATTGGTCATGGCCGGACATTGCAAGAGTTGAAATCTACGATTGTCGCGGAGATCGAAAAACATCGCTCTGAGTTAGATGTTTTGACCACGGGCTTGGTTGAGGCTGGAGTGGCCGTCATGCAGGACGCTGGCGGTGATAATGAGCGATTAATTGTTCGCGGCAGATCGAATCTCCTCGAGACCACCGGCACAGCGGAGGATTTGGAGCGGGTACGGGTGCTCTTTGATGACCTCGAACGCAAGCGAGATATAGCGGAATTCTTGCAATTAACCGATGAAGCTGAGGGTGTTCGCATTTTTATTGGCTCTGAGAACAAACTATTTTCACTTTCGGGTTCCTCTTTGGTAGTTTCTCCCTATATGAACGCTGACCAAAAGGTGATTGGTGCTATTGGCGTAATCGGACCCACGCGTCTGAATTATGGTCGGATCGTACCAATCGTGAATTATACCGCTCAAATGGTCGGGCGGGTTTTATCTGATCGAGGTTAGGTCCAGATGGCAAAAGAACATGAAGACGAGTTTCTCCAGGACGTGAGTCTTGCTGAAGAAGAAGAATATGGCGACGAAGAATACACCGAAGAGGAGTTAGAGCTTGATGCTCTGCGCGCCGAACGTGATGATCTCAAGGATCGGTGGATCCGGGCTCTGGCAGATGCGGAAAATGCCCGCAAACGCGGCGATCGTGATCGCAGAGAAGCTGAGAACTATGGCGGCTCAAAGCTCGCCCGTGATCTACTGCCGGTCTATGACAATCTCAAGCGTGGGCTCGAGGCTGCGACAGATGACCAGCGTGAAGTTTCAGCAGCTTTGATTGAGGGGGTTGAGCTCACCATGCGCGAGGTTGTCAATGTCTTCAAAAAACATGGCATCGAAGCTGTTTCGCCAGAAATTGGTGAGCGGTTTGATCCACAAAATCATGAAGCAATGTTTGAAGCGCCGGTTCCAGGAACAAAAGCAGGGGATATTATTCAGGTGATGACCGAAGGCTTCATGTTACATGATCGCCTCCTGCGCCCGGCGCAAGTCGGCGTGTCTTCGACGCCGAGCTAAGGCCTCATAAAAACCTATGTGACAAGGGCGGTATAATAAGGGCCGCCCTTTATATTCATAGTTTTGATTTCAGATCATAAATAAGATCTAAGGCCTGTTTGGCGCTCAAACTATCAGGTTTGATCGCTTCAAAAGCCTTTTCAAGCTCAGACTGAGTAGAAGGCGCAGGTGCTGACATCGCCACTGAGGAAAATAGTGGCAAATCGTCGATCAGGGCTTTTTGCTTGCTATGTCCCTCGCGTTCGCCGCGTTCTAATGCGTCAAGCACCACCTTTGCCCGCTCTAAAACCGATTGTGGCAGACCGGCCAGCTTGGCCACTTGCACCCCATAAGATCGATCCGCCGCACCTTTTTTCACCTCATGTAGGAATACAACATCGCCCTGATATTCCCGAACGGTGACAGTTGCATTGTCCACATGGCGCAATTTAGCAGTGAGTTGGGTGAGCTCATGGTAATGCGTGGCAAATAATGCTCTGCACCGGTTGACGTCGTGTAAATGTTCCAGTGTTGCCCAGGCAATAGATAGCCCGTCATAGGTTGATGTCCCGCGGCCAATTTCATCTAAAATAACCAAGGCGCGGTCATCTGCTTGGTTCAAAATTGCGGCGGTTTCTACCATCTCCACCATAAAAGTTGACCGCCCTCGGGCCAAATCATCGGCGGCTCCAACGCGGCTGAAAATTTGTGAAACAATACCGATTTCAGCCCGAGCTGCTGGCACGAAGGATCCGGCCTGTGCCAAAAGCGCAATTAAGGCATTTTGGCGCAAAAATGTTGATTTACCCGCCATATTTGGTCCGGTGAGCAGCCAGACCATGTCACCGTTACTGGTCAAATGGCAATCATTGGCAACAAAAACCGTTGTTGCTTGCGCTTTGATGGCCGCTTCGACCACGGGATGACGCCCTTGCTCAATGATAAAGTCACGGCTGTCATTTAATATCGGCCGGACCCAGCCTTTGGACATGGCCAATTCGGCAAGAGCCGCGGCGACATCAATTTCTGCAATCGAGACCGCCAAAGCTTGCAGTGCGGCGGCATGATCTAAAACCTGCGCGCAGAGACCGGCAAAAATTTCAAGTTCCAACCCTGTGGCACGACCGGCGGCATTTAGGATCTTAGTTTCCAAATCGCCCAGTTCGACCGTCGTGAAACGAACTGCATTGGCCGTGGTTTGTCGGTGAATAAAGGTTTCACTCAACGGTGCCGCCATCATGCGCTGGGCGTGGGTTGCTGTGGTTTCAATGAAATATCCCAGCACATTGTTATGCTTTATTTTCAATGACGAGATCTCGGACTGGCCTGCATATTCTGCTTGCATCTTGGCAATGACTGACCGCGCCTCATCACGCAGTGCTGTCGTCTCATCCAGCTCTGCTGAATAGCCAGTGGCGACAAACCCGCCATCACGCGCCAGAAGGGGTGGTTCTGCGACCATGGCGCGATCCAATTCATCAGACAGGCCTTCAAAACCCTTTAGATCTGCCGCAGCATTTTGCAGAAGTGGCGGTAAATCGTGTTGTTGCAAAAGCGCATATACCTGCGTCGCTTGGGCGATGCCGTTCCCAAGCGCTCGCAAATCTCTAGGACCACTTCGATCTAGTGCCACACGCCCCAGCGCGCGTTCAACATCAGGTAATTGCTTTAAGGTTGTGCGCACCGCACCACGCAAACCGCTTTGCTCACCGAAAAACGCCACCGCAGAAGCGCGCTCTTCGATAGTTGCTAAACGTTGAGAGGGTGTTGTGATGCGGCGGGCCAGAAGCCGTGCTCCGGCCGCGGTCACAGATCGATCGATAACAGACAACAATGAGCCTGATCTTTCCCCAGAGAGCGTTTGGGTGAGCTCAAGATTCCTGCGGGTTGCTGCATCAATCGCGACAAAATCATCCCGCGCCTCGTAAACTGGACGTCTCAGAAGTGGCAATTGGCCCTTTTGGGTGGTGGAGAGATATTCGATAAGTCCAGAAATGGCGGCGATATCGGCACGGCCAAATTCACCAAGGCCGCTAAGATCTCGAACCCCATAGGCCTTGCAAATCCTATCTACGCCGGCGGTGCTGTCAAAAACCTCCTGAGGCAACTCTGTCGCGGCTGCGCCGGCCTCGCTGATAATTTCCAAAGTTTCATTCACTGACCCTTCGGCCACAAGCACCTCAGCTGGGGCCAGTCTAGCCAGCTCCGGCCCCAATCGCACAGGCGGGCAGGGGCTATAGCGTAAATCTCCAGTCGAAATATCCACCCAGGCAAGACAACCTTGGCTGCGGACCTGAATAAAACTGGCCAAAAAGTTACTTTCTCGGGGGTGCAGCAGCGTGTCTTCGGTTAATGTGCCCGGGGTGACCAACCGCACAACGCCGCGCTTCACAACGGATTTAGCGCCCCGCTTCTTTGCCTCTTTTGGATTTTCCAGCTGTTCGCAGACAGCCACGCGAAACCCTTTTCGAATAAGGTTGAGCAAGTAACCCTCTGCCGCGTGCACCGGGACCCCGCACATGGGAATATCCGCGCCCTGGTGTTTGCCGCGTTTTGTGAGAGTAATATCCAGCGCCTGTGCCGCCGCTATAGCATCATCAAAAAACAGCTCATAAAAATCTCCCATGCGATAAAACAATAGGGCGGAGGGGTATTCCTCCTTGATCTCAAGAAACTGTGCCATCATGGGCGTGACAGACTGGTCGGGCTTGTTCACAGATTGATCTCCATTTGTCGCAAGTATTAGGCAAAAATTGCGACGAAAGAAAGCGATCATCGGTACTGATTTTGAATTGGTTTGACCTCTGGTTGGTGGTGGTTCATTCTGACGCGAAGGAGGCGTGAAGGTGGCGCAAGGTTGATGGGTAATGGTTCAAGGCCTAGATGGCGCAGACGCCCTTTGTGGGGGGTCTGCTAAAAATCGAATTGCACCAGCGAAAAAGATAGTTTAATATTAAACTAATTCTAAACGGAGTGATGGAATGCCCAATAACAAAGTCACGGACGCCGATGCGCTGGCCTACCACCTGGAACCAACGCCTGGTAAATTTGAGATTACAGCCTCTGTGCCAATGACTACGCAACGCGATCTATCCCTGGCCTATTCGCCAGGTGTTGCAGTGCCCTGTGTGGCCATCGCTGACAATCCTGAACTGGCCTATGACTATACCAACAAAGGCAATCTTGTCGCTGTGATTTCGAACGGCACTGCCGTTTTAGGACTTGGCAACCTCGGCGCTTTGGGCAGCAAGCCGGTTATGGAGGGTAAGGCGGTTTTGTTTAAACGCTTTGCGGATGTGAACTCGATAGATATCGAGCTAGACACAGAAAACCCCGAGGAGTTTATTAACGCCGTGAAGCTTATGGGGCCGACGTTTGGGGGGATTAACCTAGAAGATATCAAGGCACCTGAGTGTTTCATCATTGAACAAGCCTTGAAAGAGGTCATGGACATCCCGGTGTTCCACGATGACCAGCACGGCACAGCTGTGATTTGTGCGGCAGGTTTGATCAATGCGCTGCATCTGTCCAGAAAGAAAATTCAGGACGTGAAGATTGTTTTAAACGGTGCCGGTGCGGCTGGGATTGCTTGCATAGAGCTTTTGAAATCCATGGGAGCCAAACATAACAATTGTATCGTCTGCGATACTAAAGGTGTGATTTACCAAGGACGTACCGAGGGTATGAACCAATGGAAATCCGCCCATGCAATTTCGACAGAATTGCGCAGTTTGGAAGACGCCATGTCGGGCGCAGATGTGTTTTTGGGTGTTTCAGTCAAGGGCGCCGTCACCTCGGATATGGTAAAAAGCATGGCCCCGGATCCGGTGATTTTTGCCATGGCAAATCCAGATCCGGAAATCACGCCTGAAGAGGCCCATGCCGTTCGCCCAGATGCGATTGTGGCGACGGGCCGGTCAGATTATCCCAATCAGGTCAACAATGTATTGGGTTTTCCGTATTTGTTCCGTGGGGCATTAGATATTCACGCCCGCGCGATCAACGACGAAATGAAGATTGCTTGTGCACGCGCGCTCGCAGATTTGGCTCGTGAGGAAGTGCCAGATGAGGTGGCTTTGGCCTATGGTACGCAGCTGAGTTTTGGCCGCGATTACATCATTCCAACACCTTTTGATCCTCGGTTGATCTACCGCATTCCGCCCGCGGTTGCGCGTGCCGGTATGGACACAGGTGCTGCCCGCCGACCGATTGTGGATATGGATGGCTATGAGTTGTCTTTGAAAACTCGGATGGATCCCACCGCGAGTATTTTGCGTGGTATCAACGCGCGCGCCCGCTCCGCTCAGGCTCGGATCATCTTTGCGGAAGGGGATGATGAGCGGGTCTTGCGCGCGGCGGTTCTATATCAACGCCAAGGTTTCGGAAAATCCATAGTTGTCGGTCGGGAAAGCGATGTGCGCCAAAGATTAGAGACCGCGGGGCTTGGTGATGCGGCTGGCGAGCTGGAAGTGGTTAACGCGGCCAATACCAAACATCTGGAAGATTATAAAAATTATCTCTACCAGCGTTTGCAGCGCAAGGGCTTTGATAAAACGGACGTGCATCGTCTCGCGGCTCGTGATCGACATGTTTTTGGATCTTTGATGCTTGCGCATGGCCACGGCGATGGTTTGGTGACGGGCGTTACACGCAAATCAGCGCATGTTTTGGAATTGATCAGCCATGTTTATGACGTCGGTCCACATGATGGCGCGGTTGGGGTGACAGCTATTTTGTCAAAAGGCAAAATTATTTTGATCGCTGATACATTGGTTCATGAGTGGCCCAATGAAAATGACCTTGCCGATATCGCTGAACGTGGTGCGAGCGTGGCGCGTGCCTTGGGTTTGGAGCCGCGCGTGGCTTTTGTCAGCTTTTCTACCTTTGGCTATCCGATTTCAGAGCGCGCCGAAAAGATGCGCATTGCTCCGGATGTCTTGCAGAAACGTGGGGTTGATTTTGAATTTGAAGGTGAGATGGCGGTGGATGTCGCGCTCAACGTCAATGAGATGAAGAAATACCCGTTCAGCCGTCTAACTGGACCGGCCAATGTCTTGGTGGTTCCAGCGCGGCATTCTGCTTCGATCTCGGTTAAATTGATGCAGGAAATGGGTGGTGCGACGGTGATCGGACCGATTTTGACAGGCATCGATAAACCAATTCAGATTTGCTCAACCGTGTCTTCGGTGAATGACATTCTCAATATGGCGGCAATTGCCGCCTGTAATATCAGATGACGGTTTATAATTTCGGCTCTATAAATGCTGATTATTTTTACCAGGTGCCGTATATTCCGGCGCCTGGGGAAACCCTCGCGGCGACAGGCCTAGATCAAGGCCTGGGCGGCAAGGGAGCCAATCAATCTGTGGCTATGGTTCAAGCCGGTGCGGATCTGGTGCATTTGGGAACGGTGGGGATTGGCTGCTTGAGCGGCTTGTGTCTTTGGGTGTGGCAGATGATGCAATTGCCTGTCTGCCCTGTGCCTCTGGTCACGCAATCATAACTGTGGCCTCTGATGGTGAAAATGCCATCACAATATATTCTGGAGCGAATACGGCGATGAGCGAAGCGCAGCTCACCCAATGGTTGCTTCCGGTCCGCGAGGGTGATTGGCTGGTCATGCAAAATGAAACCGCGCATCAACGACACGCGGCCCGCTTGGCGCGGTCTCAGGGTGCACGCGTGGTCTATTCAGCCGCACCTTTCGAGGCGAAAGTTGCGGTGGAAGTTCTGCCATTCGTGAATATTTTATGCATGAATGAACAGGAGGCGAAAGCGCTCTAACAGGCTCTGCGAATATCCAGCATGGCCAGCCTTGGGCTTGATGGAATGCTCATCACCTATGGTTCAAAAGGAGCCGTCTATCATGATTTTTCCGCAGATCAGCTGTTTGAGGTCACTGGGATTCCTGTCACCCCCGTGGACACCATTGGCGCGGGTGACACCTTCTGCGGCTATTTCATAGGTCGATTGTCATTGGGAGAAGACCCTCAAACCGCCCTAATCTGTGCCAACCGCGCCGCAGCCCTCAAAGTTATGCGCCCCGGCACAGCGGATGCTATTCCAAGTCTGCAAGAGGTGATGGACTTTGGCGGCTGAACAACGGGCTTGAGACCCTTGCCGTGTTTTGCTTGTTCAAGTGGGTTTTCCCTCTTGGCTCGAAATGTCTCTCAGCCTAGGCTTGATGTATGACAGATCATGTAACAACCCACCAAGCTGCGGAAGATGCCCGCAATGAAGACATTTTGATTTACCTGAATGGGCAATTGCTGCCCAAAGAGCGCGCGCTGGTCAGCGTGTATGACAGCGGCTTCATGCTTGGGGACGGTGTTTGGGAGGGGTTGCGCCTTTATAATGGCACATGGGCCTTTATGGATGAACATTTGAACCGCCTGTTTGAAGCGGCCAAGGCCGTGGACATTGATTTAGGTATGGACCGTGGTGAGGTGGCTCAGGCCTTGCGCGACACGCAAGCGGCCAATGGGATGCAGAGCGATGCGCACGCCCGGCTTATGGTCACACGGGGGGTAAAAATCCGGCCGTTTCAGCATCCCAACCTGTCACAATCTGGCCCCACATTCACCATCATTATGGAGCATTCAAAGCCCAGCCTGCCCCGCGGCATTCGTCTTGCCACGGTGCCGCATATGCGCGGCCTGCCCATGACACAGGATCCAAAACTAAATTCACATTCTAAGCTCAACTGCATTTTGGCGTGTATCGCGGCGCAAAAGGCCGGAGCGGATGAGGCTTTGATGTTAGATGTGCATGGGTTTGTGAACACCACCAATGCTTGCAATTTTTTTATTGTGCGCGATGGCGTGGTTTGGACCAGCACAGGAGATTATTGCATGAATGGCATCACCCGGCAAAAGGTCATTGATCTGTGCCGCGCCCATGACATCCCTGTGTTTGAGCGCAATTTCAGTTTGGTGGACACCTATGGCGCGCAGGAGGCTTTTTTGACCGGAACGTTTGGCGCGCAAACTCCAGTGATCGAGATTGACGGCCGCCCCATTGGCAGCGGAGACATGGGGCCAGTCAC
>NYTV01000087.1 GCA_002683685.1 Paracoccaceae bacterium
AGTGAAGTGGTGGGCGACCCTGGAATCGAACCAGGCGTGCGTCTCCGCGAGGGAGTTACAGTCCCCTGCCACACCTTGCGGCCTGTCGCCCACTTAAACTGAGGCGATCGCCCCACTTTGGGCACGAGTACGACTTAGAAAATCGCGCGTCAACCCGAAAATTGTCTTTGGTGGAGTGAAGTGGGAATAAGCGTTAAACCCAGTTTCGGCTGGCGCATTCTGGGATTGGATTTTGTGCCGGCAGCTGCGATGCGGGCCGATGGGGCCTGCACTATTGTGCAGGTTAGCGGTTCCGGCAGCGTGGTATTTCTTTGAAAAATTAATTGCCCTTTTCGCAGTCGTCGATTCGGTGTGTAGACTTGCACCGCATGGGACTCAATTTGAGTGATCTCCAGTCTGTCTGGGCGCCCTAAATTTTTGGGAAGTTCGTGCGCAGGGTGGTTATATTTAAGTAATAAAAACGATATTTAATTAATTTGTTATTTGGCTATTGGGTTCCCTATGTAGATTTTCCGAGTCTTAGGTTTCTGACAAGTGTCAGCCTTATTTCAGTCATCATCACCATCATTGTCAGCGGCGGAATCTGCCATATGGTGAACTTACTTGATGGGTTGAACGGATTGTCCATCTGTTGGGTGATCTGCGCTGCAATCGCGATGGCTGTTATGGCCCTAAGCGTGAATGACATGGCGGTTTTTAGGCTGCTGATACTTCTTATCGGTGTTTCAATCGGAATTTTATTTTGGAATTTTCCTTTTGGAAAAATATTTCTCGGTGACGCTGGCGCTTATACTTTGGGGCATGTTTTGGCCTGACTGGCGCTGCTCCTTATGAACTGTCATCCCGAGATTTCGCCACTGGCCCTTCTGTTGATCTATGTCTGGCCAATTACCGATATGTTGCTGTCGATGCTCCGCCGCAAAAAATCTGGAAGACCCATAGGGAAGCCGGTTTGGTTGCATTTTCATCACATGGTCATGCGAGTCTTAGAGATAAAATTTTTTACTCGTGCAAGATGGAACCTGACCAACCCATTGGCCAAAATTATTATTTTTCTGATGGCCACTGTTCCAATGGTGTTGGCCATTGAGTTTAAAATGCAAACGGGCGCTGCGTTTATCGCGTTTTGTAGGTTTGTCGCCATATTTGTGGTGACCTATAGCTGGGCACTTTGGCGGGCAGGCCAGCCCGTGCATCGTAAATCTTGAAAGCTCAACCAGCCCTAGCCGTTGGGGCCATGGCCAGGCTTCGCGCGCCAGGGGGCTGGGGATCTCATTTTAACTGAAAATGCAATAGAATTTAACTTGCGCTCTGCCGAGACACCGCTGCATAAGGCCCCAGCGGCCAGGATCGGAAGACAGATGAAAAAACCCACATGGATTGTTCAAAAAGAACGTGAAAAACGCGAGGCTGCCGCCCAGACCATTTGGCTTTTTGGCATTCATGCGGTGCGCGATGCGCTATTGAACCCCAAGAGGACCAAACTGCGCTTGCTTGTGACCAAAAACGCCTGTGACCGCCTCGGTGAGGCCATCGCAGAGGCAGGGTTGGAGCCAGAGATTGTAGATCCCCGTAAGTTTTCGGCACCGATTGATCCTCAGTCGGTACATCAAGGGGCGGCTTTGGAGGTCAAAGCTCTGGATTGGGGGCCTTTGAATGAAGTGGCGGCGGTGCAGCTCGGAGAGGCGCCTGTGATTTTACTGCTGGATCGGGTGACTGATCCTCACAACGTGGGTGCGATCTTGCGATCGGCTGAGGTCTTTGGCGCCGCAGCTGTCATTGCACCGCATCGCCATTCTGCGCCGGAAACCGGAGCCTTGGCCAAAACAGCCAGCGGGGCTTTGGAGCGGCAGCCCTATCTTCGGGTGCAAAACTTGGCCGATACGATGGAGAGGCTCAAGACGATGGGTTATTTCATCTTTGGATTGGACGGGGAAGCCGAAGCAACATTGGAGGCGACATTGGGCCAGCACAAAGGTCCAACGGCGCTGGTGTTGGGCGCTGAAGGGCCCGGCCTGCGCGACCGCACGAAAGACACTTGTGATGCTCTGGTGAAAATTTCAGCGGCCGGGGGATTTGGCTCGCTCAATGTTTCCAATGCCGCGGCCGTCGGCCTTTATGCGGTGACCCGTCAGTAGCGCAATTTGCCCTAGCGATTGGCTTTTTCCTCAAGGCCCGATTGGGCTGTGCGGCGCGATAGCTCTGCCAATACATCGTCTAAGGCGACATCGCGAGAGGCCAGCATCACCAAGAGGTGATAAAGCACATCGGCCGCCTCAGATGTGAGAGCGACGGGATCGCCTTTGACAGCCTCAATCAGCGCTTCAACAGCCTCTTCCCCAAATTTTTCGGCGCATTTGTCCGGGCCCTTTGACAAAAGCTGCGCAGTCCAGCTGCTGCTGGGGTCTGCGGATTTGCGCGCAATGATCGTCTGTTCCAGCTCGTGTAATATCATGACATCCTCATCGGAATTCCTGCTGCGGCCATATGGGCTTTGGCGTCTTGAATGGTAAAATCTCCAAAATGGAAAATTGAAGCGGCCAAAACCGCGCTGGCGCCCCCTTGGGTGACCCCCTCGACCAGGTGTTCCAAACGCCCCACGCCTCCAGAGGCAATTACAGGCACCGAAACCGCATCTGATACAGCGCGGGTGAGCGGCAGGTTGAAGCCCGCGCGCGTGCCGTCGCGATCCATCGAGGTGAGCAATAATTCACCGGCGCCCTTTGAGACAACCGTCCGGGCAAATTCTATCGCGTCAATCCCGGTGGCGCGTCGCCCGCCATGGGTGAAAATTTCCCATTTGCCAGGAGCCACGGTTTTGGCATCTATGGCAACAACAATACATTGGCTACCAAAATGATTTGCCGATTGGGCAATGACATCGGGATCAGCCACAGCGGCGGAATTGAAGCTGACCTTATCTGCGCCTGCCAGCAGTAGGTTGCGCACATCGTCCGGGCTGCGCACGCCGCCGCCAACGGTTAGCGGCATGAAACATTGCTCGGCTGTGCGCTGGGCCAGATCAAACAGCGTGCCGCGATTTTCATGGGTGGCTTTAATGTCAAGAAAGCACAATTCATCAGCCCCCGCCGCATCATAGGCCCGTGCCGCCTCTACCGGGTCGCCAGCGTCCACCAAATCGACGAAATTCACCCCTTTGACCACGCGGCCCTCCGCCACATCCAAGCAAGGTATGATCCGAGTTTTTAGCATGATCGGTCTCCTGCGCACGCGTTATGGGTCATGCCAGCGCCGCCAAGGCCTGCGGCAAATCAATCGCCCCATCATAGAGAGCCCGCCCTGAAATAGCTCCGGAGATCACCCCAGTCGCCTGTAATTCAGTTAAATCTTGCAGGCTGGAAACCCCGCCGGAGGCAATCACCGGGATGGATACGGCGCGCGCTAAGGCTTCGGTGGCGGCGATATTTGGTCCGCCCATGGCACCATCGCGGTTGATATCTGTATAGATAATCGCGGCAATTCCGTCTTGTTCAAATTGTTTGGCCAAATCTGTCACCAAAATGTTGGTTTCTGTGGCCCAGCCGCGGGTCGCCACGCGGCCTTCGCGGGCATCAAGCCCCACGGCAATTTTCCCGGGGAAAGCCCTTGCGGCTTCGCGCACTAAGGCCGGGTTTTCGACAGCCACTGTGCCGAGTATGACGCGTGACAACCCAAGATCAATCCAGGCCGCAATCGTTTCCATATCGCGTATGCCGCCGCCCAATTGGCAGGGTACGTCAACCGTTGAGAGTATATCGCGCACGCTGGCATCGTTCACAGGCGTGCCGGCAAAGGCTCCATTGAGATCCACCAGATGGATCCAGCTACAGCCGGCCTGTTCAAAAGCCGCTGCTTGATCGGCGGGGCTGTCGTTAAACACAGTCGCCTGGTCCATTTCGCCCTTGTACAGGCGCACGGCTTGGCCGTCTTTGAGGTCAATTGCGGGATAAAGGATCATAGGGTCTCGCCTTGCGTAAAGTCGGGCCGCTAGGGGCGCCAATTGAGAAAATTTGAGATCAGGCGAAGCCCGGTACTTTGGCTTTTTTCTGGATGAAATTGCATGCCGATGCGCGTGCCCGAGCTGACAATCGCCGAGATTTCAGTGCCATAGTCCACATGCGCCAATCTGTGCGCCTGGTCTTTGAGAACAAAGTGATAGGAATGCACAAAATAGGCGTGATCGCCATTTCTGAGCCCGGCCAGTACCGGGTGCGTTCCTGTAATCACCAGATCATTCCAGCCCATATGTGGCACTTTCAGGCTTGGATCGGTCGGCTCAATTGGCTCGATATCTCCGGCGATCCAATCTAAGCCCTTGGTGGTTTGATATTCATGGCCAAAGCTCGCCATCATCTGCATGCCGACGCAAATACCCAAAAAGGGTTTGGCGTCTATTTCGACTGCCTCCAGAAGGGCATCATATAGGCCAGTTTTCTCGACCAAGGCCGCTTTGCAGGCGGGAAAGGCACCGTCACCCGGTAAGACCAGACGATCCGCACGGCGCAGCACGTCCGGATCGGAAGTGACAATAACCTCTTCATTGGGCTCTTCTGCCGCCATGCGCTCAAAGGCCTTTTGCGCTGAATGCAAATTTCCACTCTCGTAATCTATTAAGGCTGTCAGCATGAGATTAGAGGCTGCCTTTGGTCGAGGGAATCGCATCAGATTTGCGTGGATCGGTTTCTAGCGCATCGCGAAGGGCCCGGGCGACTGACTTAAATGCCGCCTCCGCTATATGGTGGCTATTTATGCCATTCAATTTGTCGACATGCAGGGTCATGCCGCCGTGGGTGGAGAAGGCTTGGAAAAATTCGCGCAAGAGTTCCGTATCGAACGTGCCGATTTTTTGGGTGGGCAGATCGAGGTTCCACACCAAATAGGGGCGACCCGAGAGATCGAGCGCGCAGCGCACCAAAGCGTCATCCATAGCCAGTAGGCAATCGCCGTAGCGCCGAATGCCGCGTTTATCGCCGAGAGCCTGGCTCAGGGCCTGCCCCAAGGCGATGCCCACATCTTCGACCGTATGGTGGTCATCAATGTGCAAATCTCCCGTGCAGCGGATGGTCATGTCCATCAAAGCATGGCGGGCCAGCTGATCGAGCATGTGATCGAAAAAGCCAACGCCGGTCTGATTGTCGTATAGGCCGCTGCCGTCGAGATTGAGCTCAACTGAGATTTTGGTCTCTGCGGTATCGCGGGAAATATGGACTTTACGCATGGTCTACCCTTTATGTTCCGGGGCCTTATAATCGGCTTGCGGGCCGTTGAGAAGGGGCAAGCGTGACAAGTGCTGCACCGCTTAGCGATGGCTCGGAATTTTTGGCAAAATAAGACGGCATTACCGCTATGGGTGGCGCGCATGTCAGAATGTAAATTTAATCTGTTTTGGCGCAATTGTGACGCGCAACACGCCGGGAGGGCGCCGCCTGCGATGAGGCATAAAAAAACCCGCGTTGAACGCGGGTGTCTTTGACCAATTGGAGCGGGCGAAGAGATTCGAACTCTCGACCCTAACCTTGGCAAGGTTATGCTCTACCCCTGAGCTACGCCC
>NYTV01000056.1 GCA_002683685.1 Paracoccaceae bacterium
CAACCCCACACCAAGCACCTGTGGCGCCTTAAGCGAACCAGAGTGGCCTCAGCAGGCAAACAGCCACGTAACTGCATGCAAAATTACACACGCTTGCAACGACGCCCAGGCGTACGGGCGCGAAGCAAAAATAGTGGGTATGGTCAACTAAAGGGGGGACTATTTCCATCAATAATAATTACTACGTTGATATATAATATCTTTATGATGGATTGTGGTGCCCCCACACGGCAAAAATAATTTAGCAAAAACGTTTATTATCAATAATTTGAAATAGATCATATTCCAAAAAGCGGTCCCAAAAGCGGTCCACAGACAAACAAAGACACTCTATGAATATTCCACGTTACGGAGTGAGAGCGGAAAACGAAGGTACAGCATCACTGCCAGGCGGATGATCTCTGGGCTCGTTGTAAAGTACCTGAATGGAGAGTGTTTTGTCATTTGGCGAGGCTACGAAACCGCCCTGCATGGCTCAAGCTCGTTTTGCCTGACAGTGCCCACGTGTCGTGTGTAGCTTTGCTATGTGGACAGGCAATACCCGAGGAAGCGCTAGCAGAATTGTCTACACATATTCTTAGATTTCTGGCCCCTTGATGCAACGTCGCTTATGCTACGAAATGCTGCTATTCTCATTAACATGATATAGGTCCGTTTTGTCCGCATAGCTGACGTTGGTGCGATGCGCAGCGAATGGCGGCTTTGAGCCCACACCGGACCTGTTGATTTTGTGCTGCGTGCGCTCGCAGCGCCAAAAAATGCGGTATGAGCGAAGATTGCCATGCCGTCGAGAGGCGAAAGAGTCGGTCATTGGTGTAGTCCGCAGCATGGATCAGCCAGCGCATTTACAAGTCGAGATCTTTAACTGCTTTTGCGAAGAAAGAGCAGTGACTCCGACGTCATCTGAAACGAAGGGGCGAAAATCAGTCCTTCAGATTGGCTATTGAAAGTGCGAGTCCTGCGCGCAATGATGTAGATAACATAAGCAACGCTTAGCTATCACAATAACTGCACGACTTTGGATGCACATCGGTTATCGATGTTTCGCGAAGCCGTTGGACGAGGCTATCTTCAATCTCTTCAAGGACCTCCGCAACACGTATTTGAAGGCCCGTTTCGATACTGCAATATGACGGTTCGGCGTCGCTGTCGCCTCCTGAGACCAGCCGCTCATCCAGCGCTAGGTAGACATCTGCCAGAGTGATGCCGCCCGCTGGTTTGGCGAGCCGCCACCCTCCCGCATGACCCTTTTCTGACGACAAGAGGCCTGCCTCCCGGAGTTTCCCAAGCACACGACGAACAACGACCGGGTTCGTTCCAGCGTGATCGGCAATATCTGAGGATGTGCGCACGCGGTCCGGGGCGCCCGCCATATGGCTGAGCGTGTGCAGGGCAAGAGATAGGCGACTGTTCCGCTTCATGCGCAGGGTTCCTCCACTTTCGTCGTTATACGTAACAATTGCAGTTGCATGTGTAAAGTAACTGTGTAAGTTGCGTGATCGTTGATGTACGCTTTGGAGAATTGTCATGACAGATAACCGACTTCCCGTCACCGTTCTGTCCGGATTTCTAGGCGCTGGAAAAACCCCCAACAACATCGTCACCGTACCAACCGGCGCTCCAGTATTGTTGCGCGGGTCACTTTGGCCGCCAAAACCGGAAACAGGCCTGTTGCATCGGTCTCCTCCAATTGAGGAAACCGGGGAAACGCGTCTCGTTCTTGTGTTGGACCCGATCTTTGATTTGGAAGAACTTGAATGAACCACAATCTTGGCCAAACCAGCTTGCCCCGCAAACGGCGGTCCGTTGATCCTATGGATGCTTTTGACGAATTGCCTGCTCCGTTGCGCCAATGGTTGGCGCGTGCGGTCTTGCCTTGGTCCCCAACCTCTGTCCGTCGTATCTGGTCGAAATCGCGGGCTAAAGGATTGTCGGACGAAGAAGCGTTGCGAACCCTTACTCATGCCGAGGTCCGCACATTGGCCCGCGATTGGCAATCAACCGTTTCTAAACTCAACTCCAACACCTGAAGGAAATACCTATGTCGTTTTTCTCACGGCTCGCCTGCTCTGCGGCGTTCGCACTTAGCACAGCAATCCCTTCCGTAGCCCAAGAGGGTAGCTTGACCATTTCAGTCGGTTTCGGCCCAACCGCCGAAGTGCCTGACCCGCGCGCCAGCTTTAATGGCTGGATGTCGAACCAGACCGGGGTGACCGAGACACTGATGGGGATCGACTATGACATGAACCTCTATCCGCGTTTGGCGGAAGGGATTGAACAAGCGTCGCCGACAACCTGGCGTGTGACTTTGCGCGAAGGATTAGCGTTCCACGATGGCAGCCCTGTTACTGCGCAGGCGGTCATAGATGCGATTGCGCCGATCTCGGACGAAAAGCATGCAGGTCACAACGCGCGCGTCGCCAAGCTGCTTGATCTAGCGGGTATGTCTACGGATGACGACGCAGTGGTCGTTTTTGAGACAAATAGCCCGAACGCCGCTTTCCCGTGGTCCTTGTCTGAGCCCGCAATTGCGATCTTGGGCACCCCGTCCAATGCATTTCCGATTAATGCGACTGGGCCGTTTGTGTTCAAAGAAGCTGTGCCCGAGCAGCTTTACCGCGTGGAAGCAAACACCGCCTACTGGCAAGGTACGCCAGGCCTCAAAGAAGTGAACGTCGTCGCAAATTCAAACCCGGCCAGTGCGGCACTCGCCTTTGAAGCAGGCGAAGTAGATTTGGTGATCAACTATCCCGAAACCGACTTTGAACGCATCAAGCAAACCGGTGCGCAAGGTTTTTCTGCGCCGACGCCACGGCTCTATTTCTACACCGTCAACGCAACAAGCGGCCCTATGGCTGATCCGTTGATCCGCCAAGCCGTGTCTTACGCGATTGACCGTGGCGGTGTTGTTGCTGCGGCGCTGTCAGGTGTTGGTGGTGTCCCTGCAGGCACTGTCTATCCGAAGGGCAAAGGCTGGGCGGCGGATATCGCAGCTCCCTATGATCCAGCCAAAGCCGAAGAATTACTGGCGCAAGCCGGTGCCGTGAAGGACGGCGGGACGTGGATGGTCAACGGGGAACCCCTTGAGATTGACATCGTTACCTATTCTTCGCGCGCAGCATTGCCGACGACAGCGGAACTCACCCAAGCCTTCCTCGCAGCAATCGGCGTCAAAGCCAGCATCACCGTGGGTGAATGGGGTGCCAGCAATGACGCAATCAAGGCGGGCGATGCTGATCTGTTCTTGCAAGCTTGGGTGACCACACCGCAGGGGGATCCGGGCGGCGTCTTGGAAACCTTGCTAAAATCTGATGGCGGCTCAAACGCCGGCGGCTTCGCAAATGCGCGTCTTGATGAATTGCTGGACCAAGGCCGCCTGACGTTCGATCACGCGGAGCGCAAAGCGATCTATGACGAGGTGCAGAAAATCATCGCGGCTGAGGCTGCCATGATCCCCGTCTTCCATGTCAGTCAGACGAATGTTGGCGTGTCCGGACTGACTGGCTATCAGGTGCATCCAACAGAGACCTACTGGATCACTCACGAGACAAAGCTTACTGAATGATATTAACCGTAACTGGCCTGAGTGCAGTGCGCTCGGGCCGGACCATCCTGCATCCCACGTCGCTGGACATAGAACCACGAGGCCGCATCGGCCTCGTCGGTGCGTCTGGTTCTGGGAAATCGACGCTTGGGCACATGCTGATTGACGATCTGAACGCACAAGGCCACAGCGTCGCCCATGTCCCGCAAAGCCCAGATGAGGCGCTTGATCCGCTGCGCTCTATGGCGTTTCATTGGCGCGAGACTGAAGTCGCCTTGGGCCTGCAACCGGGCAGTGCGGATCAGGCCGGGCTTTTCCGCGCTCTGAGCATCGAAGATGGCGATATACGCGAACGCCCCTGGGGCTGGAGCCGTGGGATGCAGCAGCGATTTGTCATTGCCATGGCGCTGATCAGCAGCCCTGATCTAATCGTGTTGGATGAACCCACATCTGCGCTTGATCCGGTCGTAGCCGCCGCGACAATGGACCTCTTAAGCAGTTTTCTGGACGGCAAAGACACCGCCATGATCCTTGTCACCCATGATCTTGGCCTTGCGGCACGGCGTGTTGATCGACTGATGGTCATGGACGCTGGGCGGTTGGTCGAAGAAGGGTCAACGGGAGACATATTGGAACACCCGCAGACACCGGCTGCTAAAGCCCTTTCTGCGCATCGAAACTGGATGGCATTGCCATGTTAAAGGTGAACAACCTTGTGGTGAAACGCGGACCACGCGTCACATTAGACGACATCAATTTGTCGCTGCAAGCGGGTGAAACCCTCGCAGTTGTCGGCGAAAGTGGCGCGGGAAAATCCACTTTGATTGCCACGATCCTCGGCTTGCTGAAACCCGCGTCAGGTGAGATCACATGGAACGGCCAACCTGTGTGCGAAGCCCACCCCGCATTGGTCATGCAAGAGCCGCGCGCGGCGTTCAATCCAGTGCTCAGCCTGCGTCGGTCTGTGATGGAGCCGATTGTCGCACAGGGGACCGTGTTGGGGATCGGTTGTCTGGAACGACTGTGTGCCAGGCTGGAGTTGCCGTCGGAGATGTTGGACCGCCGCCCAAACCAAGTCTCCATCGGACAAGCGCAACGGGCGGGGATCCTGCGCGCATTAATTGCTGCTGCGCCGTTGGTGCTGTTTGATGAACCGCTCTCTGCCCTTGACGCGGTAACGCAAAAACACACCGCGCAATTGATATCGGACCTCCAGAGCGAAGAAGGGTTTGCCGCGCTGATCGTCACCCACGACATCGGCTATGCCGTCGCGCACGCAGACCAGATCATGGTACTAAAAGACGGGCGCGTAGAAGAAACCACAGACGCACAGACCTTCGCATTGAACCCCGTGTCACCCTATTGCCGCGCCTTGCGGGATGCCGCGATCTCACTTGGCGCACTTGAGGCCGTGACATGATCAAGGCCATTGGCGGGCTACTCTTACGGGCGGTTGTCGTGCTTTCAGGCACCGCGATCCTAACCTTCGCGCTGCTTTGGCACGCGCCTGGTGATCCCGCACAAGCCATTGCTATGGCTCGTTTTGATGCTCTTTTGACCGAAGACGTCATCGACCAGGTTCGCGAAGAGGTCGGGTTGAACGCAAACTTCTGGCAGGCCTTCTGGGCATGGCTGGGCCCGCTGCTTAGGTTCGATTTTGGCTATTCTGCGGTGACGGGCCGCCCGGTCTGGCCCGACCTTTGGGCGGCCATGACCTACACCGTCCCGCTGGCTTTGGCTGGGCTGGCGATTGGCCTTGCCGTTTCACTACCGCTGGCCGTCCTCGCCACGAAACGCCCCGGCGGGCTGCTGGACCGCGCCGCCGTTGGGGTCGCATCCCTTGGTGCTGCTATCCCGGCCTATTGGCTTGGGCTCTTGTTGATCCTGCTCTTTGCCGTCCAGCTCCGATGGCTTCCCGCCATGGGCGCACGGACAACGGCCCATGCGATCCTGCCCGCAGTCACGCTCGGCTTGGGTGTCGCTGCGTCGCTGACCCGGATTATTCGCTCAGGCATTTTAGAGGCGCGTGGCCAGCCCTTCCTACCAGCGATCCAGCGACGCGGGGTCACTGAACGGGCGCTTGCGAGAGACCACATCGCCCCGCATGCCGCCATCCCTGTCGTCACCCTCTTTGGGTTGGAACTCGCTTTCCTGCTCGAAGGGGCAGTGCTGGTTGAGGTCATCTTTGGCCGCCCGGGCCTTGGCACCTTTCTTGTACAAGCCATCGTAGCGCGCGACTTTCCCCATGTACAAGCCGTTGTTGTTGTGACCGCATTGGCCTTTGTAGTCGTTAATTTGCTGATCGACATCATCTACCGCGTGATCGACCCCAGGATCGGGGCCGAGAATGCGTAGCGTCCTGATCCTTGTCGTTTGTCTTATCGCGCTCGCGGTGCTTGGCCCGCTGCTTGCACCTTATGATCCCACAGCGATCGACATTCCAAACCGCCTTTCTGCCCCAAACGCGACCTTTCCTTTGGGCACCGACGCGCTTGGCCGGGATATCTTGTCGCGATTGCTCTATGGGGCGCGGTGGTCATTGGGGTTGGCCTTCCTGATCTCGCTTCTGAGCTTAACCATTGGAACAGCGGTAGGTCTTTTGGCCACGCTCGGCGGCAAAATCGCAGATTGGTCGCTCATGCGCGCCACCGATACCTTTCTGGCCTTCCCCGAACTGGTCGCTGCCGTCGTCATCGCAGGTCTTATGGGCGCAGGCACATGGAGCCTGATCTTTGCCCTCAGCGTCACCGGCTGGATGCGCTATGCCCGTGTGGTGCGCGGCATTGGCCTGTCTTTGCAAAGCCGCGGCTATGTCGTTCAAGCTCGGCTGGCCGGACTGCCCGGCTGGTCTATTGCCCGCTGGCATTATCTGCCGTCGCTTATCCCGTCGCTCACGGTGGTTTGGACCGGCATGTTCTCCCGCGCGATCCTTGGCATCTCAGCGCTTGGGTTTCTTGGCTTTGGCGTTCAGCCCCCAAACCCCGAATGGGGTGCAATGCTGCTGGATGCGCGCGTGCATATGCGTTCAACCCCACTACAGATGACATGGCCGGGAGTGGCCGTGGTGATCTGTGTGCTGGCCATCAACCTCGCGGGCGATGCCTTGCGCGACGCCTTGGCCAAGGAAGGCAGCCATGAATGAGAGCGCATGACCGCCCATCGTTGGGGATCAGCCTGCGCATTCTGGCAGGTCTTTTGTCGGCGAGCATGTTCATCTGCATCAAAGCGGCTGGGCCAGACATGCCATTGGGCGAAGTTGTCTTCTTCCGATCCTTCTTTGCCATCATTCCATTGACTCTGTTCCTTTGGGTTCGGGGGGAGTTTCCCCACGGTCTGGCCACTCAGAAACCTGCCCAACATTTGCTGAGGTCCAGTTTTGGGGCCGTAGCCCTGTTCACCTCTTTTGCGGCATTGACCTATCTTACCCTGGCTGAGGCGATATTGATCGCGCAGCTTTCGCCCATGCTGATGGCGATCTTTGCCGTGATCATTTTATCCGAAAGTCTCAACGTTTGGCGCATTGCAAGCATCAGCGTTGGGTTCATTGGTGTGGTTGTTTTGGTTTGGCCTGAGCTTGGCAGTGGCTTTTCCAACAGCACGCGGCTGTGGGGGATCGGGCTTGCACTAGTCTCTGCCACGCTTTCTGCGATGGCGCTTATTATGGTGCGCAGCTTGAACAAGACCGAAAGCCCCGGGGCGATTGCGATGTATTTCGTGATTGCCTCAATGATCGGGGCTTTGTCCACAGTCCCTTGGGGCTGGATCGTTCCAGATATAGCAACAACCGCAATGCTGATCGGGGCCGGTCTGTTTGGTGGCTTCGGTCACATCGCCCTGACGCTTTCGTTTCGATACGCCGAAGCCTCGCGGCTTGCGCCTTTTGAATACCTTGCCCTGTTTTGGCCTATTCTCGCCGATTTGTTTATTTTCCGTCTAAGCTTGTCCACAAGCTTCCTCCTCGCTGCGCCACTCATTCTGGCAGGTGCTGCCGTTGCAGCGGGGGAACGAAACAGAAATGCCGAGAAGGCAGGTGCCAAGTAGACTGTTGCATTGGGTCCCAACGACATTGGAAAACGGTCCTTCGAACGAATGCTATATTCTCCTCGTCAGCGCGGTGCTGATGTCTGGGTATGGAGGGAGGATTGGAGGGCATATTATACTAAGATTCCAACTACTCGCAGTCACCCCAAAACGCAGCGCCTGGAACAAGGGTCGTATCATCGATCAGAAACGACGGTGCTGTCAGACAAATGAGAACTCGCATCGAATTGCTGGTGCAGCCTAAATCTATGCGCTCAATAATTGACGCCACCCAGCGGGAGCAGTGGCACGGTTCAGAGATGAACTGCTCAATGGAAAGATCTTCTACAGCCTACGAGAAGCACAGATAATCATCGGAGAATGGAGGAAACACTACAACACAAAGAGACCCGCACAGCGAGTTTAGCCTCTGTATCATTTGGCCCCATTAGTAAGTTTCTTACGACGTTCACGGATTTTGGCATCAGATTCAACGGTACCGTCATGGAATGATCCAAACCACTTATCCCAAGGTAGCTCGAGCGATCCATAGTTACACTCGAAGTAGCGATGATGCATCTGGTGATGGAACGTACCGAGCTTCACCCGGTTCTTATCCTTGATCACCATTCCCTCAAACCCTGTGTGGGTCGTGGCAGCAGTCAGCGCATAGTATTGTAAATGGAACAGTATATGGACGGGGTGCGCTGCGACGACAAAGTGGACCACGACCGATCCGAGAAAGATCAGGTGTTCGACAGGGTGCATCGACAGGCCGGACCATGGCCCCACGTTAATGTTGCGATGGTGCAGCGCATGAACATGTTTATACAGAAAAGGGATGTGGAGCGCGCGGTGAATCCAATAAAAATAAAAGCTCTCCCAGACCGGGATCAAAAGGAACAATGCGACGAACCAAACCGGATGCGCAG
>NYTV01000088.1 GCA_002683685.1 Paracoccaceae bacterium
CCCCTCGATATCCTCCAAAAGACCGCGCAGACTGCCAAAAAAGTCCGACTTATAGCGCTCAAGAGTCTTGGCTTCGGCTTCAAGCCGGGCCTTCTCCTCTTCCAAGCGCTGCTTCTCAGCGGCTTCCAACGCCAGGTTGCGCTTAGATTCAGCCGCGACCTGTGCCAGCGCCACGTTCAATTCGCTGCCAAGATTGGTGATTTTCACATTATTGTCCGCGTCGCGACGCTTGTAATCGTCCAGCGTGGCTTGCAGTCCACCGATTTGGGCGCGCAATTCACGCACCTCTTGGCTCAGCAGCGCCATTTTGCGCTGCGCCTCTGTCGAAATCGCCTTTGCCTTCTGGAGCTCAGCCTGGGCCGTTGCCAACAACGCCGCCTTCTGCTCGGCAGAGCTCAACTGTTGCTCGGCCGTTTGCCGCGCGGCAATGGCTCTAGACAGCGCAGCACGCAGATCATCGGGTTGGCTGTCCTGTGCTGTCGCCTCAGCTTCGCGCAAAGCCACGGTCAGGCTCTCAAGACGCGACAATGCCGCTTGCAACTCCTGTTGACTTGCCGCATCGCGCGCGCCCAGCGCCGTCAGCTCGTCTTGCGAGCGCACCTGTGCCAATCGCGCAGCCTCAAGTGCCAACAAAGCCGTCGTCAGCTCGTTATTCAGTGTTTTCTCAACGCTCTGCGCCGCGGCCAAAAGCGCCAAGGTTTCCTCTGCTTGTTTACGTTGATCGTTCAATTCCAAAGTCAAAGATGATATCGCCGCTTCACTCTTTTCCAGATCGGCCCGCAATTTTTTGGCCGCCGCTGCCATGGACAATTGCTCAACTTCTTTCTGGCTCAAAGCGGCGTCCGCCGCCTCCAAACGTTCGCGTAAGAAGACCGCAGACACGCGATTGAGCTCTTCTTCATTCAATGCGCCGGCCAATTCCTCAGCACGGCGACTCAAGTCTTGGTTTTCCTGTTCAAGCTGAGCCGCACGGTCTTGCTGGGTCGCCAAGAGCGCCAGGGTATTGGCCAGGTTGATATTTGTATTTTGCGCGTCGCGGCGTAAATCGGCCAGCATCTCATCCACAAGTTCGCGTTGACGCTCCGCCAGCGCGGCCTGCTCGGTCTGTGCCGCAATTGTCGCCTGCGCCGCTAGCAATGATTGCTGCAGGCTGGCCTTATCCGCATCCAGCATGGCCAGCTCTTCACGACGTTGCGCCTCTTGGTCGATCAACTGCTTCAGACGGGTCTCGAAATCTGAAATTGTCGCCTCAGCCGTAGATTTTTCATCCTGTAGGGCGCTGATTTGCGCCTCCGCATCTGCGATACGAGCCGTGTCTTCCAACGACTGGGCCAGCAGCAGGGTCAATTGCGATTCGAGCTCTGTGATCTGCCCTTCCGATTGGCTTTGGTCGCGCAAAAGCGCAGCCACTTGCGTTTCGAAGTCTAGAATCTTTCCCTCCGACTGGGCCTGCTGAGTTTGCAGTTGCGACACTTGCAGCTTGAACTGCTCAATCTCACCTTCCGCTCGCTGTTGCAAAGCCAACAGATTGGCAACCTGTGTCTCGAAATCATTTATCCTTACATTGGCCGCTTCGAGGTCTGCGACCCGTGCATCGCGCTCTGCGTTCAAAGTCGCGATGAGGCCCAGTTGCCTGTCCCCTTCAGCCCGCGCGGCGGCAAGCTGCTCGTCGAGTTTGGCAACTTGAAGGGTCAGATCAGAGGCAGCAGCGCGCTCCAGACCCAAAGCATCGCCCAGAGCCAAGATCTGCCCTTCCAGATCTTCCAATTGTGCGTTTTTCTGGGCGATATCTATGTTAAGTTCGTCGAGCATCACCCCCTGCCCCTTGACGGTTTGCTGCAACACAAATTGCATCACCGCAAAGATCGTCAGCACAAACATCAAGACCAGCAGTAAGCCAGTCATCGCATCTACGAACCCCGGCCAGATAGAGGCTTGGAACCTTGCGCCAGTACGTCGAGAAAGTGCCATCGCGCGCGCCTAGCTCTGATCGTGGCTTGTGGGATTGGACAGGGCCCTGATCGCCTTTGTCAGATTGGCCAGGTCAATGCGAATTTCGGAGAGGCTTTCTTGCCGGCCGCTTGAGACTTCCTCAAGCACGCGCAGCATCTGCACGTCAATCGAACGCAGACGCATCCGGCTCTCCGCATCCATCCCATCGCCGCCGCCGCCTTCGCCCATCCGCGCGATCATCCGCTCTTGGCTGGCCGCCACGCGCTCCAGGGCTTCGGTCTGCCCCTGATCGAGCTTTTGCGTGAGCTTTTCCAAGCTCGCCGTCATCGCCATCAAATGCGACTGCACATGGGCCTGATCCTGCCCCGTCTGGGCATACATCCGCGCAATACCGTCCATTTGCTCTGACATTTGCTCCATCATCGCGCCCAGCATAGTGTTTTGCGCACCCTCCTCGCCCTCGCCACC
This sequence comes from Paracoccaceae bacterium, assembly GCA_002683685.1. Taxonomy (GTDB): domain Bacteria; phylum Pseudomonadota; class Alphaproteobacteria; order Rhodobacterales; family Rhodobacteraceae; genus Planktomarina. The sequence continues at coordinate 2,422 of NYTV01000088.1, forward strand.
CGAAAAGCCCACACGGGTGATGGTCGATAACCATTCCTCTAATTCGCCATAAAATCTGTTTTGACCGCGGCCAGAAAACACCTCTAGCAAGCCGACAATCAATGAACCGGCCAGACCCAGCAATGAGGAGGCAAAGGCCACGCCCATGCCGTCCAGCTGCCCTTCAAGACCCAGCTGTAGACGCGAGAAGATATCCACCGCGCTTTCATTCTCCCCCGGCGTTAGTGATTGGATTGTGGCCACCAAGGCCGGCACAGTGGTGGCCAGACCATAGAAGGTGCCCAACAGACCAATCAGGATCAGCATATTGGTGATATAGCGCGTCAATTCGCGCTGCTCATCAATCCGCGTCGATACGGACTCCAAAATAGACCGGGATGAGGCCGAACCCAGCTGCGTCCGCGCGCCGCGTCCGCGCAACAGGCTGGCCAGGGGCAACAGCAATTGCGGCGGCTTGGCATCATCATGCCCCTCACGCTGGCTGGCAAAACCTTCGATCCACTGCACCGAATAGATCAGCGATAAAACCTGGTGAAAACAGGTGGCCACACCGATGAGAAACACAAACAGGATAAAAGCATTGAGATAGGGATTGGCCCAAAAGGTTGGACCGACGCTCGGATAGGCCAAATAGCCTAAACCCATGACCCCGCCGACAATGGCCAGCATGGTGAGGATTTGACTAAGCGGCTGCGAGAACTGAGGCGTTTGATCTCGGCGGATATGATCCATATCTGTGGTCCTGCCCTTAAATTCAGAGTGTGTAAGTGTACTGCGCACGACCCTTTAAGCCAAGCAGTTATGCAGATTTAGTTAAATTTGCCACGGTCTTCGCCAAATAATCCAATTGTGGATCAGGGATGCCCAGATCGCGCAACATATCGGCGGTTTTAAACAGATATTCCGGGTTCGGACCGCGCCCGCCCACAGCCCGCGCGATGATCTCGGCCTGCTGATCCAGCGCGTAGGTGCAATATTGCGCATGATCGCGGTCCACCACATAGGTCACAGCCCGCGCGCGGCGCCCATCGGCCAAGGGCAGATCGACCCATTTTTCCACATAGGCCGATGAAATCAACTCCCGCGCGCGCAGCTCTTGCAGCACATGCTCTGCCTCGCGCTCATCCACCCGCAGGGCCAGCCCGGCGCAGGCATCGGCCGCCTCTGCCGCATCCAGCGCCAGCACCAAGCCCGGATCCTCAGGCGTGCCGCGGTGATGAATGGAGAGCATGCAAAAGGAGCGCCGATAGCCCGGTAGATCGGCACGCACCTGCTCGACGGGCTCAAACCCCGGGTTCCATAGCAAGGAGCCATAGCCAAACACCCACATTATCGCTGCCTCCTCCGGCCTGCCTCACATCGCGCAACCTATACGCCCAATTGCGCGTCAATAAAATACCCCGCAAATATCCCACACCCTTTCAGCGCTCGATAGAGAGACGCGCGCGATTATGATAGGGAGACATAGCATAGGGCATTGAGCCAAAAACAGATTTTGAAAAGCGATATTGGAGGCGGGCATGACAGAACCGGAAAAGAAAGACCCCTGGTTGAGACTGGCGCGGTTGTCAGAGGATCATGGAGAAAATAAGCGGCTGTGAAATGGATATCAGAAATATCTGTTGAGGCGGAATGCGAAAGGATATCAGCACCAACTAAAAATCCAAAATTCGCAAGGATTGCGGACCTTTCAGATGCGGAGATCCGTGGGATTCAAACTGAAATACAAGACTTCCCCACGGAGTTGGGCCATTATGACATAATCGACATGACGGCAGGCGTGACGGAAATCAAAATGCCCCTAAACCTAGAGAAATTTTATTTCCCGTCTCTTGTTTGGCTCAAAGCCATAAGGTTCAAAAGCAACCTGAACTTAGACTATGCTCAATTCTCGTTTGGGGTAAAATTCAACCGCAGTAATTTTGAGGAGGATGTTAGCGCTCGGGGGGCCAATTTTGGAAGTCACTCGAGTTTTCAGGACTGTGTATTCAACAAATGCTCATGTTTCCAATCTGCAAAATTTGGATGGGCTCATTTCCATTCGGTAAACTTTGAGGATCGCTGCTACTTTGAGCAAGCGACGTTTACGAATATTGCTTCCTTTATGAATTCCCGTTTCACCAATTCAGGTAAATTTCGCGATGCTAAACTTCACAACACCTCGTATTTTGATGTGGCAAAGGCTTCCATCCCGGCAGTGCAGCTGGATTTTACGGTGTTAAATTTATCAGCCATCCCCCTATTTTTTTGGCCGCGAGGTGCATGGGAATACAGATTGGACAGATGTTGAATTGCCAAGCGCCAAGCAGCAGGCTGTTCGACCTCGAGGGCGCTTAGAAGATGACAAACGCGCAAATTAGCAGCTGCGGATCAAATGTGGCGCCTTGGGCAAGGTGGAGGATGCGCATCTGTTCTTTCGCAGGGAGATGGATCTAATCGGTCGCCTCTCGCCTTGGTACACGCGCGTCACCGATTGGCTCTACGGTCTGGTGTCTGATTATGGCCACAGCTTTGAGCGGCCAATTGTTGGGCTGGCGGGGCTATGGGCCCTTTGGAGCGCCCTTTACGTCCTCTATTTCACGAGCGTGGACAAGCTGCATCTGGACATGGACGGGATGGATCTTGCGCTCAGCATCGCCGGCCTGTCTTTTGCCAATATATTTGCTGTCTTTGGCTTTCACTGGCGGTTTCCCAGTGATCTTTTGGCAGATCCCGGGACGGACGCAATCCTGCTCACCGCGAGTGAAACCCTGCTTGGCTTTATGTTTTTGTTCTTTTTGGGCCTTGGGCTGCGCACGCGGTTCCGGCTGCGCTAGGGCATAGGCCGCTAGGATCGCAACGGGCTTTAGCTTTTCTTGCGGCCAAAATCCGGCGCATCAGTGTCTTGCCCCGCATCAATGATGCCCCGGCGGATGGCGCGGGTTCGGGTGAAATAATCGTGCAACATCTCGCCATCCCCGGTGCGGATCGCCCGTTGCAGCGCGAAGAGCTCTTCGGTGAAGCGGCCAAGGATCTCGAGGGTTGCGTCCTTATTGGTCAAAAATACGTCGCGCCACATGGTCGGATCACTGGCCGCGATGCGGGTAAAGTCGCGAAACCCCGTGGCGGAGAAGTTGATTACCTCCGAATTTGTCACCCGGTGCAGATCATCGGCCACGCCCACCATCGTATAGGCTATTAAATGCGGTGCATGGCTGGTCACTGCCAGCACCAAGTCGTGGTGGTCGGGATCCATTTCCTCCACCTTCGCCCCCAGAGCCTGCCAATAGCTCGACAGCTGCACCACCGCATCTGTATCGGCCCCATTCGGGGTCAAAAGGCACCAGCGATTGTCAAACAGCTCGGCAAAACCCGCGGTCGGCCCGGAATGCTCGGTGCCAGCCAGCGGGTGGCCCGGCACGAAATACACGCCCGGCGCAATATGTGGCGCCACCGCCTCAATCACTGCGCGTTTCACCGAACCCACATCCGTCACCGTAGCGCCCGGTTTGATATTCGGTGCCGCCTCAGCCATCACAGCGCCCATCGCCCCCACCGGCAAGCAAAGCACCACAAGATCCGCCTCACGCACCGCGCTGGCCAGATCATCACAGACCGTATCGCATAGGCCAATCTCGCGGGCCGTGGCGCGGGTCTGTTCTGAGCGGGCATAGCCTGTCACATGGGCGCGCATTCCCGCACGGCGCATCGCCCAGAACATCGACGAGGCAATCAACCCTAAGCCCAGAAAGGTCACGCGCTCATAGCTCATGGCGTTTTCTCCAAAAAGCCCTGCACCGCCCGCACCACGCGCGCGCAGCCCACCATACCCGGCACTGTGATGCGCAAACACTCCGGCAAGCCATAGCTGCCCACCCGGCGCACCAGAATGCCCAGGCTTTGCAGATGGTCATCACAAGCCTCCGCCTGTGCTTGATTGGCGAAACGGGCCAGAATAAAATTCGCATCGGACGCATCAGAGGCCACGCCCAAAGCGGCCAGTTCTTCGGCCAAATAGGCGCGGGCCGCGTTGTTTTGCGCCCTGTGTTGAATGACGAAGTCATGATCGCGCACCGCTGCCTCACCGGCGGCCAATGCCGGGTTGGACAGGTTGAACGGTCCGCGAACGCGGTTGAGCACATCAATGATGTGTTGCGGCCCATAGCCCCAGCCCACGTGCAACCCGCCCAGCCCGTACATTTTCGAGAGGGTCCGCAGCATGACGACATTATCATGCGCCTCAACGAACCGCGCGCCGCCGTCCCAGCCTTCGATATAATCGGCATAGGCCCCGTCGAGCACAATCACCACAGACTTCGGCGTTTTCGCAATCAACTCAGCGATATCTACATCAGAAATTTTTGTCCCCGTAGGATTGCCCGGATTGGCAATGAAAATCATCCCTGTGCGTGGGGTGATGGCGGCCAAAATCGCTTGCACGTCCACATGTCGCTCTGCCTCTGGCACACGAACAAGGCGCGCCCCCGCAGCCATGGCATAAAGGCGGTACATCAAGAACCCATGTTCAGTATAAATGACCTCCACCTCAGGACCGGAATAGGCCTGACATAGAAAGCTGATCAGCTCATCAGATCCACAACCGCAGATGATCCGCTGCGCATCCAAACCATGCAGCTCCGCCAAAGCCGCACGCAGCCCGCTGTGATCAGAGGATGGATAGCGATGCAGCGTGCTGCCCGCCTCTGCAAGCGCCTGTTGCGCCGAAGCGGGCGGACCGTTGGGGTTTTCGTTTGACGACAGCTTGAGGATGTCCTGCACACCCTGCACAGAAGATTTTCCACCGACATAGAGCTGAATATCCAAAATTCCAGGCTGCGGTTGTGGCTGTGTCATATGATATTCCCTTCTGCCGTCCTTCTAACGTCAATCTCAAGCATTTCCAGCGGTTTTTAAACCACCAATGCCGCGCCAGCCCAACCGTCCGCGCCACTTTGGCGAAAAGCGAGGCGGTGTAAACTGGACATATAGCCCCAAATAAAAAAGCCGCGGCGGTTTCCCGTCGCGGCTTTTGAAATTTGATCTGGCGAAGATTAGTTCTTCGCGTAGAATTCCACCACGAGGTTCGGTTCCATCATCACAGGATATGGCACGTCGCCAAGACCCGGAGTGCGCACGAAAGTCGCGGTCATCTTGCTGTGATCTACGTCAATATAATCTGGCACATCGCGCTCGGCCAATTGTGTGGCTTCAAGCAAAACCGCCATCTGCTTTGAGCGGTCACGCACTTCGATCACATCGCCTTCAGAGACGCGATAGGAGGCAATGTTCACTTTCTTGCCATTCACGCGCACATGGCCGTGGTTCACAAACTGGCGCGCAGCGAAGACAGTCGCCACGAATTTGGCACGGTAAACCACAGCATCCAAGCGACGCTCCAGAAGGCCGATCAATTGCTCGCCTGTGTCGCCTCTGAGACGCTCAGCTTCCCCATAGATGCGGCGGAATTGCTTTTCGGTCAAATCGCCATAATGGCCTTTCAGCTTTTGCTTCGCGCGTAGCTGTGTGCCGAAATCCGACAGTTTCCCTTTGCGACGCTGACCGTGCTGGCCGGGGCCATATTCACGACGATTAACAGGTGATTTCGGACGACCCCAGATGTTTTCGCCCATCCGGCGGTCAATTTTGTATTTGGCAGCGGTACGTTTTGTCACCGGCTGATCTCCTTCGATAAAGTCGAAGCCCAACATGGGCCACTATGAAGGGCGTTGTCCTTTGGGCGAACCCCGACAGGCATCCCCTTGCGGGGGCCACCAACACCAATGGAGCGCGGATGCCAGTCATGCTTGGGGATGTCAAGGCCAAAGAGGAACGCCTTGCGACGTTCCTCTGTCATCCATAGCTCGGATGAGCTTTGGGAAAGTGCAGGGCACTGCGTCCACGTCTCTGTGAGATCCGAAAATCCCATTGGTGGCGTCTGTCCCGGCCAGATCACTGCTCAGTCTTGCGCTGCTTATCTACAGTCGTAGCAGAGGCGATTCGCCTTGTGAATCCCTCTTGTGGTTTTTTTGTCCAAAGCCCGCATCCACCAAAAAATCAGAGAATTTAGGAAGGCTTGCGCTTAGGCTTGCCCGGATCAAACGTATGCTTGTCCACCCGCCCGCTCGGCTTGGCGCCTTTTGCCTTGCTCGCGCCTCTCTTTGATGAGGATTTCCCTCCGGGTCTGCCATTCGCTTTACCCGCAGAGGGTTTTGCGCTGCTAGATTTTTTCTTGAAACTCTCGACAACCCCGTCGGGGCGGTTTTGCGCGGCCGTTTTTGACTTAATTTTAGGTTTGCCTTCACTCGGTTTGGGCTTGCGCGTTTTGGGAGCTGGCGCATCGTTCCAATCTATCGGCCCACCAGGCTTTTTGGCACGCGGCTTTTTATCTGAGCGCGACTTGGGAGCACTTGAACGCTCATAGGGCACATCGACCGGTGGTGCTTTAAGCTCGGTCACAACCGCATTATCCTCAAGAATCATATTCGGACCCAAGGCTTTCTTGAAACCCTCAACACTGGAGAGCTTCACCTCAAATAATGCGGCATCGGGATGAATTTTGATTGCGCCAATATCATGTTTGGTCAGCCCACCGGCGTTACAAATCATGGGCAGGAGGCGACCGGGCAATGTGCCTGTAGCCCGGCCACCTGGGATAGAGAACCACACGGTCGGGCCAAAATCTGCAACTCTGCGCGGCTTGGCCTCTTTGGCCTCGCGCGCATCGACCGTCAAAAGCTCTTCAGGAGCAGATTGCTTGGCCGTATAGACCCGCAAGAAAGCCGCAGCCACCTGGCTGGGCGAGAAATGGGACAATAGCTCATCAATCGCGGCCTGATCGGTCGGCAAAACTTCCTCATGCCAAGCCGGATCTTCCAAGAGCCGCGCCCGATCCTTGGCTGTCACCTCCTCGGCGGAGGGTGGTACAGTCCATTCCGCCTTCACTTTCGCCGCTTGCAAAATGCGCTCTGCCTTGCGGCGCACAGAAGGGGGCACGATAAGCGCGGAAATCCCTTTGCGCCCGGCCCGACCCGTGCGGCCCGAACGATGCATCAAAGTTTCAAAATTGCTCGGCAATTCCGCATGCACCACCAAATCCAAATTTGGAAGATCAATTCCCCGCGCCGCCACATCAGTGGCCACACAGATCCGAGCCCGGCCGTCACGCATGGCCTGTAGGGCATGAGAGCGCTCGGCCTGGCTCAATTCCCCCGAAAGGCTGACCACAGAAAAACCACGGTTCGACAATCGTGTGGTCAGGCGATTGACCATGACCCGGGTATTCGCAAAGACCAGAGCGTTCGGGGCTTCATAAAAGCGCAAAACGTTGATGATTGCATTTTCTGTATCCCGCGCCGACACATTCAAGGCGCGGTACTCAATATCGGTGTGCTGGGATTTCTCCGCAACGGTCGACACGCGCTGTGCATCTCTTTGGTAGGATTTTGCCAATGTGGCGATGGTTTTTGGCACTGTGGCGGAAAACATCAAAGTGCGGCGCGTTTCAGGCGCATGACCAAGGATAAACTCCAGGTCCTCTTTGAAGCCCAGATCGAGCATTTCATCGGCCTCATCAAGCACCACCGCTCGTAGCTCCGACAAATCAATCGAACCGCGCATGATGTGATCGCGCAAACGACCCGGCGTGGCCACAACAATATGCGCCCCGCGGGCCAAAGCCCGACGCTCGTCGCGCATATCCATGCCGCCCACACAAGAGGCCATCGTTACCTGCGCTTCGCCATACAGCCATTGCAGCTCGCGCTTGACCTGCAAGGCCAGCTCACGCGTGGGGGCGATGATCAAAGCCAATGGGTGAGTGGCGCGGTCGAAAACTTCATTGGATCCCAAAAGGCTGTCGCCAATCGCCAGACCAAAGCCGACCGTTTTACCGGAACCCGTTTGCGCCGAAACCAGTAAGTCCGCCTGTGCCAATTCTGGAGCGGTGACGGCCAATTGAACGGGAGTCAAAGTGTCGTAGCCGCGCTTTTGCAGCGCGACAGCTAGAGCTTGTTTCACGAAAGTCTCTTTCTATGTCATGCGGGCGCTGCAGCCCCCCATGGACCAACCAACCCCAATTCGGTGCCTCAGGGACACCTCAACAGAGCGCCGATAGGCGTTTTTGCAGCAGAAGTATAGGGCGGGCGTAAATTTAAGAACCGCCGCTCCCTCGCCGCCGCATCCGGCGTTTGTGAGCCGCAAACAGTAGCGGCGCGAGACATCGACGATAAATTACAGAGGCTATGACCTTAATAGGCTTGAAGTTAACTATTGGCGCCAATACCCAAAAATATGGCAATTGCCGCCAAATCGCCACAAAGGCCTCAACCCCGACCGAGACCTGCGCGCCGCGCCGCACGTGCAGCTGTTTGGCGGCTTGATCTTCACTAAGCCCCCAATCGGCCGCAGATTTTGCGGTAATTTCTACATAAGCTAAGTCATCGCCAGAAATGCGCTTGTAATGCTCAATTTCCCGGCGGCAAATCGGGCAGTCAGCATTATAAAGAACTTCTAATTTGGCCATGGGATCGCTGCTCACTGTTTGCTCTCTGAACAAAAGAGGTAGGGCACCGCGCACCCAGGTCCAGTTGCGCAGAATGGACCCGCCTCACGGCACAATCAGCTGACCGGGTCTATGTCTTACCTATGCAATTCAGCCACATTTCGAATAGCCGCAGCTGCCACAGGTCATGCAGCCTTCAACCATACGCAGGTCAAACTGCCCACAGCTTGAACAGGCACCACCGCGCGCCTTCTGAAGAGCGACTACTTCGGCTTGCGGGTCGGATTTGAGCCCCATGCCTTCGCCGGATAAAAAGCCCGTGGTCACCATATGATGCTCAATCACCCCGCCGATAGCGGCCAAAATCGAGGGGATGTATTTCCCATCCACCCAAGCGCCGCCGCGGGGGTCGAAAACCGCTTTAAGCTCTTCAACCACAAAGCTCACATCGCCGCCACGCCGGAACACCGCCGAGATCATCCGCGTGAGCGCCACAGTCCAGGCGAAATGCTCCATATTTTTGGAATTGATGAAGACTTCAAACGGCCGGCGGTTCCCGTTGAGCAGCAGGTCATTCACCGTGATGTAAAGTGCATGCTCGCTGTCCGGCCATTTCACCTTATAGGTTTGCCCTTCCAGCGCCTCGGGGCGGCTCAAAGGCTCGCTGATATAGACCACCTCCGCACCTGTATCGGCCTCAGGCGTTTTTTCGCCCCCCTCTGACACAGATAAAACAGATCCGGTCACCGCATTGGGCCGATAGGTGGTGCAGCCTTTGCACCCTTGATCCCAAGCGGCCATATAAACGTCTTTGAAGGCCTCAAAACTGATATCTTCGGGGCAGTTGATCGTTTTAGAGATAGAGCTGTCAATCCACTTCTGCGCCGCCGCCTGCATCCGGACATGCTCAAGCGGCGCCAGGGTTTGCGCATTCACGAAGTAATCGGGAAGTTCTGCATCACCCATCTTTTCACGCCACATTTGCACGGCATAGTCGATCACCTCTTCTTCGGATCGCGTGCCATCTTTTTGCAGAACTTTACGCGTGTAGGCGTAGGCAAAAACCGGCTCAATCCCAGAAGACACATTGCCCGCATACAGGCTGATCGTGCCAGTCGGCGCAATGCTGGTCAAAAGCGCGTTGCGAATTCCGTTTTCGGCAATGGCATCACGCACATCAGCGTCCATCTGCTCCATCGCACCACTGGCCAAATAGCCCTCAGCATCAAACATAGGAAACGCCCCTTTTTCTTTTGCCAATTCCACCGAAGCCAAATAGGCCGCACGGGCTATTTGATGCATCCAGGCTTCTGTCTGAGCTGCCGCTTCAACGGATCCATACCGCAACCCAACCATTAGCAAAGCATCGGCCAGCCCGGTCACCCCGAGCCCAATCCGGCGCTTGGCCTCTGCCTCGCGCTGTTGCGCCTCCAGTGGGAAACGACTGGCATCGACGACATTATCCATCATCCGAACCGCAGTTGCGACTAAATCCGCCAAGACCGCATCATCCAGCTGGGCCTCATCACCAAAAGGATCAGAGACCAAACGCGCCATATTGATCGACCCCAGCAAACAGGCGCCATAGGGCGGCAAAGGTTGCTCACCACAAGGATTGGTCGCCGCAATGGTTTCGCAATAGTTGAGATTATTGGCCTGATTGATCCGGTCGATAAAGATCACCCCTGGTTCGGCGAATTCAAAGGTGGAATTCATGATTTGATCCCAAAGCTCGACCGCCCGCAGGGTATAATAGACCTGCCCCTCAAAGACCAAATCCCAAGGATCATCCGCTTTGACTGCTGCCATAAAAGCATCCGTGACCAAAACTGAGACGTTAAACATCCGCAGGCGTGCCGGGTCGCGTTTTGCTGTAATGAAATCCAGAATATCTGGATGATCGCAGCGCATGGTCGCCATCATCGCGCCGCGACGGCTGCCGGCCGACATAATCGTGCGGCACATGGCATCCCAAACATCCATAAAGGACAACGGGCCAGAGGCATCCGCTGCCACACCCTTCACCTTTGCCCCTTTGGGACGAATGGTAGAGAAATCATAGCCGATGCCGCCACCTTGCTGCATGGTGAGCGCGGCTTCTTTCAACATGTCAAAAATCCCGCCCATACTGTCGGGAATTGTGCCCATGACAAAACAATTGAACAGAGTCACGCTACGCTCCGTGCCTGCCCCGGCGGTGATGCGCCCTGCCGGCAGAAATTTGAAACCGGATAAAGCCTCATAGAATTTCGGCTCCCAATCGGCAGATGCGGTTTCTACGGCGGCCAAAGCACGCGCGATGCGGCGCCAGCTGTCCTCAACGGTCTCATCAATCGGCTTTCCATCCGCCTGCTTGAAGCGGTATTTCATATCCCAGATTTGTTTTGCGATTGGAGCTGCAAAGCGTGTCATGAACCATTCCATTTATAAGCGCGTGGTGAATGGACAAAGCTAGCCCCCACCATTTCAAAGGTCAACTTGTATCCCGAGCTCGAATCTGATCTTTTACAAAGCACACACAATATCTAGGGTGACGAATTGTCAAAATACATAAACTTAGTGAAGCTCAGTGTGGGCACGGAGTCGATTGAGGGTCTGCGCGCTTGGCAGTCCAGCCCCATGGCCCAGACCCGCGATGGCCTGCCGCGCCATGTCACCCGCATGTGGCCCAAACGCGGTGAAGAGCTGCTCACAGGCGGTTCAATCTATTGGATAATCAAGGGGGCAATTCTGTGTCGCCAAAAGTTGATACGTCTCGATGAGGTCATCGGTTCAGACGGAATTCGCCGCTGTGCGATCGTCACAGACCCAGAGCTAGTCGCTGTGGCTGCGACGCCCAAACGGGCCTTTCAAGGCTGGCGCTATCTGCAACCAAATGACGCGCCCCCGGATTTGGCCCAGACCCGCCCCAGCGATGACGCGCTGCCGGCTGAGATGCAGGCAGTTTTGGCCTCTATCGGTGTATTATAACAGCTATTTCGCCCGGATTTTCCGTATCAAAGGCCCGCAATCACCACCAGCGATGCGCGATTTCCAGAGGGTCGCTTGAGATTTCAGGACCAGACCATCCTCCAAAATCCGCAGGTGATTGGCCACGATCGTCGCGCCAGTGCTGGTAATATCTGCAATGGCTTCGGCTGTCTCATTCTTCACCGCGCCTTCAGTCGCGCCCTGGCTGTCCACCAATTGGTAATCCGCCACGCCCTGCGCGGTCAGAAATTGGCGCACCAAACGGTGATATTTCGTGGCGATCCGTAGGCGGAAGCCATGGTCGGCACGAAACCGAGCCGCAACCGCATCGAGATCATGTAGCGAGGTCACATCGCGCCAGCAGGCCGGCACAGCGACGATCAGATCTGCAAAGCCAAAGCCCATCTCGGCTACCGGCTCAACCGTATCTGCCCAATTGGCCAGTTTCTCATGCACCAAATCCGTACCTGTCACCCCTAGGTGAATGCGGCCGGCGGCCAATTCACGCGGGATCTCACCGGCAGAAAGCAATACAAGCTCAACCCCATCGACTCCCTCAACCCGGCCGACGTATTCGCGATCCGAGCCAGATTTAGAAAGCTGAACACCGCGCTTTGCAAACCAATCGAAGGTCTCATTCATCAACCGCCCCTTGGAGGGTACACCAAGCTTTATCATGATGCGCTCCCGATTGCGGCCCGCAGGCTGTATTCGGGCCGAATAATGCCGCCCACCGCAGGCACCGCCCGACCCTGTCCCAAGACGCGGGTCAAAGCATCATAGCGCCCGCCTGAGGCGATCGCGGGCCAACCGGGCTCTGCGGCATAAAACCCAAACACGAACCCATCGTAATATTCCATAGCTGTTAACCCATAGGCCGCCTCAAACCCGATCTGCGCCACATCAACCCCAGCCGCATCAAGCGCTGTGATCCGGGTGGCCATATGTAAAACCGCAGTAGCAATCGAGGGCAAGCGGCCGGTGAGCGCTTGCAAAAGCTCCAAAGCCTCCGGCAATTTGCCTCTTATGGCCAATAGATCTGTCAAAGCAGCAATCTCTGCGGCAGGAATGGGCGGTGCTGTGGCCTCATCTTGCAATTGGGCCAAACGTTCCTGCACATCCTGTGCTCGGCGCAGACCAATCTGCTGCCCGCCTACCCCTAAAACTTTTTGCGCCACAGGCTGCGAAAACCGGTCCAGCAATGATTGAAACCGAGCGGGGCGCCAAATGTGCCGCCGCAAAGCCGCTTTTCGTGCCTCCGAAGTGGTCAGCCCATCGATTGCTGCCCGCAAAAGTCCGACATCACCCGTTGAGGCGATCAGACCGAGCGGAGCGAGAATCCGATGAAACAGTCCGAAGACTTCCGCCTCAATGGCTTCAGGCGCGCTACGGTCAAACACTTCATAGCCCACCTGCTCGCTCTGTGCCGCACGTCCCGTCGCGCTGTCTTGATAGCGAAACACCGGCCCGGCGTAGGTATAACGGGCCGGCTCCGCGCTGACGGCCATATGCTTCTGCACCACCGGAACAGTGAAATCTGGCCGCAGCATTTGTTCGCCGCGCAAAGGATCTGAGGTCACATAGGCGCGCGCGCGGATATCTTCACCATACAGGTCGAGCAAAACATCGGCCTGTTGCAGAATATCTGCCTCGACCCGTACCGCACCTGTGGCCTCAAAGACCGCCAAAAGGCGTGCACGCTCTGCACGAAGCTGGCTCATTGCGCGGCGTCCTGTGCCGTCAGCATCTCCCGCACCTTATCGACAAGCTGCGCCCTGGGCGCTTCAATCTGACTTGGCCGGGCTTTCCATTCTTCCAAGCTGGCCTCCTTGGCCAGTTGCGCGCCCAAGATCAAATCCTTAATCTGCACAATTCCAGCGGCTTGCTCATCACCGCCTTCGATGATCGCGATGGGACTGTTGCGGTTATCTGCATATTTCAGCTGATTGCCAAAATTCTTAGGATTGCCCAAATAAACCTCGGCGCGAATTCCCGCAGCGCGCAGTTCTGTTGCCATCGCCTGATAATCGCCCATGCGCGCTCTATCCATCACGGTGATGACCACTGGACCGGACTGTGTGCGGTGAATTTTACCCTTCATGCGCAGCGCCGCCAATAGGCGGTCAACGCCAATTGAAACACCTGTTGCCGGCACTTCTTGCCCGGTGAAGCGCTTGACTAAATCGTCATAACGCCCGCCACCTGCCACCGATCCAAATTGCCGAGGGCGGCCTTTTTCATCTTTTATTTCAAAAGTTAACTCTGCCTCGTAAACCGGGCCTGTGTAATAGCCCAGACCACGGACAACCGAGGGGTCTAACACGATGCGATCCGCGCCATAGCCCTGAGCTGTGACAAGTTCAGAAATCTGTTGCAGCTCATCAACGCCGGCTTCACCGATGGCCGAGCCCGCAACCAAATGATGTAAATTGCTCAAGGTTTGCGCGCTGGTCGTGCCCAGCGCCTGCATGAATCCTAGGACCACCTCAGCTTGCTGAGCGACCAGACCCGCACCCTCGGTGAAATCGCCACTGTCATCTTCGCGACCCGCGCCAAGCAACGCCCGCACGCCTTCCAGCCCCAAACGATCCAGCTTGTCGATCGCTCGCAGGACGATGCCGCGCTCTTGGGCAAATTTTTCCAGATCCAAAGGATCCAAAATTCCAGCCACTTCCATCACACCATTGAGCACTTTGCGATTGTTCACCCGGATAATATAATCGCCCCGGGCAATGCCCACTTTTTCCAAAGTGTCCGACAGCATTGTGCAAATTTCCGCATCTGCAGCCATGCTGGCAGATCCAACAGTATCCGCATCACATTGATAAAACTGACGGAACCGACCAGGGCCGGGTTTTTCATTGCGCCAAACCGGCCCCATGGCAAAGCGCCGATAGGGGCTGGGAAGCTCATTGCGGTATTGGGCGTAGACGCGCGCAAGAGGCGCTGTCAAATCATAGCGCAGCGCCAGCCAGTCGTCATCCTCTTGCCAAGCAAAGACGCCTTCATTTGGGCGATCCACATCGGGCAGAAATTTACCCAAAGCCTCAACGGTTTCAACAGCGCTACTTTCCAGCTGCTCAAATCCGTAGAGGTGATACACATCCGCAATGCGCCGCAGCATCTCGGCCCGCTCTGACACATCCTCACCAAAGTAATCGCGAAAACCCTTTGGCGGCAGCGCCTTTGGCTTGGGTGCTTTTTTCTGTTTGGCCATAATCAACCCCTATGTCTCGGCCTGCATTTAACCGCCCCAGCGCCGGGGGGCAACATGCGAGTTGACTGCGCAGAGGCAGCGCCGGCAAAAAGATCCTTGATCCTGGCGGTGAGATCGCGCAGATGGCTTGTATGACACAAGCACTTGAAGAACAAATCGCCCATCTCACGCGCACTGTCGAAGAGCTTTCAGACGTGGTCGCCAAACAGGATGCCGAGGTGCGCCGCCTAACTGGGATTGTCGATCTATTGGCCCAGCGCGCGCGCGATCGGGAGGCCGATGGCGGCGGCGGTGTTATTCTCGGTGATGAGCGACCGCCGCATTATTAAGGCTCAAGTCGAGGGTGGCTGTCTAGACGTCTTCCACCATCAACACGCCTTCAAGGCTCTTCAATGCGCCTTTAATTTGCGGTGTGACCGGAAAATCTTGGCCCAGCTCCATATCGACCTCCCCAGGCAGGCTGGCATCAAGCAGGCAAAAAGAGATCGGACCCTTCGCGCCCCGCTGAGTGGCACGCGCCGCCTCCCGCAATACCGTAGCGACAGGCTCAATCGCGAGGCGCGTGTCAAGATAGATCCGCAAGCCCGCGCCCCCCGCCTGAGCCACCGCCCCATCCATCGATTGTACCGAGCGGCAAAGCAATTTGAGCTGCTCGGCCTCTATCGTCGCCTCAACGCTCAAAACAATCTTCGAGCCCGCCTCAAGATGTTCGCGGGACGCCTCCAGCGTATCGCTGAACATAGTGGCCTCAAAAGCGCCGGTTGTATCGCTGAGCTGCACAAAGGCAAATCGATTGCCCCGCGCAGATTTTCGCTCCTGCCGCCCGGCCACAATCCCGGCCAGTTTCGCAACCAGCGGGCCCTCCGTAGCTTTTTCACTCAACTGGTCCAGCGTAATGACCCCAGAGCGTTTGAGCGCGGACATATAGTCATCCAGCGGATGACCGGACAGGTAAAAGCCAATCGCCTTAAACTCTTCTGCCAATTGCTCCGCAGGCAACCATTTGGGCAGGGGAGACAGGCGTGGTTCTGGCAAATCATCACCCGCTTCACCAAATAGGCTGACTTGGCTCGAATTGCGCTGCGCATGGACCGCTGCCGAATAAGCAACAAGATCATCCAAACTGTCGAACACCCTGCGGCGGTTGCAATCCAATTGATCAAAAGCCCCCGCACGCGCCAACATCTCAAGGGGTCTTTTGCCCACGCGTTTGAGATCCACCCGGCGGGCAAAATCAAACACGGTGCTAAACGGCCGATCGCCGCGCCCGTCAATAATCAGCCCCATGGCCTCGACGCCAACGTTCTTTAACGCGCCAAGCCCGTAGACCAAAGCGCCCTCAGCCACGTCAAACCGCGCTTGCGAGCGATTCACGCAGGGCGGGATATAGGCAAGATTGAGCCCTTTGCGCACTTCATCAAAATAAATCGCAAGCTTATCTGTAAGATGCAGGTCACAATTCATCACCCCCGCCATGAACTCAACCGGATGATTGGCCTTGAGCCAAGCGGTCTGATAACTCACCACCGCATAGGCCGCCGCATGGGACTTGTTAAAGCCATAGTTGGCAAATTTATCGAGCAAATCCCAGGTCGCTTTGGCGGTTTTTTCGTCCACCCCATTCTTAGCAGCGCCGGCCAAAAATTTTGGCCGTTCCGCGTCCATCGCCTCTTGAATTTTTTTGCCCATCGCGCGGCGCAATAGATCGGCGCCACCCAATGAATAGCCGGCCATTTGACGGGCGATTTCCATCACCTGCTCTTGGTAAACAATGATCCCCTGAGTCTCATCCAAGATATGATCGACCGACGGGTGCAGCCGCTCACGGTCACTTAATCCGTTTTTCACCTCACAATATTTCGGGATGTTTTCCATCGGTCCTGGCCGATAGAGCGCCACCAAGGCCACGATGTCTTCAATGCAATTGGGCTTCATGCGTTTGAGCGCATCCATCATACCGCTCGATTCCACCTGAAACACTGCAACCGTTTTAGCTGCGGAATAGAGCGCATAAGAGGCCGCATCATCTAAAGGAATGGCGTTGATGTCGCCCTCCATTCCGGGCGGCGGCGTGAACAGCCTGCGCCCATCGGCCGATTGATGCAGCAGGCGCGAGCGATTGATGAGATCCACAGCATTTTGAATCACGGTCAGCGTCTTAAGGCCCAAGAAATCGAATTTGACCAGGCCGGCCTGCTCCACCCATTTCATATTAAATTGCGTCGCTGGCATGTCAGAGCGCGGATCTTGATAGAGCGGCACCAATTGATCCAATGGCCGGTCGCCAATCACCACGCCCGCCGCATGGGTTGAGGCGTTCCGCAGCAGCCCCTCGACTTGCTGCCCATAGCTCAACAGTCGATCCACGACCTCTTCCGTCCGCGCTTCCTCGCGCAGACGCGGCTCATCCGCGAGCGCCTTTTCGATTGTCACCGGCTTAACCCCCTCCACAGGGATCATTTTAGACAGGCGGTCGACCTGCCCATAGGGCATTTGCAGCACCCGTCCAATGTCGCGGACCGCCGCTTTCGACAACAAGGCTCCAAAGGTGATAATTTGCCCTACCCGGTCGCGGCCATATTTTTGTTGCACATAGCGGATCACCTCTTCGCGGCGATCCATGCAAAAATCAATGTCGAAGTCCGGCATTGATACCCGTTCTGGGTTCAAAAATCGTTCGAACAACAAACCATAGCGCAAAGGATCCAAATCCGTAATCGTCAATGCATAGGCCACGAGCGAGCCAGCGCCTGAACCGCGCCCGGGTCCCACTGGGATGTTTTGCGCCTTGGTCCAAGC
>NYTV01000089.1 GCA_002683685.1 Paracoccaceae bacterium
AATGGATATTTGCGCAGCGGGCCGGTGCTTGAGGATGCCGCAGAGCAAGGGCGGGCTGCGGCGCGCGCAGCTGGCGGCAAGGTCAAGAAAGTCACCGTGCCCGTGGCGGAGGATGCCGAAGAGGCGGCGCTGTTACCGGTCTGGTTGATGCCGCAGGGGGCCAGCTATGCGTTGCGCTCGAAGGCTTGGCTTGATTTTCAAAACGATGTGAAGGTCAGCGATGTGCAATTGGCTGCCCAAGAAGGGTTTGAAAGCGTAGAACATGCCAAGCGATACACCACGCTTGGCATGGCGACAGATCAGGGTAAATTGAGCAATATCAATGGGCTTGCGATCCTGTCTAAATCGCTCAACGCACCAATTCCAGATGTGGGAACCACAACCTTTCGTCCGCCTTATACGCCGATTTCCATGGCGTCTCTCGGCGGCGAAGCGCGGGGCGCGTTGTTTCAGCCCGTTCGCAAAACGCCGATGCATGCCTGGCATGACAGCCATGGGGCGGATTGGGAACCTGTGGGCGGCTGGCGCCGGCCCTATGCCTATCCGCGCGGCACGGAAACCGTTGCCCAGGCCGTGGAGCGAGAAGTGATTAATACCCGCGAAAAATTGGGGCTTCTGGATGCCTCCACCCTGGGTAAAATCATCGTCAAAGGCCCAGATGCGGGCAAATTCCTTGATATGATGTATACGAATATGATGTCGAACCTAAAGCCGGGACGCTGCCGCTATGGTCTTATGTGTAGCGAAAACGGCTTTTTGTCCGATGATGGTGTGGTGGCGCGAATTGATGAGCAAACCTGGCTGTGCCACACCACCTCGGGCGGCGCAGATCGCATTCACGCCCATATGGAAGAATGGCTGCAAACCGAATGGTGGGATTGGAAGGTTTGGGTCGTAAATGTCACTGAGCAATTGGCTCAGGTTGCGGTGGTCGGGCCGAATGCTCGAAAACTGCTGGAAAAACTTGGTGGTATGGATGTGTCGGCAGAGCGTTTGCCATTCATGGCTTGGGCCGATGGCACGATTGGCGGGATTGATTGCCGCGCCTATCGTATTTCTTTCTCTGGTGAGCTGTCCTATGAAATTGCCATGCCGGCCAATCAAGGTTTTGCCTTCTGGGAAATGCTCATAGATGCGGGCGCAGAGTTCGGCGCAATGCCCTATGGCACGGAATGTTTGCACATCATGCGGGCCGAGAAGGGCTTCATCATGATTGGCGATGAGACCGATGGCACGGTGATCCCACAAGATCTGGGTCTCAACTGGGCCATTTCTAAGAAAAAGGATGATTTCCTTGGCAAGCGCGCGCAACAGCGCAGCTACATGGACAATCCTGATCGCTGGCAATTGGTGGGATTGGAGACCTTAGATGGCTCGGTGCTTGAAGATGGCGCCTATGCCATCGCGGAAGGTCGCAATGCGAATGGACAAGGCAATACCCAAGGCCGTGTCACGTCAACCTATTATTCTCCAACCCTCGGCAAGGGCATTGCCATGGGGCTGGTTCACAAGGGACCGGAACGGATGGGCGAGGTGATTTCCTTTACAAAAATTGGCAACAGCCCCGTGCCGGCAAAAATTGTAAGCCCAGTGTTTTATGACCCAGAAGGGGAGAAAGCCAATGTCTGAGCGTGAATTTCAAGGCTATATCACCATTCGCCAGAAGAGCGATCACAGCATGTTTACCCTGCGGGCCAGTTTGGCCTCGAGCACGGTTAAGGCGTCATTGAAAACTTGCCTGGGCGTTGCGGTGCCTAAACGTGGAACCTATGCGCAGACCGGAGAGACTCTTTTGGCCTGGATGTCGCCGGATGAGCTTTTGATCATGGTGCCAAGAGCGGCGGGGCGCGCAAGCTTTGCAGCGTTGGAGCAGGCGTTGGACGGGCTGCATTATCTGCTGGCTGACGTGTCTGATGCCCGGGCCAGCTTTTCCATAGAAGGCAGTGCGGCCCGCGAGGTCGTGGCTAAATTGGCACCCATGGATGTCTCGTCTGCGCAGTTTCCGATGGGCAGTTTTGCCCGAACACGCTTTGCCCAGGTTGCTGGCGCAATTTTCGTCGAGCAAGAGGATCAATTGAGCCTGATTTGTTTCCGATCGGTCCAAGACTATGTGTTCGCACTTCTCTGCGGTGCGGCCAAGCCTGGGTCGGAAGTGCGGGCACAGAGTTAAGCCTATTTTTTGCCAATCTGGATCAAATAGCATTTTGTTCTGTACAAATTGCTTATATAACCTGTGGCAGCACAGACCAATTCATCATTGAAAGGATCGCTGATATGGCTTTCACACTACCTGATCTTCCCTATGCACATGACGCTTTGGCTTCCAAAGGCATGTCCGCTGAGACATTAGAATTCCACCACGACCTGCACCACAACGCATATGTCACGAATGGCAACGCCGCCATCGCCGGCACTGAGTGGGAGGGCAAATCGCTCGAAGAGATCATTGTGGGCACATATGACGCCTCCGCTGTGGCTCAAAATGGTATTTTCAACAACATCAGCCAATTGTGGAACCACAACCAGTTTTGGGAAATGATGGGCCCGGGTGAGATCAAAATGCCGGGTGCGCTCGAGGCGGCTTTGGTCGAAAATTTCCGCTCAGTCGCAGACTTCAAATCAGCTTTCTCTGCGGCCGGTGCCGGTCAATTCGGTTCAGGCTGGTGCTGGCTGGTGAAAAACGCCGATGGCTCTTTGGCGGTGACAAAGACAGAAAACGGCGTGAACCCATTGTGCTTTGGTCAAACTGCACTGTTGGGATGTGATGTCTGGGAGCATTCCTACTACATTGACTTCCGAAACAAGCGCCCAGTTTATCTGTCAAATTTCCTCGACAATTTGGTCAATTGGGAAAATGTTGCGGGTCGTCTGTAAGACCCAGGCGACAGTCTGAATGAGAATGGCCTGCTGAAGTTTTCTTAAGCAGGCTATTTTTCGTGGCGCGGATGGCATTCGCATATGAGGATACGGCGGCATGACACAGTTCGCAAAAGGCACCCTTGCGATGGTTTTGGCCTGTCTCGCCTGGGGCTTGTCGCCAGTCTATTACGCGCTGTTCCAAGTCATAAGCCCAGCCGAGATCTTGGCGCATCGCACGCTTTGGTCTGTTGTGACTTTTGTAACTTTGCTCGTGCTATCGGGCCGGACAGGACATGCATTGCAAGTTGTCAAACAGCCGAAAACCATGGGCCTTATTCTCTTAGCTGGGGTGATGATTGCCATTAATTGGTATGTGTTCATTTTTTCGGTCAGCGTTGGGCGGGTTACGGAATCCTCTTTGGGCTACTACATCTTTCCGCTCGTCATGGTTCTTTTGGGTTTTATGGCCTTTCGCGAAACCCTAATCGCGTTGCAATGGGTCGCGATCGCATTGGCCTGCGTGGCTGTGCTGGTGTTGACCATAGGCCTGGGTGCCGCGCCCTGGCTGGCTTTGATGATCTCTTTTAGCTTCGGGATTTATGGCCTGCTCAAGCGGATCATTAAAGTGGATTCCGTGGTCTCAGTGACCCTAGAGGTGGTGTTATTGCTGCCCTTTGCCATGGGGTATCTATATGCGTTTGCCGATCTTCCAGACACAAAAACCCTTCTGGCCTTGATGTTCTCCGGGCTGATCACCGCCGGACCCCTTGTGCTCATGACTTACGCAACACAGCGCGTGCCCATGGCAACTGTCGGATTGGTGCAATATCTCAACCCGATCTTGCAATATTTCTGTGCGATTGTGATTTTAGGCGAGGTGATCACAGGCTGGCATGTCATCGCCATTGCCCTGATCTGGATTGCCTTGGTCTTCTATTGGCTGGCGGTGTTTAGGGCAGAGCGCAAGACGGTCTCGATCTCATCCACCGTTTGAGCCACGTAAAATAAGCTCCGCAAATTGGCATCGGCGAATCCCGAGGCGATGACGTGATCAAGCATCGTGAGCATCGGCTGCCAATAGCCTTCGATATTGGCCACGATAATGGGCCGGTTGTGTAGGCCCAACTGTGCCCAGGTCAGGACTTCAAAAAATTCGTCCAATGAGCCCGCGCCACCTGGCAGCAACACCACTGCATCGCTATTGATGAACATCAATTTTTTGCGGCTGTGCATATCGTCTGTGATAATGAAACGGTCCACATCGCGCTTACCGACTTCAGTTTGCATCAGATGCTCTGGAATGACGCCGAAAGTGGTCGAGCCAGCGGCCTGCGCGCTGTTGGCCACGGTCCCCATTAAGCCGATATCTCCTGCACCATAGACGAGGCGCCAGGTATTTTTTGCTAAGATCTCGCCTAAATCTCGGGCCGCCTGCTCAAAAGCGGGGTTGTTTCCCATGCGCGCACCACAAAAAACACAAATTGATTTCGACATATTAAGGAATTCCTTAGTTCTTGCTGGACAGGTTGGATGTGACTGATAGCATAATACAGTGATTTGGGGAATGCAGGTAAATGAAAGTGACCGATAAGAAAAAAGTGACCGAACCTTCGCGCAATACTGGGGCAATTATAGCTGGGGTGATAGGTCTGGTTCTGCTGTGGTGGTTTTATCCGCAAATTCGCGCCGCTGTTGATCCTCAAAATGGGGGTCCCACGGTTGAAGAGGCTGTGGCGCCCGCGTCCAATGACGCTGGGTCGGAGGCCGAGCCAGAGGCAGGGGCAGAGACCGACGCAGAGAGCGATATTAAGGCAGAAAGCGACAATCCGCCCGCGCAAGATGCGGGCTCTGCGCCGGACCCTGCCGCGGCTGAGGCTACGTCGGAGGAGACGGCGAACGAAAGTCAAACTGCGGAGGCCAGCACGGATACGCCGGTGGAACCCTTAAGCAATAGCCTGTCCATTCCAAAATTTGACGTGGTGCGCATTGAGGATGATGGCTCAGCGCTCATCGCCGGTCAAGCACAGGGTCGCGGCCATGTGATTTTAAGTGTGGATGGGGTTGAGCAGCCAGAGGCACGCGCGGATTTGACTGGCAACGGGCAATTTGTCATTTTCGCCTTTCTTCCCTCGACAGCCGATCAACAGAGCCTGAAGCTACATCTCTATGCGCAGGACGGATCAGGTCCGGTTGTCTCGGTTCAAACTGTTTTTGTCGCGCCTGCACCGGTTGCCACCTCTGCCACAGACAGCACCCCCGCGCCTGCCGAAGGGGCGGTTACTGCGTTGGAAAGTCTCGAGCCAGAGATTGAGTCACTGGCTGAGACTAAAACCAGCAATGAAACCGAAACTGATATCGAAATTGAGACCGCTCCAACAGAGACGGCCTCAACAGAGGTCACTGCGGATACCACCCCCGCAACGGTCATTGAAACCGAAACTGATATCGAAATTGAGACCGCTCCAACAGAGACGGCCTCAACAGAGGTCACTGCGGATACCGCCCCCGCAACGGTCATTTTGGCTGATGAAGATGGCGTGCGCGTGTTGCAAGATAGAACGCCAAGCGCGGCCAATCCTGCGGTCACAATTGACACTATTTCCTATAGCTCTAATGGAGATGTGATTTTAGGGGGGCGGGGTCAAGCCGGAAATTTTGTTAGAATTTATCTTGATAATCAATCTATCGCTACAAGTAAGATCTCGACAAATGGCTATTGGACCTTAGAGCTTAGCGATATTGAGCCTGGTATTTATACCCTGCGGGTTGATGAATTAAATGCAACAGGGGATGTGGTGTCGCGCGCGGAAACTCCGTTCAAACGCGAGGCAGCTGAAGAATTGGCCGAGTTGATGGCGCCAGAGACACAGCCGGAGGAACTAAGCGTCGAGGTGCCGTCTCAGAGTGTCGCTGAAGCCCCAAGCGTGCAAGCGTATGCGCCGCCCTCCGACGCGCCCGAAACCGCAGACGACACCGCGTCCGAAACGGCTGTGACGCAAGTAGAGGTGACCGTTCAAGCTGAAGTGGCGGAGCTCAATCCACAGGATGAGCAAAGCTCGGATGGGGAAACTGTGGCAATCGAGGCTCAACCGGCGGACACGGCATCCGTCTTGCGCTCGCCGTCACAGAAGTTCCGGGTTCGAACCGTCCAGCCGGGATCTACGCTCTGGGCCATCGCCAAAGAAAGCTACGGTGCCGGTATTGAGTATTTCAAAGTCTTTGAGGCCAATAAAGAACGTATCCGTGACCCGGACTTGATCTATCCTGGCCAGGTTTTTGAAATTCCAGACTGAGCGCTAAGGCGCCACTTAAATTAAGGGTAAGGAATCGTAATTTAGTGAAAAGTCTTGGCACCTCCGAGCAAGCCGAGGGGCGTCGGGTAGAGATTGGGGTTGTGCGGCGCGTCGTGCCCTATCTCTGGCCGGCGGGGCAGGCTTGGGTCAAATGGCGTGTTGTGATCGCTGTGGCCAGTTTGATCCTGGCCAAGCTCGTGGCTGTGGCGACGCCTATGATTCTTGGAGCTGCGGTGGATAGCCTGTCGGGGAGGGATGCGGGGTATTCTGTGTTTGTGTTGGGCGCCGGTGGTCTGACCATTGCTTACGGTGTGTCACGGGTCCTGGACAGCGGTTTTCAACAATTGCGGGATGTGGTCTTTGCCAAAGTGGGGCAGCACGCGTTGCGGCGGGTCGGTCTCGAGACGTTTCAGCATATTCACAATATGTCTCTGCGCTATCACCTCAGTCGTAAGACTGGGGGGTTGAGCCGGGTCATGGAGCGTGGTGTCAAGGGCGTCGCGTTTTTGCTGCGTTTCTTATTGTTTTCAATTGGTCCCTTGCTCTTGCAATTGGTGCTGATCTCCGGCGCGCTGGCGGCGTTTTTTGATCTGCGCTATCTGCTGGTGATTGTTGTGGCGATTATCGCCTATGTATGGTTCACCGCTGTTGTGACCGAATGGCGGGTCAAAATCCGCAAGCAGATGAATGATCAAGACAATGATGCCAACCAAAAGGCGATTGATTCTCTGTTGAATTTTGAAACGGTGAAATATTTCGGCGCGGAATCTCGAGAGGCGGCTCGTTACGATGCCGCCATGCAGGGATATGAAACGGCGGCGTTGAAGACCTCCTATTCGCTCGGGGTCATTAACATCGGGCAAGCGCTGATCATCAATACAGCCATGGTGGTTGTGATGCTTATGTCTGTGCAAGGTGTGGCGGATGGTATGATTAGTGTTGGTGGCTTTGTGGCTGTGAATGCCTATATCATGCAGGTGATGATGCCGCTGAACTTCTTGGGGTTCGTCTACCGAGAAATTCGTCAAGCGCTGGTTGATATGTCTGAAATGTTCAGCCTGTTGGAGCAACCGCCTGAGGTGCAAGATAAGCCAGAAGCCCCGCCTTTGCGTGTGGCGGGTGGACGGATTGAGTTTCGTGATGTGCATTTTGCCTATGATCCAGAACGGGCCATTCTCAAGGGTTCCGATCTCACGGTGGAGCCGGGCCAAACGCTGGCCATTGTGGGGCCGTCTGGCTCTGGAAAATCAACCATTGGCCGCTTGTTGTTCCGGTTTTATGACGTCAGCGCTGGTGCGGTCTTGATTGACGGGCAGGATATTCGCGATGTGTCACAAAACAGCCTTCACAACGCCATTGGTGTTGTGCCGCAGGATACAGTTTTGTTTAACGACACTATTTATTACAACATCGCCTATGGCCGCGATGCGGCGACGCGAGCTGAGATTGAACAGGCCGCCAAGGCGGCGCAAATTCATGAGTTCGTGCAAAGTCTGCCCAATGGTTACGACACAATGGTCGGCGAACGGGGGCTTAAGCTCTCTGGTGGCGAGAAACAACGTGTTGGCATTGCCCGCAGCTTGTTGAAAAATCCGCCCATTTTACTATTGGATGAGGCGACTTCAGCGCTTGATACGCAAACGGAGCATGAAATCCAAGAAAGTCTGATCCAAATGGGGCAGGGGCGGACGGTGATGATCATCGCGCATCGCTTGTCCACCGTCGTTCATGCGGATCGCATTGTTGTGCTTGAGCAGGGGCAAATTGTCGAATCCGGTAGCCATGAGGAACTTTTGGCCCAAGAGGGGCGCTATTCCCATCTATGGCACCTACAGCTCTCGGAGGAGAGCTCCTGATGGTGGGTTTATCTTGGCGTGCTGCTGTCGATCAGATCTGCATCTTCCCAAAAAATTTCGCGCCCGCGGAGTTTTTTGGCTGAACGGTCCAAGCGAAAATCCCTCCGAATGCGCCGCCCCTCGGCCGTCCATCCGCCCGCCCGTAGCGCCATCGCCGCCCCATAGGCACCTGAGACCATCCAAATCCGCAGCGCC
>NYTV01000090.1 GCA_002683685.1 Paracoccaceae bacterium
ACGGCTCACGCCTTTTTGTGTCAGTGCCAACAAGACCCGCTGAGAATGTACCAATCCGCTAAACTTATTCATATTTGCGATCATATTTTCTGGATAGATGACCAATTTATCAATGACACCGGTCAGGCGGGCGAGGGCAAAATCAAGGGTGATGGTGGCATCGGGGCCGATGGCTCGCTCTACGGAGCTGTGTGAGATATCCCGCTCATGCCACAGGGCCACGTTTTCCATCGCCGGCACCACGGCCATCCGCACAATGCGTGCCAAACCGGTGAGGTTCTCGGTTAGAACCGGATTGCGCTTATGCGGCATGGCGGAGCTGCCTTTTTGCCCTTTGGAGAAAAATTCTTCGGCTTCCAAAACTTCGGTGCGCTGCATATGGCGAATTTCAATGGCGATATTCTCAATGGAGCTTGCCACAACGCCGAGCGTGGCAAAGAAGGCTGCGTGACGGTCGCGCGGGATGACTTGCGTGCTGATGGGTTCTGGTTTCAGCCCCAATTGCGCGCAGACATGTTCTTCGACGGAAGGGTCAATATTGGCAAAGGTGCCAACCGCGCCGGAAATCGCGCCAGTGGCGATCTCATCACGGGCCCGGCGCATGCGCTCTAGGTTGCGATCCATTTCTGCATAAAACCGTGCGAAGGTCAGTCCCATGGTCACAGGTTCGGCGTGGATGCCATGGCTGCGGCCAATCCGAACGGTGTCTTTATGCTCCAGCGCGCGGCGCTTGAGTGCGGCCAGCAGAGATTGAATATCCGCAATCAAAATATCGGCGGCGCGGGTGAGTTGCACGTTCAACGTGGTGTCCAAAACGTCGGAGCTGGTCATGCCTTGATGTACAAAACGCGCCACATCCCCGCCGATAACATCGGACAGATGGGTCAAAAAGGCGATGACGTCGTGTTTCGTGACCGCTTCAATGGCGTCAATTTTTGCCACGTCGAACTCTACATCTTTCGCTGTCCACACCGCATCGGCATTGGCCTGCGGAATCACGCCCAATTTGGCCTGTGCATCGCAGGCATGTGCTTCGATTTCATACCAGATGCGGAATTTCGTTTTGGGTGACCAGATATCAACCATTTCAGGGCGGGAGTAACGTTCGATCATAGGATCATGGCCTCGTGAGTTGGGAGCGTGTGGCTGCCTCTTAGACTGCCGCGCGCGTGGGTTCAAGCGCAGCCGCCGGGTTTGATTGCACCGCAAGACCTGCTAGGGAAGGCTATGACATTCAAGAGCGCCGCGCCCCAGCCAAAACTGCCATTTAGCCTTGATGACTTTATGGGTCACAGCTGGGGTATCACTCGGCAAATCCTGAATAACCATAAAGATACTCCGGTGCAATTCAAGGGCCAGTGCCGCATTGCAGACGGCTGGTATCATGAAACGGGGCAGCTGATTTTGGCGGGTAGCCCAGCTCTTGCCAGCAGCCGGCGCTATCGCTGGCACCCCGGTGCGGCCGGTGGCATTGATGTCTTCTTTGAGGATGATAGATTTTTTCACCACATTGATTTGGCCCAGAGCAGCCCGACGGCGCATCATCTTTGCCCGCCGGATGAATATCATGTGACCTATGATTTTGCACACTGGCCGGATTGGACGGCCTATTGGCAGGTGACCGGACCGCGCAAGAGCTATGATATGCGCTCCTGTTACCGCAAAAGGCACAGATGAGGCCTTGCGAAGGGTCGGTGACAAAGGCTAAGTCATAGCTGCGAAACAAAAGGAAATTTAACATGACCACACAGACCCCATCTTTGACACTGGCCGAGGCTATTTTTCCGCAAACCGGCCTGGCGCTGCGGGTGAAGCAATTGGTTTTGGTCGCAGCAGGCATCGCCGCTTTGGTCCTCGCCGCGAAAATCAAGATCCCAATGTTCCCAGTTCCAATGACCATGGGCACTTTTGTTGTTTTGAGCATTGGTGCGGCCTATGGCGCACGTTTGGGTCTGGCAACGATTTTGGGCTATATGCTGATCGGCGCAATGGGCTTTGACGTTTTTGCTGGCTCCAGCGCAGAGGTCTCTGGGTTCGGCTATATGATGGGCAGCACGGGCGGTTATTTGGTTGGTTATGTTCTCGCCGTCGTGGCCCTAGGTGCTTTGGCGCGCAAGGGTTGGGACCGGGCGCGGGGCAAAATGGCCCTGGCCTTGGTGCTCGGCAATACGCTGATCTATGTGCCTGGCCTGGTTTGGTTGACCGTGCTTTACGGCCTGGAAGCGCCTATTTTATCCTGGGGTTTGACGCCATTCTTGCTGGGAGATGTGGTGAAATTGGCCCTCGCGGCGCTCTTGTTGCCAGCGCTTTGGAGACTGGTGGGCCGCGCGCGCAAGTAACGGGCTTTGACGTTCAGTCACATAAGGGCGCGGCTTCGGCGGCGCCCTTTTCATTTGGCAGGCGGGCTTTTGCTCTAAGCCTACGCCCCCATCAACGCCGGATCAAATGGATAGGTGGTCAGGTTTTCAAACCCAGCGTCGGTAATCAATACCTGATCTTTCAACTTGATGGAGAAATCTCCTCCCTCGGGCGAGACTAAAGCCTCCACACATAGTACCATACTCGCTTCCAACTCATATTCAAACGCGCCATCCACCAGATGATCGGGATAGGCAATCAAGGGCCATTCATCGCACAGGCCGACGCCATGCATCAAACAGCCGTATCTCTGTGCTTGCTATTGATCGTCAAGGCGGTGGCAATTTTTCGAAAGGCTGCGCATTGAAACGCCCGGGGCTAGCATGTTCATATTACTTTGAATATGCTCATGCGCGTGCTGCATGGCCGCGACCATATCGGGGCGGAGGGCTTGATCGCCAATCCACCAGCTGCGGGAGATATCCACGCATATGCCATAGCTGTCGATGAGATTGGTATCAAAGCTGATTATCTCATTGTTTTGCACCAGGCGTGGTCCGCATTCTTGAAACCAAGGGTTGGTGCGTGGACCAGAGGCCAGGAGGCGTGTTTCAATCTACTCGCCGCCGCGCCGAATATTTTCCGCATGCAGCACGGCCCAAATATCATCTTCGCTCATCTGTCCACCGGGCACCCCAACACGCGCGGCCTCTTCCATTGCGCGCACGGCGGTCTCGCAGGCATGGCTGGCGCAGCGCATCGCTTTGATCTCATCTGGCCCTTTGATCACGCGGGCCTTCTCGGTCAGCTCTTCACCCTCAAACACTTCAAACCCTTTGGATTCCAGCGCTCTGAGCCCGACCATCATGATTTTATCAACCGCCAAGCGCATATTGCTGCCGCCATGGCTGCGGACCAAATCATAGACTTCACCGGCAAAAGCCTCTGCCGCCAAATGGGCCATATCCCCAGGGTCAAAATAGAAAAATCTGCTCCAGAACGCTGCTCGCGCACCAGCGGATTGAATTGCGAAAGAAAGGGCGAATTTTTATAGTCCCACATGACTATATAGCCATCGGCGCAGACGATCAGTGCACGAAATCGGTTATGGGTGTTCCAGAGCTGCATATTTGTACTGTCACTGGCATAACGGATGTTAAGCGGGTCAAAAACCACTAAGGCCCCATAGTCGCGGGCCGAGACTCCTTGCACCAGCCGGTTGTGACGAAAACGGCGCATCTGTTGCAAATCAGGCAGCTCTAGCCTGGCGCTCGCCCATTCGTCAAACGCCAGTTTTGTATAGCCAATCTCTATTCGATCCATATCGTTGGGGGGGTGTTGTCGCCGGTCATTGCGCCGCGGCTGGGGTCAATCTTGCGGTCCTCGCGGAATGGTTCGATCATTAAAACGCTCCCTTCATGCGCAAGATTGCGTTCGCAGCCTGCCTGTGTCAGGTTTGTTTGCGACATCTGTTTTCACAATTCCCGCAAGCGAGGCGGATTTTATGCCAGAAATTTTACAAAAAAAGATTCCCTATGATGTGTCGGAACATAAGAAATTACCGGGAATGTTGCCTCTGGCGGAGGATGGTTGGCTGATTGAAGATGAGGCCTACGTGGCGCAACTGGCTGAGCGGGACCGGCTTTTGCAGGATATTCCAGACAAGGTATTTGCCGACGCCGGCGCCTCTGCCGAGGCAAAACAGGAGGTCTTGGATGAAATCGTAGTACAATTGCGGCGGCGTCCCTCATATCGCGTCGAAGCAACGATGGTGCAGCGCCCGGATGGGGTGCGCGTGCCGCTGGCTGGCGATCCGCTTCTCACCGCGGCGCGTTTGGTGCAGGAAGACCTTTGCCTGCATGAAAAGCGTGGTGGCGAGCATGTCTTGACCGCGGCCGTGATGTGTTTTCCGGCCAGCTGGACTTTGCGCGAAAAAATAGGTCGCCCGTTGAGTGCAGTACATCGGCCGGTGGAGGAATATGACGCGGATGTGGCCAAACGGGTGCAGCGCTTGTTTGATGGGATAAGAGCTGGACGCCCCATGTGGCGGTTCAATGTGCTGGAATATGTGCGACCTGATTTGTTTCAGCCACGCAGCGAAACCGATCCGCGCAGTGGAGATGAGGATTATGGCCATGGCCATGGCGCGTATATTCGCTCGGAGCATCAAGCTCTTGTGCGTCTGCCGCGAACTTGCGCGGTCTTGTTTTCAATTCATACCTATTTGATCAAAAAACCGGCCCAGTCCAGCGCTTGAGTTGCTCAGGCAAAAAAGGCGCCCAAATCTGGACGCCTTTTTTGTTTGTTCGCTATGAAAAACGCGTTTAACAGCTGTAGTACATGCCAAATTCAACGGGGTGAGGTGTGTGCTCATAGTGCAGAACCTCTTCCATTTTCAGGTCAATATACCCTGCGATTTGATCCTCTGTGAACACACCGCCGGCGGTCAAGAAGCCCATGTCCGCTTTCAGCGCCTCCAGCGCTTCGCGGAGAGAGCCACAAACAGTTGGGATATCAGCCAGCTCTTCTGGCGGCAGGTCATAGAGATCCTTGTCAGATGCTTCACCGGGGTGAATTTTGTTTTTGATGCCATCAAGGCCTGCCATCAGCAAAGCAGCAAAACACAGATAGGGGTTCGCTGCTGGGTCTGGGAAGCGCGCTTCAACTCGCTTGGCTTTTGGCGACTCGGCCCATGGGATCCGAACGCAGCCAGACCGGTTTCGTGCGGAATAGGCGCGCAGAACAGGGGCTTCAAAGCCAGGGATCAGGCGCTTGTAGCTGTTGGTCGATGGGTTTGTAAAAGCGTTCAAGGCCTTTGCGTGCTGCAAAATGCCGCCGATGAAATACAGCGCCTCATCCGAAAGATCTGCATATTTGTCGCCTGCAAACACAGGCTTGCCATCTTTCCAGATGGACATGTTCACATGCATGCCGGTGCCATTATCACCTGCAATGGGCTTGGGCATGAATGTCGCGGACTTGCCATAGGCATGGGCGACATTGTGAATGACATATTTATATTTTTGCAACTCATCGGCCTGGTGGGTCAAAGATCCGAAGATCAGGCCCAGTTCATGTTGGCAGCTCGCGACTTCGTGATGATGCTTATCAACTTTCATGCCCATCCGCTTCATCGTCGATAGCATTTCGCTGCGGATGTCTTGTGCGTCATCAATCGGGTTCACGGGGAAATAGCCGCCTTTGATGCCGGGACGGTGGCCCATGTTGCCAACGTCATAGTCGCTATCAGTGTTCCACGAGGCATCAACAGCGTCAACTTCATAGGACACTTTATTGATTTTATTCTCAAACCGAACATCGTCGAACAGGAAAAATTCCGCTTCTGGGCCCATATAGGCCACATCGCCGATGCCAGAGGAGATCAGATAGGCTTCCGCGCGCTGCGCACATCCGCGCGGATCACGCGCATAGCTTTCGCCCGTGTCCGGCTCAACCACTGTGCAGTGAATACAGATTGTTTTCTCAGCATAAAAGGGGTCAACATAGGCTGAATCGACGTCCGGCATCAATTTCATGTCGGATTCTTCAATGGATTTCCAACCGGCGATCGACGAGCCGTCGAACATAAAGCCTTCTTCCAGAAAGTCTTGATCGACTTGGTCAGCGCATACGGTGACGTGCTGCAGTTTTCCGCGCGGATCCGTGAAGCGAATGTCCACATATTCGATGCCTTCATCGGCGATCTTCGATAAAAGAGCTTGGCTCATGGATTGTCTCTCCTTTAGAGGCGTTATTAGATAGCGTCGTCGCCGGTTTCACCGGTGCGAATTCGGATGGCTTGTTCGACTGTCGACACGAAAATTTTCCCATCGCCAATTTTATCAGTTTTCGCTGCGTCACAAATGGCTTCGATTGCGTTGTCAAGCATGTCGTCGGCCAGAACGACTTCGATTTTTACTTTCGGCAGAAAATCGACGACATATTCAGCACCACGGTAAAGTTCCGTGTGGCCTTTCTGACGCCCGAAGCCTTTGACTTCTACAACAGAGAGACCCTGCACGCCCATATCCTGAAGCGCTTCTTTCACCTCGTCGAGTTTAAAAGGCTTAATTATGGCTTCGATCTTTTTCATTTTGATATCCGGTGATTTGGTTGCAAATCGGGAATTTCACTTTTTGTCTTGCCCGGCAATTGCTCTTTGTTGGGATCGTGGTGGAATACCGCAGGTATCTCTAAAATTGCCTATTAATTAATCAAAATGCACATTTATTGCACGCAAATGAATCCTGCCTCGTGAAATAGCAAGCCCATGGCCCGCCAATCCTCATGGTCCCTGAGACATCCTGTAACGCGCTGACCTATTTCACTTTCTTAGGGTTTCTATGCCCCATCGCTTTAGAATAAATCCCTGAGCCAACTGGTCATTGCTGTTAAAGCCCAAGCTCAATAGGAAATGAGAGCTGCGGCTGCGGGCGGCGAGCAGGCGCAGTAGGGTATGGCCATCGGGCAAAGTGTTATGGCTTGGCGGCCGGGTTACGCAGAGGGCATGGTTTCCACGAGTATATTCTGGTTTCGTTTTCTGCTGTCGATCGGGCAAGGAAGCGACCGTGTGGATCATAATCCAGGTGCCTTTCTGGTATAGCTGCCATAACACCTGATTTCTGGTTTAAATGCGTCAGCCCCAACTGTAATTTTTGTCATAAAGAAAATTCGTCCTGAAACTGTCATTTTCCACTCGCATCCTGGGGCGAGCTTTGTTAGAGAGCTCCGGAATATGGCGGCTCTTCGGGGCTGCCACATAGTTTGCGGGTATGGCGAAATTGGTAGACGCACTAGATTTAGGTTCTAGCGCCGCAAGGCGTGGGGGTTCAAGTCCCTCTACCCGCACCATGGTTTGAAAAGGGATGTACAATGCAGGTCACTGAGACCCTGAACGAAGGCTTGAAGCGCGGTTACAATATTGTTGTGGCAGCAGATGAGTTGAGCGCAAAGGTTGACGAAAAACTCGTTGAAGCGCAGCCTGAAATTGAAATGAAGGGCTTTCGGAAGGGCAAAGTCCCGATGGCATTGTTGAAAAAGCAATATGGTCAGCGTTTAATGGGTGAGGCGATGCAAGAGAGCATTGATGGTGCCATGTCTAAGCATTTTGAAGACAGTGGCGATCGTCCTGCGATGCAGCCTGCGGTTAAGATGACCAATGACGATTGGAAAGAGGGCGACGACATCCATGTTGAGATGTCCTACGAGGCCTTGCCGACCATTCCTGAGGTTGATCTTAAGAAAATCAAACTGGAAAAAATGATTGCCAAGGCTGATGAGGCCTCTGTCGACGAAGCCCTCGCGAATTTGGCGGAGACTGCACAGGATTTCGCGGATCGCAAAAAAGGTACGAAGGCGAAAGATGGTGACCAAGTGACCATTGATTTTCTTGGTAAAGTCGACGGCGAAGCCTTTGAGGGCGGCGCTGCGGAAGATTACCCGCTGGTTTTGGGATCTAATTCCTTCATTCCTGGCTTTGAAGCGCAGCTGGTCGGCGTAAAACTTGGCGAAGAGGTTGAGGTGAATGTCACATTCCCTGCGGAATATGGCGCTGAAAACCTGGC
>NYTV01000091.1 GCA_002683685.1 Paracoccaceae bacterium
AAGCGCAAGCTGAAGCGGGTGCGCGCCACGGCATGGGGTGGCATCCGCGTCTATATCGAGAAGCATTTGCTGCACCCATCTTTCACGGTTTTTTGTTTGACTCGATAACCATTCCTTGGGCGCCTGCCATTGGCCTGAATGATTTAACGCTAAAAGCGCCTCCAAAAATGCGCCGGGATCGCTCAGCAGCACATCGTCTGCCGCTCGATTCTGCTCAATCTCTTCTGCTGATCCATTGACGCAAATCAATCTGCATGTGGCCGGAAAAAGGGGTGGATTCCCGAAGTTCATCTGGTTATCCAGTCGACCGCCCAGTAGAACAACGACGTCTGCAGATTCCAGCGCTTCTTTTGAGGGGCCGTATTGATGAATATCGGCAAGGCCCATGTAAGCTGGACTTCCCTCCGGCAGTAATTTCTGATGATACGGCACATTAAATATCGGGATGCTGAGATCGCGACCAACAGCCTCCAATAGCGTTTCTGCGCCTGCCCACCACACACCATGACCACCAATCAGCATGGGTCGCTCACTGCGACTGAGAACCGTCAGTACCCGCGTCAAATCCTCGGGGCACGGCCATGCTCGTGGGGGTGGAATCGCCGCATGATTAAATGGACGCTCCTCTAGTTGAGCGGTGCGCTCATACGACGAAAACATAATGTCAACGGGCACACTGAGATGCACAGGGCCCGGGTATCCACTTAACGCCGTCTTATAGGCGCGATCGACGAACTCACGAATACGTAACCCGTCAGTCACGCTCGCACTGTATTTGGTCAACGGTGCCGCAATGGCAACGTCATCGATCTCTTTAAAACCACCACTTCCCTGGCGCTTTAGCGTGCTTGAGCCGGTAACAAAAATCACAGGACTTCGCTCACCCCATGCTTCCATCATTGCCGGAATTGCATTCGCAAATCCTTCAGGCCCGACGAGACATACCGCTGGCTTTCGGCTGATTCGTGTATACCCATCCGCAAGGTGTCCTGCGATCTGTTCGTGAGGGCAATTGATGACGTTTATCCCCAGATCGGCAAATCCCTCCAGAGCAGGATTACAAAAACCACCGCTGAGGGTAAAAACCTGCTCAATTCCTTTCTCATATAGCGCCAGCGCAAGCAATGCGCCGCCCCGAATGTGTTGCTTATCTGTCATAGAAAAAAATAATGGTTGTCACTAACACTGTCGTTAATCTTTAGAAGCAATACATTCATGATTAATCTGAGCCGGCTCAGTACATCCCAACTGCGCCATCACAATACTGAACTCATCAATCAGCAATCGTAGAAACTCATTCAGGCCCCCTTCGCCCCTTCCTGCTAGGGCATAGAGTATTGGACGACCTAACATCACAAAATCTGCTCCTGTTGCGAGCGCTCTGGCGACATCGTCCCCATTGCGAACACCACTATCAAATAAAACAGAGGTGTCATCTCCAAGTACTGTTCTTATCTTTGAAAGTCTACTGATTGCAGCCGGCGCGCTCTCTAGTTGGCGACCCCCATGGTTGGAAACATAAACGGCATCGACATTTACCGCCGTTGCTCTTTTTGCATCCTCACAACTCATTACGCCCTTCAAGACAAGGTTGCCTTTCCACCGGGTGCGCAGTTCAGAAAGAAAGTCCCAGTCAATCCTATCTCTTCCCGATTCGCGACGGAATCCAGGTTGATCGTTATTTTTCTGAATCGCGACATTCTTGGGACTCGGAATACCATTTATTAGCGTCTGCAACGACCATTTCGGATGACAGGCGAAGTCGACAAAATGATTTGGCCGCATACTGAATGGGACCGCAAAACCATTTCGATAATCACGCGGCCGTGCCGGCAGTGCGGGAACATCTGCAGTCAAAATCAAGGTTTGATACCCCGAATTCTGAGCACGCTCAACCAGGGCATAGGTCTCGTCATCGGACTGTCCCGCGTACAATTGAAACCAAGCATTGCCTTCTGCTTCTTCGATAATCTGCTCCATCGGGCTTGACGACATTGTCGATACGCCCAAAGGGAAACCAAAGGTTTTTGCAGCCTTGGCTAATGCGCGATCCGCCCCCGGCCAGAAAAGATCGCACATGCCCATAGGGGCCACACCAAAAGGAAGATCCCACCGACGCCCGAGAAAGCTTGTTTTCAGGGAGCGTTCTGCCACATTTACCAGCACCCGACTTTGGAGCTTAATGGCCTGCAGCGCTGACATATTCTCTTGACTCGATGTCTCTCGTCCTGCCGCACCATCAAGCGCATCGTAGACAAGGCGCGGCATACTGCGCGCGGCTTGACGCCGCCGATCTTCCGCGCAGAAAAGCTTTTTGCCCAACAAATTAGATCCACCAGAGTAAACAATATATGCGCAAGGCTACCAGTATTTTCTGCTGACGCCTATCACAACTTGGGAGTGGGCAGCTCGTCCAACCCATCGCCACCAAAAAATCCAAGATAGCGCTCTCGAAATCTCGGTAGCACTTCTGGATTTACAGGGCGAGGGGCAGGTTGACCTGAAAAAATTATAATCAATTGCGTCGCGGCACATTCCGCCATATTTTCAAGGCTATGCGACGTGCATCCTGCGATATGAGGCGTCGCAACAACATTCAACCCCTCGAGTAGACGATGTGAAGCAGGTGGCGGCTCAACATCCCATACATCCAACCCCGCACCAGCGAGATGGCCGGCGTCAAGTGCATCGGCCAGTGCTTCTTCGCTATGAATTGAGCCTCGCGCAGCATTGATAAAAACGGCGCCTTCTTTCATCTGGCTAAACGCATCGGCGTTAAACAGTTTACGTGTGAGATCCGTGAGCGGCGTATGAACTGAAATCACGTCCGACTGTCTAAGCAATTGCTCAAACGAGACGGATTTTGCGCCACGTCGCGCAATCTCCTCTTCATTCAAATACGGATCAGTTGCGAAGACCTCACAATCAAACCCGTTTTTGCAGATCTGGGCCAGACGGGTGCCAATATTTCCAATTCCGACAATGCCAATCTTTTTTCTCGCAAGATCTGTTCCCATAAAGTCCCATCGAGAACCTGACCATCCTTTTCGAAGGGCAAGATCTGATTTTCCAATATAGCGATATAACGATATGATCATGCTCAGCGCGTGCTCTGCAACAGACTGAGCGTTTGCCCCCGCTTGATTAACTACCAAAACGCCTGCTGCTGTACACGCCTCCAGATCAAATACGTCGACACCCGACCCGCTGGCTGATGCCACTAATAGATTAGGTGCACGAGACAGAAATTCCCGGGACACCCGCAAAGATTCTGGAACCTCATCCCTGGCACCCACACACTGATAAGCATGAGCGCGCGAAACAATATCAAAGCTTTGCTCGAGTGACGCGTCACTATCGACCCTGACGATCTCATGCCCACCATGAGCGGAAAATATTTCAAGCGCATTTGGCGCGGAAAATTTATTTAAATATGCAATGCAAGCCATTTGGCTTTACTCAAATTTTTTCGAATTTGTAAGTATGGTTAAATTGGAGAACAGATACTAGTTTAAAAATATACTTTTTATTAAACTGATGAGCCGTTAATGGGCTATCAGTTCTTTATCCAGAAAATAAAGAAAAATAGTCATTGATCTGCGGATGAACATTTTATGAAAGAAGATCTCGCTCTGTTCCTCAGGCCAGGGCAAATGGTTCAAAGCACAGATGATGCAGTGGTAGGCTTTACTCGACGTGCAATCGGTATCGAGACGCAAGCAAAAGAGCAGGTGATCCGCCTCTACTACGCGGTTCGCGATCAAATCCGATACGATCCCTACGACATTGAAATCTCAGCTGAGGGCTTAAGCGCACGGCGTAACCTTGAAACGGGAATCGGATGGTGCATATCAAAAGCGGTGCTGCTCGCTGCCTGCTGTCGATCGATCGGGGTGCCCGCACGATTGGGTTATTCCGACGTACGAAACCATCTTTCGACTCAAAAACTAAGAGAAAAAATGGGGACAGATATCTTTTACTGGCATGGATATACCGCTATCTACCTCAATGGAAAATGGTTAAAAGCAACGCCTGCTTTTAACCTCGAACTCTGTCATAAGTTCCAAATTCGGCCACTCGATTTCGATGGCGAGAAGGACTCGATCTATCATCCGCTTGATCTCGAAGGGCGTCGTCATATGGAATATCTGAGAAACAGGGGTGAATATCATGAGCCTCCTGTTGATCAGATATTGAGCACTTATCAGAAAGAATATCCCGCCTGGCAGATCGCGGCAGATGGTATCTCAGGCGACTTTAACACCGACGTCGACATCGAAACCTTGAATGCGTACCGCTAATTAGGGGGTGGCGCTGCATAGGCGCCATGTCGCTCCCGAAATTTTTGCCAGGCATTATTAGCCGCATCCCCTGCGCGGTGAATCAGATCTGCCTGATCTGCCGTTTGCACAACCCCCTCGCGCACGACCAGATTACCATCCACAAAAACCGTTTTTACATCTTTTGCGTGACCGTGATACACCAAAGTCGTTACCGGATCATTCACCGGTGTTAGTCCAAGTGTAGCCATGTCAATCATCTGGAGATCTGCTTTTTTACCTTTTTCAATTGACCCAATTTCATCATCAAGGCCAAGGACTCGCGCAGCATCGATTGTTCCAAAAGCGAGCGCATCGTACGCTGAGAAAACCTCTGGATCGTGCGCATGAATGCGCGCACTTGCAAGACACGATCTCAAGACCTCGAAATAGTCAGAAAAATAGTTATCAATTCCAAGCCCTATCTGAATCCCTTTCTCGCGCATCCTCTGTACAGGCGCCACCTCGCCTCGAAACTGGTTCATATGAGGACAATGCGCAAGTCGTGTCCCGGTTTCCGCCAAAATATCGATCTCCGCCTCATCAACCTCAAAGCAATGAACAGCCACAACGTCAGAACCGAGCACCCCATGATCTCGGGCAAACTCAAATTGCTTGGCTTGATGTACCCGTTTGACAAGATCGCGCTCTCCGAATCCCAGATGAATTGAAATACATAAGCGAAGCTCATCTGCAAATGCCCTCAAACTATCGAGCAACTCCGGAGAGGAAGTCGATAACCCTGTTGCAGCCAGAATCGCCTGAATCCGATGATCGCTTTTCCCATGCCAACGTTGTGCCAACCCCACAGCTTTTTCGAGCTGTAACTCACGCGCCGCAGGGTCAAAGACAGTCTCTCCCCTGGCAAGCGCGTCCAAATTTAAATCATTTACCATCACGCCGATCAGCGCCCGGATACCACTTTTTTCGATAAACGGTGCAAATAACTCAGCATCCTCTTCCATCTCGAGAACAGTCGTCACACCGCCACGAAGAAGCTCCACAACTGCAAGGGAACCTATGACCTGGCGCTCTTCATTACTAATGACACCACTCATGGGCAGATAGAGGCGATGCGTGGGTGCATGACCCACATCCTCAGCTCGGCCGCGAAACACGGCATAGCCCAAGTGGTTATGCGCACTGACAAACCCTGGCAATACCACCTGGCCGTGACCATTAATGATTTCAGTCTCGTCCCCGCACTGGGCAGAAAGTGTTGAGGAATCACCAACCGCCTCAATCCTGTCTTTTTTGATCAATACCGCTCCATTTTCAATCACCTCACGATGACTATTGAGCGTAACGACTGTGACGTTTTTTATTAAAAATGACATTTTTTGCTGAACCTTTCTTGGTAATTCACGAAACCACCTACATCCCCGGGCCTTTCATCACCACAACAGGTTCAATTTCTGGCGTGTCGTCAGGCAAGAAAAAATCACTCCATAGCGTCTGTTCGGGGTCAACCCGATACTGTGCAAAATTCGTCTCGCCTTCTCCTGCCAAAAAAACATCATCAATGCAAAATTGTCCTGTGAATTCGCGCGCATTTTTTGAAAAAATTGCGGCTGCTGCATCCGCCATTATTTCTGGTTTGCGACAATGCGGAAATGCAAGGTCACCAGCAACCACATTACTGATCGCAGCAGTTGCAATAACCGAATGTGGCCACAACGCATTGACCGCGATTCCTTTGCTTTTAAATTCTGCCGCCATCCCAAGCACGCACTGACTCATGCCAAATTTTGAAATGGTATACGCCACTGATGGGGAAAACCACTTCGCCTGCATATCAAGCGGGGGAGAAATATTTAGAATGTGCGGATTATCACTCTGAACC
>NYTV01000048.1 GCA_002683685.1 Paracoccaceae bacterium
CCCCTGCCCGGCCCTTGGCCGGGCAGCCTCTCTTACAGCTTGCGCTCTTACAGCTTGCGCGCCGCGGCGACATTTTGCGCCAATGCCGATTGCAAAGTCACCACATCAGCGGCCACGCCAAGAAAGCTTCCGCCCTGTGCAATGAAACGTTGCTGATCTTCCTGGTCGAAACAAATCGTACCCGAACACAGCCCCGCAGCTTTGATATCGGACATCCCTTGCGCGATGACCTCGCGCACTTCCGGGTGGTTTAAATCGCCAAGATGTCCCATATCGGCACTTAAATCTGCCGGGCCGATAAAGATACAATCAATGCCCGGCACTTGGGCAATTTGAGAAATATTGGCCATGGCGGCGCGCGTTTCGACCTGCACCATGACGCAAATCTGATCATTGGCGGTTTTGGCATAATCTTCAATGGCATTGTAGCCACTGGCCCGCGCCAGCGCATAGCCCACGCCGCGCCGCCCCTGTGGCGCGTATTTACAAGCCTCCACCACCTGCCGCGCTTGGGCAGCGGTTTCCACCATCGGCACCAAAACGCTTTGCGCCCCAATGTCCAAAACCTGTTTCAAAATCCAATCTTCGCCCTGCGGCACACGCACCACCGCGCTGGCCCCGCGCCCTTCCAATGCCCGCAGCTGCGCAACCATCAAAGGCAGGTCATTCGGCCCATGTTCGCCGTCAATCAAACACCAGTCATAGCCAGCAGCTCCAGCCATCTCCGCCACCGCAGGACTGCACAGACCCAGCCAAATACCGATTTGCAACTCGCGGCGCGCCAGGGCGGCTTTCAATTTGTTTTGGGGAGCGGGCATGATGTGATCCTTCAATTATTCAGTGAAAATCATCTGTAAGATTGCCTTAAAAGGCAAGCGCTGAGTTGCCTGGCCTATAAATCTGGTTTCGCTGGATATTGGCCAAGTTTGTCAACAATCGGACCTAACGCCCTTGCACGGATTGTGCGAATTAAAGTATGCAGCTGCCTGAGTGGTTTAGAATTGGAAAAAGACTATGGGACAGCACGATTTGGTCGCAGACGTGGGCGGCACCAATACCCGCGTTGCTCTGTCCATTGATGGAAAGCTGCAAACCCAAACAATTCATCGCTATCGCAACACCGATCAATCGGGCGTTGTGGGGATTTTGCAAAAATATCTGAGCGATCACGCGCCAGAGGCCCGCCCAAACGCCGTCTGTATTGACGTGGCCGGCCCTGTTGGCCATGACGAAGGTCAGTTGACCAATCTCGATTGGACCGTCACCAGCGCTGAGCTTTGCTCCGGCACGGGCGCAAGATTTGGCGCGATCCTAAACGATATGCAGGCCCAGGGCATGGCCTTGTCGCATCTGCCCCGCACGGCCTTTCACAGCATCGTGAAAGGTACGGCCCAAGGCGGCAACCGCATGGTTGTCAATATTGGAACCGGGTTCAATTCGGCGGTGGTCTTGGGAGAAGGACCAAAACTCACCGTGCCTGGCAGTGAAACAGGCCATGTCAATTTGCCCGTGCCGAGCCCTCAGATCTATGAGCTGCATCAATTTCTGACCGAACATTTTGGCTTCGCCTCCGCCGAAGAGGTGCTCTCTGGCCGCGGGCTTGGCCATATTTATGGCTTTCTGGCCAGGCTTGATCCGCGCCAAGCTTTACCCACTTCCCACCATATCATGACCCATATTCACAGCGATCCGCATGCGCGCAAATCGGTTGAGATTATGCTGGAAGTTTTGGGCTGTGTTTGTGGCAACTTGGCGCTTACGCATCTCCCCTTTGGCGGAATTTACCTTGTCGGCGGCATGGCACAGGTTTTGGCAGACTATTATCACGACAGCGCTTTTCACCGCGCCTTTGTCGCGAAGGGACGTTTTGCTGAATTTATGGATCAATTCTCGGTGCATTTGGTGCGAGACGATCACGCGCCCCTTGTCGGATGCATCGCACATCTGCAACATCACGGACATGACAAGCCCTGACATTCTCCCAAACGCCCAGGTCCGCCAGCACTTCTTAGACCGTCATCAGCTGCGAAAACCTCCGCTGGGCACGCGGCTGGATCAGACGCTCACAGGGCTAAATTTTGTGCAGGTCGACAGCATCAACACCCTCGCACGGGCACATGATCTGATTCTTTGGTCCCGCCAACAAAGCTATCGCCCGCCCGCTTTGCGCAAGATGGTCGATCACAGCCGCCAGGCGTTTGAAGCTTGGACACATGATGCCTCGATCTTGCCCATGGCGGCCTTTCCCACTGGCGTCACAAGTTCATACGAGACGAAAAGCAGGTCCAAAAGCGATGGAAGGCCTGGCACCGGGGAGACTTTTTGGCACAGACCGAAACCGTCCTAGAGCAAATCGCCCGGCATGGACCTTTAGGATCGGGGGACGTCGGCGCCCAGGAACAGCGCGGAACCGGCGGCTGGTGGGATTGGCATCCCTCAAAAACTGCGCTCGAATATCTTTGGCGCACGGGCCGCATCACCGTCAGCCGGCGCGAGGGCTTTCGAAAGCTCTATGATCTGACAGAAAATGTCATCCCTAAAGAGATTGGCAGCGCCCAACCGTCGTTTGACGAAAGCTTAGATTGGGCCTGCACAGAGGCATTGCGTGTGCTGGGCTTTGCCACCGCCAAAGAAATAAGTGACTTTTATGATTTTGTGACCGCCAGCGAAGCGCGGGCTTGGATCGCGCGTGGCCTTAGATCAGGCGCGCTGCGCGAAATCAAAACCGAAGCGGCCAATGGCCAGCTGCGCGACCGGGTGATCTTCACGCAAGATTGGCCCAGCCTACAAGAGCCTTTGGCCGTCTCAAACCGTCTGCGCATTCTCAGCCCCTTTGATCCGGCCCTGCGCAAACGCGCAGGAGCGGAAGAAATATTTGGCTTTTCCTATCGCATAGAGGTCTTCGTTCCGGCTGCACGGCGCCAATATGGCTATTATGTCTTCCCAATCCTAGAAGGCAGCGCCCTGATCGCCCGCATAGAAATCAAGGCCAATAGAAAGAAAAATCTAACTGAAATTATAGGGTTCTGGCCCGAAGCGAAAGTAAGATTTAACGCAGCGCGCACAGAAAGGCTTATTGCAGAGCTCAAACGCATCTGCCTTCTGGTTGAATGCCGCGACATATCTGGGATTGAGATCTTGCGGCGCATGTAACCCAAGAATGGCGCTCAAATGTCCAACTTGAGCACCCCGCCCGCCTC
Organism: Paracoccaceae bacterium; assembly: GCA_002683685.1. Classification (GTDB taxonomy): domain Bacteria; phylum Pseudomonadota; class Alphaproteobacteria; order Rhodobacterales; family Rhodobacteraceae; genus Planktomarina. The sequence goes on from NYTV01000048.1 coordinate 3,201, forward strand.
GGCAGCTCGGCTTTGGCAGAGGATGACCGTGGTTTCGCGCTGCGCCGATGAGAGCACGAAATCACGATGCTCAACCTCACCAGACAGCAGCCTGCATTTGCACACGCCGCAAAGCCCATCGGCACATTTCACATCCACCGGTATCCCAGCCGCGATCAGCGCATCACTGGCCGATTGATTGGCCGTTACTGAAATTTTTTGCCCATTGGCCCGCTCGATCTCAAAGGGAAAGTTTTCCCATTCGGGCAACTCGGGCGGCGTAAAGAACTCCGCATGCAGCGCCGTCTCTGGATAACCAATAGAGCGGGCATGCTCTAAAATGGCGCTCATATAGGCAGCTGGCCCGCAGACATATATATGCGTTCCAGCCTCATAGGGCGGCACCGCTTGGGCAATATCGAGGCGCGTGCCCTGATCTGAGTAATGCCGGCTCACGCGATCGGCCCAAGCAAAATCGTCAAATGCCCCATCAAAGGCGGCCTTTGCCTTTTGACTGGCTGAATACATCAGCCGAAACGTCCCGCCCTGACGATGAATCTCATGGGCAAATGCCAACATCGGCGTCACACCGATACCGCCGCCAAACAGCAAGGACAGCTTGGCCGAAGCCTCCAATTCAAAGTGATTTATGGGTTTGGAGACAAAGACCCGCCGACCAGGCTCAAAGATGCGGTGCATCAATTGCGAGCCCCCGCGCCCCTCGGGCTCCTGCAACACAGCAATTTCATAGCAGCTAAGATCGGCCGGATCGCCGCACATGGAATATTGCCGCAAAAACTCAGGCGCGACGACAATGTCCAAATGCGCCCCCGCTGTCCATCGGGGCAATTCCGCGCCATCTACCGCAGAAAGCCGGTATTTTTTAACGGCCCCCGGACAGTCTTCCACCTCAGCCACAGTCATTTGAATAACCGGCGATTCGTGATCATTTTGGTAAAGATGCAAATGATCCCGCGCGCCTATGGCAGATTTCGCTTGATAAACCTCTGCGGTGATCATGGCTTGATAGGCCTCAATTCCAGCCTCGCGGTCCATCGGCGCAGGATAGGGGTATGGATGGGGCGCCAAGGGCGCAGGATAGACCGCCAAAGTTTGATCTTCGTATTTCAGATCCAGATTTTTTTGCAAAGAACGCGCATTGACCGGATGAGTTGTGGGGCGATACCCGCCCTCCTCGGTCAACTCCAAATCCCACCACCATTTTTTGACCAGATTGAGCGCGCCTCGTCCGGCCATATCATCCATTTTTGCCAAAACTGGTGCCATCTGCGGCACGGTCATCGCCGCCCAGCGGAAGGGCGCTTCAGCGAAGAGCCCCTCCAAGTTCCATGGGCAGGTTTTCATGCAGCGCCCACACATCGCGCCGCCCGGGGTACTGATGCGATAGCTGGCACATTTCTGACTGTCAGATTTCCAAATCTCATAGCCATTGAACATCAATTTTGGCCCAGCTGTGATCGCCCCGGATGGGCATTCGCGGGCGCATTTATTGCAGCTTTGGCAGAACCGCTGCAAACCAAAATCAATTGGCTTGTCATGGGCAAGTGGCACGCTCGTGGTCACCACACCAGATTTCAACCGCGGACCCAGAAACGGGTTCAGGATCACTTCGCCAATTCGGCTCACCTCCCCCAGACCGGACAGCAAAAGCAGCGGCGGTTGCAGCACCTCACCATCCATCACCGTATGCGCCTTGGCCGCATAGCCCAGGTTGCGAATATGTTGCGCCAAAATACCGCCCAAGAGGGAGAACCTCAGATAGGCCCGCATGGATTGCGCCACAGAGATCCAATCATCGCCCGACGCACCTTCCATGGTTTCGAACCCTTGATCCACAATCATACTAATGGCTTGGTCATGGGGCGGGGCAATGGGTGCGCCCCGGGCGTCATGCGAATACCATGACCAGGCAGGGCAGCGCGACAGACCCGTGGCATCTATGCCGAGAAAATAGCTGGCCCCTTTGATGTTATCGGCCGCCAGTTTAGGCGCAATCGGTTGAGCATGCGCCGCTGGCTCCCCGTCCTGCAAGAGCACAAATGCACCCAGCAACCTGCGTTGCGCAGAGCTGGGCGCCGCCTTGCGCACGTAGTGACCAGCCGTCGCGCCCTTTTGCAGCGCCGGTCCCATATCGCCAAATTGCGCGCGGGCGAACATATCCGTGCGTTTGGGCACTCGGGCCACATTTGGCTCATCAATATAGGTGGTGGGGGTCTCAACGCGCTTGAGGGTTTCAAACGGATGGGCACCCTGCGCGTAGTCGCGCCGCGCGTAGGGATCATGGGAGCCACGGCTCGCGCCTCCATGGCGACCAAGACCCCAATCCAGCCCCATTCGGACCGATTTTGGCTGATCTGCGGCCAAAGGCAAATCCGGTGCCAGTGCCATATCCGTGGTGACAGCGGCCAAACCAAATCTTTGTTTCAACCAAGGATGGGTGATCTGATCGCCCGCAACCTGTGCCAAACCGGCCTTGACCGCCAGGCGCGCCAAATCCACATCGCAGGTGGTGGCTGAATGCGCCCGAGCGCTATGCCCTAAAACCCTGATGTAATTGGCTAAAACAGTGGCAGTTTCAGCGCCCAGCAGTGCCGCACGTTCCGCCTGCGCGTCTTGAACCCAATCACAGCCGGTCTCGCCGCTGCGCGGATCGCGCCGATACGCCACCAGAAAGATCAACGCATATGCATGGTGATCCATCGGTTCTGGCTTGGCGGTCATGCTCTCTCGTAAATCCGCCATGATCATATCAATACCGGCGGCCAAAGTCTTGGTTTGGCGCGTTTGCAGCGCATGGGACAGGCGGTCGATTTGCGGGTTGCGCCGAGGCGCTTGGAGCCTGTCATCCGAGCCCAACGGCGCTATGCCGACCATGGAAATATCATTAAAATAAGCGAAAG
>NYTV01000092.1 GCA_002683685.1 Paracoccaceae bacterium
ATCCCTGCGCCTGAGGCCTATCCCAGCTCTGAGGCGCTGGGCGCATGGGGTTTGGGCCGCGACATGCAACGCGGTGCTGCAACCGTGGCACACTATGCGCGGGTCGGTGCGGATTTGGCCCAGCAGCGCTTGGCCGAATTCACCAGTGGTGGGTTATGGAACTATGGCGAGGGGCGGGATGTTCCCGGTGAAGATGGAACGTCAAAATTGGCGGAAAATTTGTCTTTGGGGGAAATTACCCCCGCGCAATGCTGGCACGCGGGGAAGGCCGAATTGGACCGAGGCAATCCGGGCGCGGAAACCTTCCTGAAAGAATTGGTGTGGCGCGAGTTTGCCTATCACCTGCTGCACCACACACCGCAGATATTGACGCAAAACTGGAAACCAGCTTGGGATGCCTTTCCCTGGAGCGAGGATGCCACCAGCGCCAAGTTCACCGCGTGGAAAACTGGGCGCACGGGGCTTGAGTTTATTGATGCGGCGATGCGCGAGCTTTATGTCACTGGCACCATGCACAATCGTGGACGGATGATTGTGGCGTCATATTTGACCAAACACCTGATGACCCATTGGCGGCTTGGGCAGGCTTGGTTTGAAGATTGCCTCATAGACTGGGATCCCGCCAGCAATGCGATGGGATGGCAATGGGCGGCGGGCAGCGGCCCGGATGCGGCGCCCTATTTCCGCGTATTTAACCCGGAAACTCAGATCGAGAAATTTGATCCAGATCGGCGCTATCGCAAGATGTGGATTGCCGAAAGCCAGGCCGATCCGCCACCGAGTGCGCTGCAATATTTCGACGCCGTCCCGCCGTTTTGGGGTCTGTCGGCGCAGAGCGCATATCCCGTGCCCATTGTCTCAGCCAAAGACGGGCGCGAAATTGCCCTATCGTCTTATAAAGCGCGCGACTTCTAATCACTGTGAGGCTTGCTTCTTACGCCTGCTCCGTTAATTTACCAAAAATTCCAATCGATGCGGGAGACGCCTATATGATCCTGACCACCACCGACGGGCAGAAAAATTTGCCACGTTATTTTGCCACGGCTTTTAGCATTGCGCAAAAAGGACAAAATGGGCGCATAGACTTTGTTTTTGAGGATGGCCGCATCTTTCGGGCGGAAGGTCCGGGTGCGGGGCCGGTCTGCGAGCTTCGGATTCACGACAATGGAATATTCGAGCGTTTGCTGCGTGAGGGGCAGCTGGGGTTTTGTGACGCCTATTTGGATGGCCAATGGAGCACGCCAGATTTGCAGGCTTTCATGGACTATATCCATGCGGATAATGAAGAGGTATTTGACAGTTTCCCAGGACAAAAGCTGGTGCAGCTTTACGAGAAATTCCGCTTCTGGATGCAGGGTAACTCCAGGGGTCAGGCGCGCAAGAATATCAGCTATCACTATGATTTAGGTAATGATTTTTATGGTCTATGGCTCGATAAGACCATGACCTATTCATCGGCGATTTTTGCCAGTGGGCATGAAACTCTCGAGGAGGCTCAGACAGCAAAATATGCCAGCATGGTTGACCAAATGGGGGTAAAACCCGGCGATCATGTGTTGGAAATCGGTTGTGGTTGGGGCGGCTTTGCCGAATATGCTGCAAAAGAGCGCGGCTTGAAGGTGACCTGTCTGACCATCAGCCAGGAGCAGTTTAAATATGCCAAAGACCGGATTGCCGCTGCGGGCTTGCAAGATATGGTGACGTTCAAATTGCAAGATTATCGCGACGAGACCGGGGTATATGACGGCATCGCCAGCATTGAGATGTTTGAGGCCGTTGGAGAAAAATATTGGCCCTCCTATTTCAGTACGGTTTTTGGGCGGCTCAAAAAAGGTGGGCAGGCCACGCTGCAAATCATCACAGTGCGAGATGATCGCTTCGAAGACTACCGAAAATCTGTTGATTTTATTCAAAAATATATTTTCCCAGGCGGTATGCTGCCCTCACCGGAAGTGCTGCGCCGGGAAGCAGATAAAGCCGGTTTGGCTTTTGTGAAATCAATCGAATTTGGCTCAAGCTATAGCAAAACACTCCGGCTTTGGCATGCGCGGTTTAATGACCAATGGGATCAGGTGGTGGCGATGAGATTTGACGATCGTTTCCGCCGGATGTGGAATTTCTACCTGACGTCTTGCGCCGCGACCTTTCATTACGCCAATTGCGACGTGACGCAAATTACCCTCTGCAAGCCGGCCTAATGCGATTATGACCAATGTATTTTTATTCGGCACGCTGTGCTGGCCCGAGCTCTTGCGCCTTGTGGCTGGGGCAACTTGCCCTTCAGGTGTGGCGGCGGAATTGCCCGACTACCACGTCAGCTGGGCCAAGGAGCAAGCTTTCCCGGCCATCCATGCCAAAGCGGGCTCCCGAGCGCCGGGCATCTTTCTGCGGGGGTGTGATGCGCAAGTGTTGGCGCGTATGGATCACTATGAGAGTGGCTTTGGCTATAAGCTTCACCCGGTGTCGGTCATGGTTGCGGGTCGCAGCTTACAAGCGCAAGTTTACCTGCCTCCAGACGGCCTAGCGGCGGGATCAGAGTGGTCTTTGACAGATTGGCAAGAGGCTTATGGGGCTCTGGCATTGGAGGCGGCTTGGGAGGTTATGGCCGTGATGGGGCAGATGTCACCGGCACAACTGGCGCGGGCCTATCCCATGATGCGCGGGCGTGCGGATGCCCGGCTCAAGGCGCGCTCAGATTCGGCGCCGCAGTCGCCCTCTGGTTTGAGCCGCAGCGATGTGGTGGTGCATGAACACAGCCAGCCTTACACAAAATTTTTCGCCTTGCAGCAGGCCGACTTATGCGTGCCGCGTTTTGATGGGGCAGGGAGCGAGCGCGTGGAGCGGGCGGCATTTATTGGCACAGATGCCGCCATCGTTCTGCCCTATGATCCCAAAACGGATCGGGTCTTATTGGTTGAACAGTTTCGCTTTGGCCCCTTTGTGCGCGCCGATGCCCATCCGTGGCTGATGGAGCCAGTTGCCGGGCGTATTGATGCGGGTGAGACAGCCCAAGCAGCCGCAATCCGAGAGAGCTTTGAAGAGGCGGGGTTGCAGATCACGGATCTTCACAAGGTGCATAGCGGCTATAGCTCACCGGGATGTAGCAGTGAATATTTTCACATTTTTGTTGGCCTGGCAGATATTGGTGATGGGGCGGCGATCTTGAGCGGATTGCCCGAAGAATCTGAGGATATCCAAGGGCATATCCTGAGCTTTGACGACTTTTACCATCGTTTGACGACCCATCAATTGCCTGTGGTGCCACTGGCTTTGGCAGGCTATTGGCTGGCACAAAATCGAGACAGCTTGCGGAAGAATTCTTGAGCTTCTGCCCTATGCGGCTTAGGAAGAATAAAAGATAAAGGGTTTGTGATGTCGACTATCTATACCGACTTGGCTGCGGCCGTTGGCAATACGCCATTGATCCGGCTCAATGCCGCAAGTGAGGCCACGGGCTGTGAGATCCTTGGCAAGGCGGAATTTATGAACCCAGGGCAATCGGTTAAGGACCGTGCGGCATTGTATATCATCAAAGCCGCCGTGGCTTGCGGTGACTTAAGGCCGGGGGGCACGATCGTGGAGGGCACGGCGGGCAACACCGGGATTGGCTTGGCGCTGGTCGGTGCCTCCATGGGGTTTCGCACGGTGATCGTCATACCTGAAACGCAAAGCCAAGAGAAAAAGGATATGTTGCGACTTGCCGGTGCAGAGCTTGTCGAAGTTCCCGCCGCCCCCTATAAAAATCCCAATAACTATGTGCGCTACTCGGGGCGTTTGGCCCTAAAATTGGCCAAAACGGAGCCCAATGGCGCCATTTGGGCCAATCAATTTGACAACACAGCCAATCGCCAAGCGCATATCGAAACCACCGGGCCGGAGATCTGGGCGCAAACGCAGGGCAAGCTCGATGGCTTCATTTGTGCGGCAGGTTCGGGCGGAACCGTGGCGGGCATGGGGATGTATTTGCAACCCAAGGGCGTCAAAGTGGGTCTTGCTGATCCCGATGGTGCGGCCTTGCACAGTTTTTACACCACCGGGGTTTTGGCCTCTGATGGTGGCTCGATCAGCGAAGGCATCGGTCAGGGCCGGATCACCAAAAACCTAGAGGGTTTTACGCCGGATATGTCCTATAACATCCCCGATGCAGAGGCTTTGCCCTATGTGTTCGATTTGCTGCGCAATGAGGGCTTGGTTCTCGGAGGTTCTTCGGGAATTAACATTGCGGGCGCGGTGCGCATGGCACATGACCTCGGCCCCGGCCATAGAATCGTTACTATTCTTTGTGACTATGGTACGCGTTATCAATCAAAACTCTTTAACCCAGATTTCTTGCGCTCAAAAGGACTTGCGGTGCCAGAATGGATGGAGACCAGCCGTGATATCCAAACTGTTTTCGAACCTGTCTAGATTTTTTCTGATCCTGTCCTTGGGGCTTTGGGCTGCGCTTGCGAGTGCGCAAACCTCGGCGCAAACCAGCCCAGATTATAGCCGATGGGACGCGACAGCGAATATGGCGCAAGATACGCTGGAAACCGGCACGGCGAATGAAGCCTTTTTGATCAAACTGCGGGCACAATTGGCGCTGCGGCGTTCTGAATTCTCCGAAGCGCAAAACTCTTTTCCGGCGCGATTGGCCATTTTGGAAGAACAGCTGGCCGCCCTTGGTCCCGCGCCAGAAAGCGGCACTGAACCGGCGGAAATAGCGGAACGTCGCGCGAGTTTGACCCAGAATATTGAAGCCATAAATGCGCCGCGCATTCGGGCCCGAGAAGCTTATAAACAGGCCGATGGCTTGATCCGTGAGATTGATGCTGCGTTATCGGCGAAACAAACTGAAAACCTGCTGAAATTGGGGCCGTCGCCCATTGATCTTCGCCTCTGGCCCGCCGCGGTTTTGCAAATTACGGAAAAATCCCAATCCCTTGCGGGCAGCGTAGCCACAGCCTGGAACACCCCTGTTGTGCGCGATAAAGCGCGCGATCAATTGCCGCTTATCGTGACGCTGCTTTTGGCAGCTGGCCTGTTGCTGACGCAAGGCCGCCGCTCGCTGGACCGCGCCCTGCGCCGCCTGTCGCGCTCTGAACAGGCCTATGGTGTCGATCTGGCCGGGTATTTGCTTGCCTTGGGACAGCTGGTGATTGTGATGCTCTGCGTGTTCTTGGTGTCGCGCGCTTGGGCTGTCTCACGGCTGCATGATCTTGATTTGAGCCTTTTGTTGCAAGGCGCAACTTGGATTTTCGCCCCGCTCTTTATCAGCCGGTGGTTGGCCACTCAACTGTGCCCCATTGAGGAGGCGACACGAAGCGCTCTTGCACTGCCCAGCGGTTCAGGGGCGCATGCCCGTTTCTTGATCCGTTGGCTAGGTGTGGTGATCTCTGCGATGATCTTGATGGATTATCTGGGCGAAATGGGCGATTTTTCGAGCGGCACAGCGGCAGTCATCGTCTTTGCTTTGGTGACCATCGCCGGAGTTGGCAGCTTTCGATTTGGCGGATTGCTGTGGCGCCAAAGCCGTGTATCACCAGTCAGCAAGACCGGCCAAATGCCCCAGGGGTTTGTCGTGCGACTTGGCCAGGCTTTGGCTGTTGTTTCGGGGATATCTATTGCTCTTGCGGTGATCGGCTATTCAGATTTGGCCTTGGAGTTGTTGCGCGCGACCCTTCTGTCGACTGGGCTTTTGGGCATCCTCTTCGTGACATTTGAAGCCGTCCGCAACGCATCTGCAATGCTCTCCACTGATCGCACCGCCGGGCATGATAGCCTGGCTGCGGTAGTGGTAAATGCGGGTTTGATTGTGATGTCCTTACCGATCTTTGCTCTGATCTGGGG
>NYTV01000093.1 GCA_002683685.1 Paracoccaceae bacterium
CCACGGGGCAGGGCGGTTGTTTATTGGTCGGGCTAGCAGGACTCGAACCTGCGACCTTCCGTCCCCCAGACGGACGCGCTACCAGGCTGCGCCATAGCCCGAACATGAGGCCGTATACCAATCCCGGCGACGGGAGCAAGCCTATTGTGTGTTCGAATTTCAATTATGCGCTCATCTTTGCATGTAAAGCGCGCAATCCGTCGACAAGATCCGGTGACGAGCGCAGTGCGGCGCGTCTTGCGCGACTATCTGCCCGAAGTGCCTGAGTCATCAGCCCTGCGTTGCTCGGGAAACTGTTGAGCTCTGCATCCTCGGCTGGGCAATCTGTGCCCAATGCCCGGATGGGGTCTGGATTGGCGCGCATCGGCGTGACTTCGGTTTGAGGCGGCGGCGGCGCCTCTGCCAATTCTGGAAACAACAAAAGCTGATCGCCGTCTTCTGCCCGCTCCTCGTGCGCACTCCGCAAAACAGATTGGCTCAATTTGACCGGATCAAACTGCAAATCCACCACATTTTGTGCCGGCGCAGCTTCTTTTGTTTGGCTGGCCTGGGTGGGTGGATCTTGTTGTTTTGACGCGCTCAATATGGGAGGCGAGAAGCTTTGCACATGCGCAACGCCCTGTTCTTTGAGAAGATTTTGAACGGCTTTGATGGTCATACCCTGTTCATGGAGTAAGAATTTTATCCCTCCAAGCAACAGCATATCTTCTAAGCGATAGTAGCGCCGCCCCCCAGTGCGTTGCACCGGGGCGACAGAGTCAAATTTACTTTCCCAAAATCGCAGCACATGCGCCTGCGTCCCAAGCCATGTCGCAACCTCGCTTATGGTTCTGAAAGCATCCGGCGATTTGGCCACGATGATTACCCTTTGTTGCCTTTAGCAACTCGGTCTTTCATCAAATGAGAGGGGCGGAAGGTCAAAACCCTGCGCGGCGTGATGGGCGCCTCTTCACCGGTTTTCGGATTGCGGCCGATACGCGCGGATTTATCGCGAATACCAAATGTGCCAAAAGATGAAATTTTTACAGACTCGCCTGAGACCAATGCGTCTGAAATATGCTTCAAAACGGATTCAACCAAATCGGCCGACTCGTTGCGCGACAATCCGACTTCACGGAAAACCGCTTCACTGAGATCCATTCGTGTGAGTGTGTTCGACGCCATTTACGTTCCCCCTTGTTACTGCACTATAATTATAAAGAGATAATAAGCCTTGGCAACTAAAAGTCCTGATATACGGTCATTTACCAACGAATAACTGCGGTTCCCCAGGCCAAACCGCCGCCAATCGCGCCTGTGACCACAATATCGCCTTGTTTGATGCGGTTATCCTGGGCAGCCACTGCCATTGCAAGAGGAATAGAAGCGGCTGAGGTATTGCCATGGTTGTTCACGGTCATGACGACTCGGTCCATGGGGACTTTGAGGCGTTTGGACATTCCTTCCAAAATGCGTTTGTTGGCTTGATGTGGCACGATCCAATCCACATCATCCGTGGTCAGCCCGCCCGCTTCAATTGCCTCAAGCGCCGTGTTTGACAGCTTCTCGACCGCATGCCGAAACACCTCCTTGCCCTCCATGCGCAGATGCCCGGTGGTTTGCATGGATACACCGCCATCGACGTATAGGATATCTTTGTAACGCCCGTCTGAGCGCAGCGCAGTGGCTAGGATTCCGCGATCGGAGGTTTCATCCTGCTGCGCGGCAATCAACATAGCGCCGGCCCCATCGCCAAATAAGACGCAGGTTCCCCGATCGGTCCAATCCATCAATTTTGAGAAGGTCTCCGCACCGATCACCAAAATGCGATTGGCCTGGCCACTGGCAATCATAGAATTTGCGGTGTTCAAGGCAAACAAAAACCCCGCACAGACCGCTTGCACATCAAAGGCGAACCCGTGGTTCATACCAAGCCCATGCTGAACCATGGTGGCAGCGGAGGGGAAGGTGAGATCAGCGGTTGAGGTCGCCAGAATAATCGCATCGACATCCGCAACGCTGCACCCTGCATTGGCCAAAGCCGATTGAGCGGCCTTGATGCCCATGTCAGAGGTCGTTTCTCCATCAGCTGCGAAATGGCGGCGTTCGATACCTGTGCGACTGCGGATCCAGGCATCATTGGTCTCCAATGTTGCTTCAAATTCAGAATTTTCCACCACGCGTTCCGGCAGGTAGTGGCCAATGGATTCAACAACCGCTCTACGCATCGTTAGTTCCCGTCTTCCTCGTGGTCCTCTGCGAACCCGTTGACCGAAGCTACGCGCGCGGCAAGCTTGGTGCTAAACTTTGCTGAGCCTAAACGATAGGCCAGGCCGACCGCCGCCGCAACTCCTGTTGCGTCCGCCGCGCCATGAGATTTCACCACAGTGCCGTTGAGCCCCAAGAACACCCCACCATTTACCCGGCGCGGATCTGTGGTGCGTTTGAGGCGGCTTAACGGACCATAAGCTAGGATCGCTGAGAGTCTTGAGAGCAAATTATGTTTAAACGATTGACGTAAGGCAGTGCCGATGAAGCTTGCGGTCCCTTCGGCGGTTTTCAGCGCAACATTGCCTGTAAACCCATCGGTTACAATCACATCGACTCGGTCTGACGGAATATCTCCGCCTTCGATAAAGCCTATAAATTCAAATTGTCCGGTTTCAGCTGATTCCTTGATCAGGTCATGTGCCGCCTTCATTTCGGCGCGACCTTTATGCTCTTCTGTGCCCACATTAAGCAGACCAACCCTTGGCCGTTTCACAACAAAGCCATTGCGCGAATAAGAGGCGCCCATCAGGGCAAATTGTAACAAATCGTTTTCATCGGCGCGCACATCTGCGCCCACATCGAGCATCACATTCGATCCGTTGGCACCAAAAGACGGCCAAAGAATCGCAATCGCAGGTCGATTAATTCCAGCCAATTTGCGCAGACGTACCATCGAAATGGCCATCAAAGCGCCGGTATTGCCGCAAGAGACACAGGCATCGGCCTCTTGTTGTTTGACAGAGGTCACGGCCGACCACATCGAGGTGCCCTTACCATGGCGCATCACCTGGCTTGGTTTGTCATCCATGGAAACCGTGCGTTCGGCATGCACAATGGTGCAAAACTCTTCAAGATTTTGCCTATCAATCAGAGGCTTCAGAACGTTTTCGGGACCATGCACCAAAAAGCGAATATTGGAATGCTGGTGCACGGCACGCAAAAGCCCGGCGATAATCACACCGGGCCCTTTGTCTCCCCCCATAGCGTCAACGGATACGACAACATGACAGTTGGGTCCGCTTGCAATGGATTGGGTGTCCGACATTGAGATGTATTCCCTTTGAATACGGGTGCTTATGCCGCGTCTTCGTCGAGATCTACTTCTTCGGTCGTCGCGATTACTTCGCGGTCATCATAGTGGCCGCAAGCTGCGCAAACGTGATGCGGGCGCTTAAGCTCTCCGCAGTTTGTGCATTCATTTGGGTTCGCCGCAACAAGTGCGTCATGTGAGCGTCGCATTCCACGACGGCTCCGTGTAATCTTACTCTTTGGGACAGCCATGTCACAACCTCAAGCTAGGGGCGCTATGCCCTGTTAATACCGAATTTGGCGCAACGACGCCAAACAAAAGCACAGAGCCCAGCTCGGCACCTTAAGTTGCGCTTCAATACTTGTATTGAGTATTATTTCAAGCCCCAAACAGCGCCAATCTTATATATTTCCTGCGATTTCCCAAAAAAATTCAGCAAACCTCTGTTTCACCATGCAGTTAATGGAGTTTATCCTTTAAACCTGCCAACACAGAAAAGGGTCTGGCCGCCTCATCGGTCAGTGGCGTCACGCCAGGTGGGCCAAATTCGGCACTGGCCAGCTCGGCCCCCTTTGCGCGGGGATAATCGGGCAGGGCAAGCGACAGCGCTTCACAAAATACCCGTTCAAGATCAATGATATCTTCCAGTGGCTCCTCACTGTCATCTTCCGGAATTTCATGCTCTGGACCCGTCTGGTTCAAAGCAATTGGCGATTTTCGAAAATTGCGCGTTACCGCGGTGTCGATCCGGCTGCGCACCGGGGTGAGGGTCAGGCTGCAGACCTGCTCCACCGTAGCGCCCAACTCTCCAGATAGCCGCCAATCGCCCTTGCCAATCGGCAAAATAGTGCCTAAAAATTTTATTTTTCGCAGGCTAAGCAGGTCCAATTGCGTGACAATCGTGGCAATCTCCGCCTCAGACAGCGCCAGATCGAAGTTTACGCCTCGGTTTTGCACGAGATGTTTCAACTCGAGACGTGGGTGAGCATGGTTCGGCGGCATTTGCGCTCCATTCTTGAATTCATTTTTCAGCTTCGCTAGCATAGACATAATTGGCGAGCGCTTGTCTCGCAAGACAACAGGGACACTCATGCCAAATAAAATAAAGACCATTGTGGTCGGGTTCTGTCTTTTTGCTACTATTTCATGCACGCCGGTCTACCGCAATCATGGCTACACGCCGTCTGACAAGCAGTTGGCTAACCTTGTGGTCGGTGTGGATACGCGCGCCACGGCAGAAGAAACATTGGGCATGCCCACGATTTCTGACACAGAAACAGGCCGCCTCTACTATATTTCAAGCCGCTGGCGGCACTATGGGATGAACCCTCCCAAGCCGATTTCCCGCGACATTGTGGCCGTTGCATTGGATTCGGCTGAGGTTGTGACAAACATCAGCCGTTACGGTCTTGAGGATGGTGAGGTCGTGGCTGTGACGCGGCGCGTGACCGATGGTGGTACGGAAGAAATTACCTTCCTGCAGCAATTGCTGGGCAACATCGGCCGCTTTGATGCCAGTGACATTTTAAGCGAACCTTAATCTGCCTCATCGCTTTGAAAGGTGAGCGCAACGCCGTTCATACAATATCGCAAGCCAGTCGGTGCGGGCCCATCTGAGAAGACATGACCCAAATGCGCCGCACAGGCTGCGCAATGCACCTCGGTGCGGGTGGAAAACCACGAGTTATCAATACTTTCACCAATAGGCGCTCCAGCCATGGGCTGGGTAAAGGACGGCCAACCCGTACCACTGTCGAACTTATCATCTTGTGAAAACAAAGGCGTGCCGCAGCATACGCATGTAAAGTAACCTGCCTCTTTCGGAAAATCGTCGTGGCTAAAGGCCCGTTCCGTGCCATGTTTCCGCGTGACCTTATAGGCCAATGGGGAGAGCATTTCCTGCCACTCCCGATCCGTTTTTACGATATCAACCATAGAACCTCCAAACAGTTTACTCAATCATACGCATTTAACGGTAGTGCACCAGCGGATTGCATACTATAATAATGTTATTTTTTACAGATGGATAGTCATGAACCATGGGGCGCGCAGAGCTTCAATTCCAAAATTTTATCCGCGGTGGTCTCAAGGTCGAGCTGTACCAATCTGAGCGGAGCCTGCGGAAGGTTTGGCAGTTTCGTGCGGCGATTTTTGCGGTGAAATGCAGAGGGAAGATCGTGATATTTGGGACGACACTTTCCTAAATCTTTGCATAAAATTCATTGATAAAAATACAATTTTTTGATGTTTCAGGCTTGGAATTTTTCCGAATGGCGCGGTCGCAATGCGGGGATATTCGGCGCAATTTTTGATCTATTGCCGCTTGCTGTATTTGACCGGCCCGTGCTGGAATTGGGGCGCTTTGCCATTGATCCACTCCAAGGCAACTTCCGGGGAAATTCCGATATTTTTCGTTTGGCCTGGGGCGTTGTCACGCAGCTGGTCGATCAAAATAATGTATCATTTCTGTTTGGGTGCAGTTCATTTAAAGGCACGCGCCCGGCAGCGCATGGAGCGGCCTTTCGCTATCTTTATCGCAACAACCATATCGCACCGAGCCGTTGGCGCCCTTTTTTTATGGCGGTTATCCTTTGGTTGAAGCATTGAACAGCCCCAAGCATGGCCATGTGACCGATTTACCGCCCATGTTGCGGGCCTATTTGAGCCTTGGCGGAAAAGTGAGCGATCACGCAGTCTGTGATGCGGATCTTAGAACGACATTGCTCTTTACCGGGGTAAACGTGGCACAAGTTCCACAAAAAAGAGCCCAGCGTTTGCGGGCAATCTTCGCTGCGCATTGACGCCGCGGCCCTGAGCGCCTAGCTGCGGGCTATGGCACGTGCACCTTTGATCCAGCTTTCCGATATTTCGTTGACCTTTGGCGGTCATCCGATCTTTTCTGATCTCGGCTTCGTCGTTCAGACGGGCGATCGTATCTCGCTGGTGGGGCGCAATGGGTCAGGCAAATCTACTTTGATGAAAGTTATGGCCGGCTTGGTTGAGGCCGATACTGGACAGCGGGTGATCCCGCCGGGCGTAAGTGTCGGCTATATGGAGCAAGATCCTGATTTATCACAGTTTGAAACTCTGGGGGATTTTGCCCTTTCGGCGCTGGACATCGCTGAGCACTATAAGGTTAAGATTGCGGCAGAAGGGTTGAAATTTGACCCAGATCGTCCGGTGAAAACCGCCTCTGGTGGTGAGCGGCGACGAGCGGCTTTGGCAAAGTTGATGGCAGAAGATCCCGAATTGATGCTGTTAGATGAGCCGACCAACCACCTTGATATTGAGGCGATTTCCTGGCTGGAAACCACTTTGCGTGAGAGCCGAAACAGTTTTGTAGTGATCTCCCATGATCGCGCCTTCCTGACAGCTTTAACCCGTGCCACCCTGTGGATTGATCGAGGTGCGGTTCGCCGCCTTGAGCAAGGGTTCGGAAGTTTTGAAGCCTGGCGCGACAAAGCCTGGGAGGAAGAAGATCAACAGCGGCACAAGCTCAATCGCAAGATCAAAGCCGAGGCCCGTTGGGCGGTCGAGGGCATCTCAGCTCGGCGAAAACGCAATCAAGGGCGGGTGCGGGCTTTGGGAGAGTTGCGTGCCGAACGGGCTGCGCAAATTAACCGGCAAACTACGGCCGCCATGGCGTTTGAGTCGGGGCAGAAATCTGGGGCCAAGGTGATTGAGGCTAAAAACCTGGATCTGGCCTTCGGCCCACTGGAGATTTTGAAAGATTTTTCTCTGACGGTTCAACGCAAAGATCGCGTGGCGCTTGTGGGCCCGAATGGGGTCGGCAAAACCACATTGATCAAAACCCTTTTGGGCGAGCAGGCCCCCGACCGGGGCAGCGTGAAGCTGGGCACAAATCTGCAAATTGCCGTATTTGACCAAGGCCGCACGCGATTGGATCCCAATCTTAGCCTCTGGGAAGCGTTGACCAGCGATCCGACCATGGCGGTCTCGGGTCGTTCCGATCAAATCATGGTCCGGGGCACACCGAAACATGTGGTGGGGTATCTCAAGGATTTCCTCTTTGCCGAGGAGCAAATGCGGGCGCCAGTGAGGGCACTGTCCGGGGGCGAGAAAGCACGGCTTTTGCTGGCCCGTTTGATGGCACAGCAAAGCAACTTGCTGATTCTAGACGAGCCGACCAATGATCTCGACATTGAGACCCTCGATCTGCTTCAAGATGTTTTGGGCGACTATGATGGCACGGTTTTGCTGGTCAGTCATGACCGCGACTTTCTGGATCGTGTCGCCACCACAACGATTGCCTTAGAGCCTGGCGGCAAAGCCACTGTCTATGCCGGCGGTTGGAGCGATTATCAGGCACAAAAACCCAGTGCCAAGCTCAGCAAAGCTGCCAAGCAAACGACGAAACCAAACGCGACCAGACCCAAGAGGGAGACGGAGACGGCAGGGGCGAAAACCGCTTTGTCGTTCACCGAAAAACATCGCCTGGAGGCTTTGCCAGCTGAAATTGCCCGCATGGAAGCAGAAATTGTCAAATTAGAAGATCTACTGTGTCAGCCAAATCTCTTTACCGAGCAGCCAGTAAAATTCAATAAAGCCACCACGCTCTTGCTCGAGCGGCAGGAGGCTTTGGCGCAAGCAGAGGCGTTATGGCTTGAACTTGAGGAAAAAGCGGGCGAATAATCCGCCCGCAATCCTCCGCTCAATTTAGATAAATTTTGAAACGCTGGCGAATCTGAGCGTCCACCTCGGGCGGCAGGGCGGCCGGTGTTGGAGCCGCGATCAATGCCTCTTTTCGAACCACTGCCTGTTCGATCAGGTCAGGCCGGTTTTTTTCTTGCCATTCTTTGGGGGAGTTGCGATCGGCCAAGATCGGGTAGACATATTCGGTTTGCATCAAAGAAAGGGTTTGATCTGAACCCAGATAGTGACCCGGCCCGCCCAAACAGGTGGCGCGCATGGTCTCCAAACCCACTGTGTCTTCACTGACCTCAATGCCGCGCACGCAGCGCATGGCCTGTCCTAACAAATCATCCGCCAAGATAAGAGATTCGTGACAAAAACCCAAAAGCGAGGCGTGCATGCCAGCGGCTTCATAAACCATATTTAATCCGGTCAACCCGGCCATGACATTCGACATGGCCTGTTCCCATCCCGCTTGCATATCGGGCAATTTCGCATCCGCAATGCCAGCCGCCGCGCCGCCAGGCAGACCATAGTATTGGTGCATCTGCGCACAGCCCGCAGTGAGCAGGGCCTGTTCGCCAGATCCGCCGGACATGGCGCCCGTGCGCAGATCCGAGACGAAGGGCCAAGTCCCGAATATGGCCGGATGGCCTGGCTTGATCGCGTTGACATAAACCAACCCCGCCAAACATTCAGCCACTGCCTGCACAATCGTACCGGCGATTGGCGCAGGGGCCGTGGCGCCGGCTTGCCCGGCACTGAGCAGCAAAACAGGCATGCCACCCGCGATACATTTCTCCATGACCTTGCAGCTCTCGGTGGCGAATTTCATGGGTGGCACCACGAAGCAATTGGAATTAGACACAAAGGGGCGCTCGCGCCATTTGTCTGCGCCGCCAGCAATCATATGCAGCATTTCCAGAGCATCATCGACAAAATCGGGCTCTGTAAAGGAGGTGCCGATGTGTTTTTCCGTACCAGTGGCGCAGGCATATATCGTGTTGAGGTCCATTTCTCGATTGTCGAAAATATCGCGGCACACCATAGGTCTTTGCACGAAATGGATATTGTCCAAATGCTCCACAATGCGCGCGGCGTTGTGCAAATCCAGCACGGTCGATTCGCGATAACTGCGGGTTTGGACGTCAACCATATGCACAGCGGCCCCAGCGGTGCCGTAATGTACTTTCTTTTCACCGAGGTGCAGATCGTATTTCGGGTTGCGCGCGTTCAGGGTGATTTCGCGATTGGCTTTGGCCAGCATATCTTCGATCAAGGCCCGCGGGTAACGCAATCGGCCATCTTCACCAATAATGGCGCCGGCGCCAACCATGATATCAATGCCTGACTGCGGCGCATCGGCCAGACCAATCTCTTCAAGGGCGGTGAGCGCCGCCTCGTTGATACGTTCCATATCCAACTGGGTGAGTGGTTTGTAATTGCCACCTTGCATACCGGGGCGGACGGGGCGCATCGCATCGGAAAGGGGAGCCCCTCTGGCCGCTTTCCGCGCGGCCCGGCCACCAGCGCGGCGGTTTTGGGTATCTGTCATGGGGAAGTCCTAGGAGTGGGGTTGAGAATAAAGAAGCAGGCCCGTTTAGAGCCGCGGCCGCCCACGCGCCGCACGTCCTCGGCTCGCCCCAATTGTGCGCACCGTGAGGGTGAAGACCCAGCCAACTGTGTTAAATCTCGAAATCATGCCTTAGAGTTAAAAACTCCAAACCGACAATCTTTTCCATTTGCGACTTATGGTTCAAAAACGACTTTTGTCTGCGCAATCTCAGTGGCAAATGCCACCAAAACTGTAAGTGCCTTGAAAAACTGGTCATCGTCGACGGTCATGGCCACGCGGATGTGACCGGCGGCGGCCTGACCAAAGCTCTCGCCCGGCATGACGGCGATGTGATGGGCATCCAGCAACGCATGGGCGAAAGCCTCACCGCTTAGTCCAGTGGCGCGCATGTCTAGCATCACATACATCGCGCCTGAGCAGGGCACAGCGTGCACGATATTTTGCTGCGCCAAGAGATCAAGGGCGATGCGCCGCCGTCGCCGAAAGGGCGCGGCCACTTCATCCTCCAACACTTGTCCCTGGGCGAGTGCAAACTCTGCGGCATCTTGAATAAAGCCCGGCACCCCATAGGTGGTATGTGTCGCCAAATTGGTGAGATGTTCAATCACAGGCACCGGTCCGCAAATCCATCCGATCCGGCTTCCGGTCATAGCATGGCTCTTTGACATAGACCCAATCACCAAGCAGCGCTCTTGCATTCCCGCAAGACTTCGAGGGCTTATATGCGCGCCATGCCAGACCTGGGTGTCATAGACCTCATCGGAGATGAGCCATAAGTCATGGGCGATACAGGTTTGCGCGATGGCCTCCCATGTGGCGCGGTCATAAACCACCCCGGTCGGATTGTTGGGCGAATTGACGAGCAAAGACCGCGCCCCCTTTGCTGCGGTCTCCAAATCGGCTGCGCGTGGCTGAAAATCAAGGGCCGGATCGCATCGGACCGCCTGATCTATAGCGCCAGTTCCACGGATCGTGCCGGGGTAAGTGGCGTAATAGGGGTCGCAATATAGCGCTATATCACCGGGGTTGAGCACGGCCATATGGGCGGCAAATAGGGCCGATTGACCGCCGGGTGTGATCAAAATATTTTCCGCGCTTGTGGGAACGCCGGTCTGCGCTTCAATGCGGCGGGCCACTGCGTTGCGCAGCCCCTCGGTGCCCGGCACAGCTGCGTAGCCTGTATGCCCTCCCCTGGCGGAGCGACCCATTGCGGCCAGAATATCCATATGGGTGCGAATGTCATGCTCCCCGATAGTCAATTCAACAATCGGATGGCCCTGTTTTTTCAAAGCCCGCGCCTTGTAAAAAACATCCCAACCATCGGATCCTTCGCCGGTCAGGGCGGTCATGCGCTGTGCTATTTCCATGCCACGACTTGGCCTTAAACCGATAGATTCGTCAAATTGGTTTTGAGCAATTGAAAGACGGAGGGCACGACGCTATAGACGCCCTATGATTTGGCGTTGTTAACCATACTGTGACTGCCGCGGTGAAACGCGCCCTGTTATGGCGTCCCGCCACTTCTTTTCCATGCCTTCCGTAACTCTAGGACATGTACGATGATCCAAATCAAGCTGCACAATAGCAAACCCCGCCGCAAAGAGCTTTTAGTGCCCTTAGATCCCAAGAATTTGCGCATGTATGTCTGTGGACCAACCGTCTATGACCGTGCACATTTAGGCAATGCCCGCGCGGTTGTTGTATTTGATAGCCTGTTTCGCTTGCTGCGCGAGGTCTATGGCGCCGACCATGTCACCTATGCCCGCAATTTTACCGATATTGACGACAAAATAAACGCAAAATCAGCTGAAACCGGGCGTGATATTGGGCAGATTACAGAAGAAACCATTGGCTGGTATTTGGAAGATATGGGGGCTTTAGCGGCGCTTGAACCCACGGTGATGCCGCGTGCGACCGATTACATCGCGCAAATGATCTCTATGTCTGAGGATCTCATCGCGAAGGGCCATGCCTATGCGGCAGAAGGACATGTTCTGTTTGATGTGAACAGTTGCCCCGAATATGGTGCGCTATCGGGGCGAAGCGTGGATGACATGATTGCGGGGGCAAGGGTGGAAGTGGCCCCCTACAAGCGCGATCCCATGGACTTTGTTCTCTGGAAACCCTCTGACGCGCAAACGCCGGGCTGGTCCAGCCCTTGGGGACTTGGACGCCCGGGCTGGCATATCGAATGTTCAGCCATGTCTTACGAGCTTTTTGGCCATAGTTTCGATATTCATGGCGGCGGCAATGATCTGCTGTTTCCTCATCATGAAAATGAGATTGCGCAAAGCTGCTGTGCCCATCCTGAGGGCAGTTTTGCGCAGATCTGGATGCACAACGAAATGTTGCAAGTCGAAGGCAAGAAAATGTCCAAGTCTTTGGGCAATTTCTTCACCGTGCGCGATTTGCTCGATCAGGAAATTTCAGGCGAGGTGATCCGCTTTGTGCTCCTGTCCACGCATTATGGTAAGCCGATGGATTGGACGCAAAAGAAGGCCAATGAGGCGGCCAGCACTTTGCGCAAATGGCATGAGCTGGTGCAAGGGGCAGAACCGGCGGCGACGTTGGATTTTGACGTTCTTGCTCATTTGGCCAATGATCTGAACACGCCTGGAGCTTTGGCAAGATTGCATGAATTGGCCAAAAGCGGCGATGCTGCGGCACTTTTGGCAGTTGGCCAATTTTTGGGCCTTTTGGGCAGGGATGAGACTTGGTGGCGTCCCAAACAGGCGGGCGGCGATGCGGCTTTGCGAGTGGAGGCGCTCATTGAAGCGCGCAGGCAAGCCAAGGCCGCGCGGGATTTTGCCGCGGCGGACGCCATACGCGGGCAATTAAGCGCCGCGGGGGTGGAGGTCGTGGATAAGTCCGGCGGCCTGTCCGAAGCGGTGATTACCGAGGCGTTCAACCCGGATTTACTCGGATGAGCCTTCAGGCTTGTGCCAATTTGGTCGCGCGAGCGGATCCCGAACGGTTCGCTGCCGCTATGGCGGCGCCCCTTGCGGCGCGTGCGGTGCTTTTGCCGGTTTACGCCGCGTCCATTGAGGTCGCGCGGGCACCATGGTTGACCCAGGAGCCCATGATTGCAGAAATGCGCCTGCAATGGTGGCGTGATGTTTTTGAAGAAATAGAAGCTGGCACACCGCGCAAACATGAGGTGGTCGATGCTTTGGCGCCAATCTTGGGACCAAAGGGAGCCGAGGCGCTGGATGCGATGGTTTTGGCGCGCCGTTGGGACATCTATAAAGAGGGTTTCACCACCACGGCGGATCTCTTGGCCCATGTGCGGACGATCACGCTGGGGCCCATGCTTGTGGCGCTTGAGGCGTTGGATGATTTGCCCGAAGATCTCTCAGCGCTGCATGCCCATGCAACGCAATTGGGGCTGGCGCGGTTTTTACGCGGGGTACCCGATTTGATTGCGCGTAAGACACCCGTTTGGGCGGAAGATCAAAAGCTTCACATTTACCGAGAGCTCTGCATTCAAGCGCTTGATATGACGGGTGAATTCATCCCCTCACCGGCATTGATCGAAACTGCCCATTGTCGAAGGACATTGGGCTTCGTGCGAAAAAATCCAGGCGCCGTGGAAATCGGAGCGATTCCCGAGTTTCGCATTGGCGCGGCCCTCGCGCGGGGGTGGTGGGCTTGGCGCTGCGAGTAAACTCCGGTCTATATGGCGCGCTTATTTGTCATGATCAGCCAAAGTAAGGCGGTGCCGGCCAGCA
>NYTV01000094.1 GCA_002683685.1 Paracoccaceae bacterium
CCGCAACAGAGAGGCCACCCGCGCCGCCACCAATCACCAAAATATCTGTATCTATCCGCTCCATACTCAAATTCCCTTCTTGCCGCGTAAAAGCTTCAGCAAGACCGGCAAGGCCGAGAGCACGCAAAGGCCCAAAATCGGCAAAATAATTTGCGCCTCCCACACAACCGCAAGATGCGGTGTCTGCCCGCGCTCAAAGATGTCGCCCAGCCCCGCACCAATGGAGGTAAACACCAAAGCCCCCGGGAAAATGCCAAGGAAAGTTGAAATAACAAAGCGGCGCAGGGGCACATCTAGAAAACTTGGCACCAGATTGGCCAAAAAGAACGGCACCCCCGGAACCAAGCGGATGAGGAATAGCATGGACCATTGGTTCTCATCCACGCCATCCTTGATTTTTTTGACCAAACCTTCGGAATTTTGCAAAGTGGCGGCAAGATTTGCGCCGAATCCCCAACGCGCCGCCAAGAAAATTGCGCTCGCTCCCAAAGTCGCCCCCACCATGTTGTAAAACACTCCCGGAAAGGTTGCGAATAAAAATCCGCCGGTCAGGGACAGAAGCAAGCCTCCCGGCACTGAAAAGGCTACGAACAAAGTGTAGACAAGAATGAAGAGCACGACCGCCACGAGGTAATTGGCATCGCGAAATTCAGTCAAAATCGCACGGTGCTCTCGCAAGTTGTCGAAGCTTAAATACCCTTGTAGAAAACAGGACGCCGATACCACAAAAACCAACAATAAGATCGCGAAGCGATAATGCGCCACTAGGCGAAATACCGATGGCAAGAATGCCTGCATTATCAAAATCCCCACATATTGTTATGTCCCTACACATGCCTGGCAAAAAGGGGTTTTCCTACCCTACCTCACGCGCCATTGATCAGAATCACGAAAATGTTTCAGTGATTATAAACATTCTGAAAGAATTTTGCCGAAAATAACGCATTGTCTGTTTGACTCGCGGACGATCAGGCCCTAAAGCCTAGGTCCTGAAATAAATGGCTTAGCAGTTGAGCTGAACCAACCGGAGATTTCGTGATGAAACGCACATTCCAACCATCGAACCTCGTTCGCAAACGCCGCCACGGTTTCCGTGCACGCATGGCCACAAAAGCTGGCCGCAAAATTCTGAATGCACGCCGCGCTCGTGGCCGGAAATCGTTGAGCGCATAAGCGCCCGATCAGTGATGTCTGAATTTAGTACCGATAAGTCCGGCGATCATGGGTCGTCGGACTTATTGTTGTTGGAACATTTGAAACACCGCAAAGACTTTTTGCGGCTGGCCCATGCGAAACGGGTCCATTCCACAAGCTTCGTACTTCAGGCGCGTGACAGGGGCGATGCGCAGGCGCTGCGCGTGGGCTTCACCTGTTCCAAGAAGGTCGGCAATGCTGTGGCGCGCAACCGTGCCAAACGCCGACTACGCGAAATCGCCCGGCTGATTTTGCCACGGTTTGGCCAGATCGGCCATGATTATGTGCTCATTGGCCGTGCCAATGTCACCGCCTCCACCAAATTCACTGCGCTGCAGGAGGAGCTCTTAGCCTCTTTGCGAAAATTGCAAGCCAAGCCATGACGATCTTCACCCATATCCTAGCCCTCCCCGTGCGGTTTTACCGGCTGTTTTTCAGCCCATGGGTGGGATTTAATTGCCGGTATCAACCCACCTGCTCAGCCTATGCGCTTGAGGCACTCGAAAAGCACGGCGCGCTCAAAGGCTTTGCGTTGATCGTCCGGCGCTTGGGGCGGTGTCACCCTTTTGGCGGCGATGGCTACGACCCGGTACCGGAAAAACACCCTCCTAAATCGTGACCAAAAATCTACACGAGCGGGATGTTTTGCCCAAATCTCTCGCCTGAAGATGAGTGTCGTGTGGCAATCAAGGCGCTGCCTCCTAGCGCATCTGTCACCAGGCTTCTTTTGCCCTCTGCCTCGCCCAAACTTTAGGGCCCAACCCTCATAACTCCATCCAATTTACAAGCCTCCGGCCCCAGGCCGCGGCTGTCTGTTTTACAACATTGAGCGTGGCTTCTGCCCGTTCAGAAGACATATCATGACACTTATTGAACGCGACCACCTCTTCGCCCATATTCAAGACTTGATCAAAGACCACGGAACTTTTCGGGTCTTGGGCCAAATCCTCAAACTCAAATTAATGCGGCGCAAAACCATGCGCGTAACCCGCTTGCCGATGAACCCGCATATCCGCCGGAATATTGGCTTGCCACCTGCGCATAAACCGCCCAATCCTTGCATATTCCTTTTGTAACCAGACCGATCCAAGAGCAATTGCAACCCATCAGCGGCTTGGGCATAAGGAGCGCATGTTAGATGACGATACAGAAATTCATCCCCTCTTTGAGGGAGCGCCAAAAACCACTGAGTTTAAAAAGCTCCGCAAGCGCCTGCTGCGCAATACCCGCGAAGCCATCGAACACTATGGGATGATAGAGTCAGGGGCACGCTGGTTGGTCTGCCTATCGGGCGGAAAAGACAGCTATGCGCTCCTGGCGGTGCTCTATGAGTTGAAATGGCGCGGCTTGCTGCCAGTTGAATTGATTGCCTGCAATCTCGATCAGGGTCAGCCGGGCTTTCCAGCAACGGTGCTGCCTGAGTTCCTTGAACGCATGCAGGTGCCGCATCGCATTGAATACCGGGACACCTATTCCGTGGTCATGGACAAAACACCGACCGGGCGCACCTTTTGCGCACTATGCTCCCGGTTGCGGCGCGCCAACCTATACCGTATCGCCCGCGAGGAAGGCTGCTCCGCCGTGGTTTTGGGTCACCACCGCGATGATATTTTAGAAACATTTTTCATGAACCTGTTCCATGGCGGCCGATTGGCGACAATGCCGCCCAAGCTGGTCAATGAAGATAAAGACCTGTTTTTATACCGCCCCCTTGCGCATGTGGCTGAGCAAGATTGCGAAGCTTTTGCCAAAGCTATGAATTACCCAATCATTCCCTGTGATCTCTGCGGCAGCCAAGATGGGTTGCAGCGTCAGCAGGTAAAGTCAATTTTAGATGGCTGGGAGGCCAATCATCCCGGACGGCGCAATGTGCTGTTTCGCGCCTTGACCAATGCCCGCCCCTCCCATCTGCTTGATAGCAAGTTGTTTGATTTCTGCGGCCTGGCGCTTGAGCCGCGCGACGAGTGAAATTCTCCCGCCGATTAAGCCAATCCTTACGATTTATCCGCTAACTGTCCTGACGACAGTGAGGACGACCCGTGACTTTTCGGCAAAACCCCACCGCTGGCAAATTGTACAATGGCCTATTGTGGCCCGTTGGCACGGGTCTTCCCGCCAGAGGCCGGCCTTTGGGCCGCGATCCCATGTGCCACGATGACTGCGGTCTTGCTTGGGGCTGCGGCCACCCAAGCATCCACCATCACTCCGCCCAGCCTCCCCGCCAAAGCCAAGGACCATTTTAACATCACACAAGACCTTCAATCTGCCTTCAATAACTGGGAAATTCGATCGTATTTTCAACCACAAGTAAGCCTCAGCGATGGCCAGATCACCGGCATGGAAGCATTGGCACGCTGGCACCATCCAAGTCATGGCTTGGTTGCGCCGCTGACGTTTTAACCTCAGTCGCTGAAGCGCAACTTTGGCACAAATTGACAGACACGATACTGCATGACGCCCTAAGCGCCATGCGCGACCTGGAAGACGCTGGAATTTTCGTACCCCATGTCGGCGTCAATTTCGCACAAGCCGATCTAGAGCATCCGCATTTGGTCAACCGAATCCTATGGGCGCTGGACCAATTCGATCTACACCCAAATCGGATCTCAATTGAGGTACTTGAAAATGTTGTGGTTCAAGACGCGGCATCGCCCGTGCGCCACTCGGTTAATTCTTTGGCTAAACTCGGATGTCACGTTGATCTTGATGACTTTGGTACCGCGCAAAATCCGTTCGATTCCCTGCGCCAATTGGACATCAACCGAATGAAAATAGATCGCTCCTTTAATTACGACATCGATCAGGACCCCAAAAAGCAAGACATGTTGGCGGCTTTAGTCTTATTGGCCGAAGGCCTTAATCTTGACACCATAGCTGAGGGAATTGAAACCGATGCGGAGCTGCGTGTCGTGCAAAAACTTGGCTGCGGCCACGGGCAGGGCTACGGAATCGGTAGGCCTATGCCCCTTGAACAATTGCAAAAGTGGGCTTCGCAATACCACAATCGCATCACCCGCAAAATTGGCATAAAGGGCGCTAAAAGCCAAGAAATCCCCGAATCTACTTGACCTTTCGCCTTGCCGGCGGTTGAACCGCATATAACCCAATATCGGGCAAATGACGCATGGTGGGCTCAAATGGACGATCAAAATAAAAACCTTCTCTTGGCCACGGGCCTTAGCTTTGCAGTGATGCTGGCCTGGTTCGCAATTGCGCCACCGCAAACTGCGCCGCCACCAGAGCAGGCCCAGAGTGAAACCGCGCCCGTTGCCGCAACCGCCCCCGACACTGCCGAGGTGAGCACAAATATGGGCACAGGCAGCGCACAAGCCGTCGCCACGGCCAAACGCATCACGATCAGCACGCCGCGCCTCGAAGGCTCCCTATCACTTCTCGCCGGACGCATTGATGATTTGCGCCTGAAAGATTACACTGAAACCATACAAGAAGGTTCCGAAATCGTGACGCTTCTGTCACCGGAAGGCTCCGATAACGCTTATTACGGCATAAACGGCTGGGCCGCCGCTTCTGGCGTTGATCCGGCCGATGTGCCGGGGCCGAGCACAGTTTGGTCCTCCAATTCGACCCAGTTGACCCCCACGTCCCCCGTCACACTGACCTGGGACAACGGAAAAGGCCTGGCCTTTCAGCGCGTGATATCGGTCGATGAAAATTTCATGTTCTCAGTTGAGCAAACGGTGCAAAACGACGGCGCAACTCCGGTTGCACTGGCTCCCTACGGCCAAATTGCCCGCCACGGCGAGCCACCCAACCTCAAAGGCTTTTTCATTTTGCACGAAGGCATGGTGCGCATGTCCGACGGTGAATTGAACGAAACCAAATATGGCAATATGCCGGAATTCGATATCAACCCCAAAGAGCGCGCGCCAGCCGATGTTGTGCAAGTCGCCGAGGGCGGATGGATCGGATTCACGGATCATTATTGGATGACCACAATTGTGCCACAGGGCGCGTTCAAATCCGTTGCCAAATATGACATCAACAACGACGTCTATTTGACCGAAGCCGTGCAGCCAACACAGACCATCGAAGCGGGTGCCTCAACAACAGTCACATCGCAGTTCTTCGCAGGCGCGAAGGAATGGGAAGTGATCCGCGGCTACCAAAACGACAAGGGTGTGGATCGCTTCGTCGACAGCATCGACTGGGGTTGGTTCTATTTCTTGACCAAACCCATATTCTGGCTGCTGCATACGATGAACGGTTTCATCGGCAATATGGGCTGGTCGATCATCTGCTTGACTCTCGTGATCAAAGCGCTGCTTTTGCCCTTGGCCTATAAATCCTATGTTTCTATGGCGCGGATGAAAGAGCTTCAGCCAGAAATGGAAAAGCTCAAAGAGCGCGCTGGGGACGACCGGCAAAAAATGCAGCAGGGTATGATGGAGCTTTATAAGAAAAATAAGGTCAACCCCGCTGCTGGCTGCCTGCCCATCTTACCGCAGATCCCAATTTTCTTTTCCTTATATAAAGTGATCTTTGTGACGCTGGAGTTGCGCCACGCCAGCTGGTTCGGTCCATTTCAAGATCTCTCCGCACCCGATCCAACCTCGATAATCAACCTGTTCGGCCTCCTACCTTGGGGTGCGCCAGAGCCCGGATCTATCGTGGCCTTGATCTTAATTGGTATCTTGCCACTGCTTTTGGGCATTTCCATGTGGATGCAGCAAAAACTCAATCCCGCGCCAACAGATCCAACACAGGCGATGATCTTCGCCTGGATGCCTTGGGTGTTTATGTTCATGCTGGGCGGCTTCGCTTCTGGGCTCGTGGTCTACTGGATTGCCAACAATACGATCACTTTCATTCAGCAATATTCGATCATGCGTAGCCAAGGGGTCAAACCCGATGTCTTTGGCAATATCACCAGCAGCCTCAAACGATCGAAAAAGAAGAGCTGATATGCCGCGCGTTACGAAAATATTCCGCCACCCGCTGAAATCTCATGGGCGTGAGGCCTTAGCCGAAGTGACATTATCTCAGGGTGCTGCCATGCCCTGGGATCGTCGCTGGGCTGTGGCCCATGAGATATCCAAGGCCAATGGCCGGGAATGGGCAGCCTGCACCAATTTCTCCCGCGTCGCAAAAGCGCCCCAGCTGATGGCGATCACCCTGCGGCTAAATGAGACGGATCAAAGCCTCACCCTATCGCACCCGAACCGTAAAGACTTTACCTTTCAACCCGATGATGAGCGGCAGCTCTCGGGATTTTTGGCCTGGGTCAAACCTTTGATGCCTGCGGACCGGGCTCAATCAGCGCGCATTTTGCGCCTTCCGGAGCGGGGCTTTACCGATACGGATTTTCCCTCCATCAGCATTAACAGCCATGCTTCCTTGCGTGCTCTTTCTGAGCATATGAGCCAGCCGCTGTCACCGCATCGGTGGCGCGGTAATCTCTGGATTGACGGGCTAGAACCATGGGTTGAGCACAGGTGGCTCGGACAAAAGTTTCGCATTGGCGGCGTGGTGTTTGAAGGCGTCGAGCCAATTATGCGCTGCTTGGCAACAACCGCCAATCCAGACACAGGCCTGCGAGATGCCGATACCCTTGGCGCTTTGAACGCTCTGTGCGGTCATCAGGATTTCGGTCTCTATGCCCGCGTGATCGAACCGGGCAAACTCTCACTCGATGACACGTTGGAGCTGTTATGATCCTACCTTTCCCAATCGCGGAACCTGAAAGCGACGCTGCCGCCGAATTGGGGCGTAGATTGTTTTCAGGTCCGGTGGATTTTCTCAAAGGTGTGGTTGCCATGGACGGGCTGCCCGATGCCGATCGTGTCGAGGTCTGCTTTGCCGGACGTTCAAATGTGGGCAAATCCAGCTTGATCAATGCGCTGACCAATCGCAAGGGTCTAGCCCGAGCCTCCAATACCCCCGGGCGCACCCAGGAGATCAATTTCTTCGAACTGGGCGAGGCGCGCTATTTGGTCGACCTGCCCGGCTATGGCTATGCCAATGCGCCACTCGCAGTGGTCGAAAAGTGGCAACGTCTTTTGAAAAACTACCTGTCTGGCCGCCCCAATCTACGCCGAGCCTTTGTCTTGATCGACAGTCGCCACGGGATCAAATCGGTGGATGAGGAGATCATGCAGCTCATGAACCAATCCGCCCTAACCTTTCAGGTGGTGATGACCAAGGCCGATAAAATCAAAGACCACGAACGAGACCGGGTTTTGGCGCAAGTGCGCGGGAAATTGGCCAAACACCCCGCTGCCTTTCCAGAACTGATTTTAACAAGCTCAGAAAAAGGCGCCGGCATCGCGACAATGCGCGCAGTAATCTCGAGCTTAGAGTAGCTGCGCATCCGCAAAAGACTCTTGGCAGCACAACTTGGATTCACTACGCTTCTACCAACGGCCTAAGAAAGATCATCCCATGAAAAGCGAATGGATATCCACCGCAGGCACTTTGTCAAAAGCCTTGCCCTATCTACAGCGCTATGACGGCGCAACAGTGGTCATAAAATTTGGCGGCCATGCCATGGGTAGCGATGCGGCCATGGAGTCCTTCGCGCGTGACGTTGTTTTGATGCAGCAAGTGGGGGTGAATCCGGTGATTGTGCATGGCGGCGGGCCGATGATAAACGACATGCTCAAGCGCCTTGATATTCAATCGGACTTCGTTGACGGAAAACGCGTCACCGATGCGGCCACGATGGAAGTGGTTGAAATGGTTCTGTCAGGTCGCGTCAATAAGCGGATCGTGCAGGCCATCAACGCGCAGGGCGGGCGCGCGGTTGGCCTATCGGGCAAGGACGCAAGTTTGATGACCTGCGATGTCGCAGATCCGAAATTGGGGTTGGTTGGCAGGCCGCGCGATATTGATCCAACCGTGCTGAATACGCTTTTTGAAGCCGATATGATCCCGGTCATTGCACCGCTTGGCGCAGGCGATGCCGGGGAGACCTTCAACATCAATGGCGATACAGTGGCCGGCGCCATTGCCGCAGCGCTCAAGGCCGATCGACTTTTGCTATTGACCGATGTGTCAGGCGTGAAGAATGCAGATGGTGACGTGCTCACAGAATTGTCGCCCGACAATATCAAAGAATTGACCGACACTGGCGTGATTGCGGGCGGCATGATCCCAAAAACACAAACCGCGCTGGAAGCGATTGCGGGCGGTGTCCGGGCGGTGGTGATTATCGACGGGCGCGCGCCGAATGCCTGCCTTCTGGAATTATTCACGGATCATGGGGCAGGAACTCTAATCCGATCGCCCGATGCACCCATAAGAACATAAAGAGGAGCACGCAGATGTCCCAAGACGCTGTGCTACGCCTCGCCATATTTCTAGGCCTCTTCGCCATTTTGGCAGTAATTGAACATTTCGCCCCAGGCCGTCCGAGACCGCAAAAAAACCGGCGCTGGCTCACCA